>NZ_JBFAML010000003.1:0-417584 GCF_040660295.1 Micromonospora sp. NPDC049891
CCGTCAGGTGCGGCAGCAACGCCGGAATGATCTCCACCTCGGCACCCAACCCGAACTACCGGCGAGCGCGACTCACAAAATGTGTGCCAGAGCCAGTTTTCAGGCGGAGCCGACACGCTGTGCTTGACATCAATGTCGAGCGCATGGGCGAGGCGCTCTCGTTGAGGGCAAACAATGGCCCGGTGGGTGTCAACATTGACGCCCGATGCCTTGTTCTGTCACACCTGTCGGCCTATTGCCGTGCCTCGGCTAAGTGTCTGTCTGGGTGACGACGGGTACGAGCGGCGGCGGACGTCCACGGACGATCCTGGACGGTTGCCGCAGGTACATGCCCATGACAGCACAGGTCAGCGAGCCGTGTTGGTTGCCTGGGGGTCAAGTGACCCGGTGATAGGAGAGCCAAATCCAGCGAGACTGTTGAGAACGGCGGCCGTCCTCCCAACGGATGAGTGCTGCTCTCGGGTCGCGCGTGCTGAGACTCCGGTTAAGCGTCAAGTAGAGAGACTCCTCCGGGTGCAGCCAGCCGAGCGGCATCTTGGGCCACAGGACCGAGACGGAGGCGTCTCCGAGTTCCAGCGATGTTCCGTCGTCATCGAAAAGTTGCACCTCGACCTTCTTCATGTCCGCCGGGCCGTGGTTCGTGACGACGACTCGTACCTCCTCATGCCAGCCAGACTTGTTGTGGTAGTCAAATAGATCAAGGCGAGCGGATGGGCTGGCCTTCCTCTCGCGCCACCACACGCGGACGACGCTGTACCACAGATTCGCAACGCTGATTACGAGCGCGACCCATGCGGCCAGGGCGCTCCATACGGGGGCCTTCACCACCACAGGGTACGTGCGTGGTCTATAGCTACCCCGCCAGCGCACTGGGGGCACACCTGGGGCACAAGACAGCGTGAAACCTCGTCACCAGCGCGTAGCCATGACAACCCGGAGACACCTCCTGAACAGGTGTCGGCTGCTGGTTGTGCTGGTGAGGAGATCAGAGCTATTAGTTCCGCTCCAACGTCTGACACCCGAGCTGGGTGACCAACTGGGTGACGATGGACGCGAGCAACGCCGGACATCCATGGACTGCGGTGGAACCGTTCGGACAGCTCAGCCCTGCTGCTGGCGCAGCTCATCGACGGCTAGTGGTTCCTTCGGGACGAAGGGGTCAAGCTCCGCCGGCCAGACAGCGGCCGACGGAGCTTGACATCCATAGGAGCATCGGGATAGAGAATTGTGAACAGCAGAGCTTGATTCCCTATCGCATTGCTTCCACTCGACGTTTCCAGTCGCCTAGAACCTCGCTGCTTTCCGTTGCCGACGCGATCAGCAGAACCAAGTCAAGCACATACGAGCGTGGGTCGTCCACCCGCTTCGGCTGGCTGCAGTCAACGGGCCACATATGGGTGTTACCCCTACCTCCAACTAATGCCGGCCATCGTGCAAATACGTCTTCGGCGTAGGTCAAGGCGGCAGCAAATTTACTCAGCTTATACAGCGCCAAGAGTCTGTTGCCAACCAAAACCAAGCTTTCCGACATGCCGAGTTCCATGGCTTGGTCAAGCAATTTTAGGGATTTGGCTGGGTCGTCCGGCAAAAGGCAGAATGCCCAGTTGTTGTAGGCGTCCGCGCTTCGCGGGCGTAATGTTGCAACAGCTTGAAAGAGGCTAGCTGCTGCGCCTCGCCGTCCTTCGGTGAGCAAACGTAGGGCCATGCTAACGTACTGGGAGGCACTAGGCGAGGCAGGTCCCCGGCGTTGAGGTTTTGGCTCGGAGGCTTGATGTGCCAGAAGCGTTGCCAATTCGTTCCGGTCTACTGACCGACTAGCCATGTCATGAGCGCGGCAAAGAGGGACTACCTTTCCATGAAGGTATCCCCACTCCATCCGTTGGGACGAGGGCGCCCAGTCATTAAGGTAAGTGGTGGTGAATCTATCTACCAGCCACGAATATTGCTCCTTTGGGGGCGGCAATGTGAAGGCCGCAAGAGCTTCTTTGCTGGTGGGCGGACGCCACTCGAAAACATCCTCTAGGTCAGCCGAGACGACCCATGCAATAACTGCGGCAACCTTATCGACGTTATAGCCAGCAACTAAGCGATCGGCAGCACTGCCGCCCTCCGGCGCATGATCTACAAGTAGCGATGCCCATTCTCGCGACCGCTGGATACTCTCGGTCGTTCCGCTTTGGGGGATGTCATCGACGGCAGAGATTACAGCCGAGCTATAGATCCCGACTGCAATTGAACTACCAAACCCGAACCGCACAAGTTCGTCGCTACTAAGCCCACGCCGCTGAATCTCATCGAGCACGTCGTCGATCAACTGTCGGCGATCAGTGTCCCAATCCTCGATCCATAGTAGTAGCCGCCGCAATCTTTCAAGCAGCGACGATAGGCGCCACCGGGAGTAGTCGTTGGACTCGGAATCAATAAGGTAGACTTCCGCGCAATCAAAAGCACGTCCGGGCTTGGCCGGCTCCCGACGGGGCCGAGGAGGTCGTGGACGCAGTCCCAGACCCTTGCCAATCGCAATTTCGTCTACCGGCGGCGGCGCATTGTAGCGAGCTAGTAGGGTCACACATTCCTCAAGGCAGCCGCGGCCGCCGTTCCCGAGGTCGATGGCAAAGGGGCAGCCAGGAGTTAATGCGGGCGGCTCACAAGCTTCGCTGTAGTTGCGGAGCGCACGAAGGAAAATCTCCTTTTCGGCGCCCTGCGACGGGAGCGAGTCACTCACTTGTAGGCATCCCTCCGCTGGGCCACAGTCAGGACAAATGCTCCTTCGTCGGTCATTCGGAAGAGGATGCGATGCGACCGCCCGAGTCTGGCCGATCGCACGCCTGCGAGTGGTCCAAGTAGCTTCTTGCCAAGGCCGGGTTCACGATCAAGCCTTGCGATTATCGTCTCTGCTCGATTCCGCAAAGCCGCAGGCAGATCGTCAAGATCCTTTTGCGCCCGCCTGCTCAACTCGGGCATAGATCACTCTCCGGCGTCTCGGGCAGATCGAGCATCCAGCTCCTCCTGGCCTTCCTGGATGGCAGCCATAGCATCAGGATCGCTAAGAACGTTGATGGTTTCGATCATTGACTCGTACTCGTCATGCGCGAGCACGACGGCGACGGGCCGACCGTGGCGAGTGATCACGAACTCCGTACCAGTAGAGGCCACCTCGTCGAGCACGTCACTCAGCCTGTCTCGGAGCTCGGTCAAGGGCACTGTAGTCATGTCGCTCTCCTTGCTGGGCGTCCCTAAACTGTACGTTATTCTGCCAACTTTGGCAGCAGCGATTCGGTGACGGGTCCCTCTGATGGGCCTCTCAGGAGGCCCTAAACAGGATGAACCCCCATGTTTCCGGCGGCTTGAAGTAGCAATCCCGCCTTGCATCACATGACGGGGGCGCACGTAGCATGGACAGAGACACTTGCCGGCCTGTCGGCACGGGCACGGCGTGTGGTGCCAGCAGACAAGATCCCGAACATGCGCGGAATCCAGCACATGCCCGAGATGCCCGCCGGGCGTGTGTCCTGGTGGGACGACGGATGTCCCGGCGCTAGATCCTTCCTAAACCGTGTGTGGCAGCAGCATCGACAGCAGTGCTGACAGCAACCGGCCGGAACGAGGGCAGCCGCCGGCAGTCGATCACGGACAGCCGCCCGAGGTCGCAGACGTGGATGGACCCTGCCGGACGGATCGGGCAGAACTTACAAGCGAGGGGTCAGCCGGGCCGTCGTTGGGCCGCGTGAGCCCTGACTCTGGCCCGTCGAAGGATCGCCCGCAGCATGCTGGCCGTCAGGCGCCCAATAGGACGGAAGCATGGGTGGGGGAGGCATTGGTGACTCGGACCCGGAGAAAGAGACGAACGTGCTGAGGGGCGGGTGCGCCGAGCCAGCGCTCAGTCTCCAAGCGAAGGCGGGTGATGTGTCGGTCATCCTGGAGCAGGCAGTGCAGCGGCTTTTCACCGTCCTCCGGGGTCCAGTCTGATGGAACCTGCTGCGTTTGCTGCGGCCACGTCAGTGCGTCGAACAGGGTCTTGAGCTGGTTATCGATGTCTGCCCTGCTGAGGACGCTTCCCGGCGCGGCTTCCCGCAGCAACAGGATGTCGAGGTCTGCTCGCAGCTTGTACGCGTCGTGCACGACCGCAGTAAAGCCATGTCCGGCGATGGTCTCGTAGTTGGTGCCGTCAGGCTCAGCGGCTCTCGCCAGTTGCTTAAGTGGCTCGTGCGTCCACAACTCCGCCAGCTGTCCATGGAAGCGTCGGCGGACGTCCATCTTGTGCTTCGCGCTGCCGTCGGGGGTGAGCAGGCCGTCGTAGGTCAGGGTGAAGCGCATGGGATATGTCTATCCCACAATGGGAGTTAGTGGCACGGGGCACCAACGAGGTCTCGGCCGGTCGACTGCCACTCAGTGACCGTTGGACCGCAGGTGGCTGAGCCTTCATCCTTTCCTGGCGGCAAGCGGTCGTCCCGGCATGCCGCCAGGGGAGTCCGAAGATCAGGCCGTATCCAGGCCGTCAGAGGCGGACCATGAGGAACGAACGTCGACCACCGATGACCAGTGAAGGGGCAGCTCAGACGGCATCTTGTCCGTGTTGATCGACTATGCCGTCACCGTTGATCAATACAACGCCAAGTGGCGTCCGGCAGGCTGCATGTCGGGTGCCGGACAAAAGACAGTTACCGAGGGCATGCGATCAACTACCTTCGATCACCATGAAGGGTCTGGGGCAGTATTGGGGCTATCTAGCGTTCGTCATCCTCGTCACGGCTTGGTGGACTCGCTCCGTGGGGCCTGTAGCGCTGCTCGTACTGTCGATACTGGTGACTGGCTTCTTCCTGTTCCAAGCTCCCGTGTGGTGCTGTGCCGTCAACCGGGACGGAACCCTATGCCGGAACAACTCAGCCGGCCTCCTGCTTGGGTGCAGCAAGCGGCAGCACAAGTGGCAGAAGCTCAAGATGACCATCGTTCCGCACGCCTGGCGTCAAATGAACCGTGGACTCTGGGCGTCACCCAGGGAGGGACTGACGACCCTAGGCGCGATCGTGGGCATACTCTCGACGATCGCGGCAACGACGATCAGCATTGCCGGGCAGTTCGCTGGCACAGCCTGACAGACCGCTTGGCGTGCAGGAGCCTGGGTAAGCCCCTACCTCCCAACGCGGATGCGGTCGGCGGCGTACAGCTCGCGTGAGCCGTCGGCACGGAAGATCACGATCACCGGTATGCCCTCGCCCAGCTCCAGTTCGCGCCGTTCGGCGGGCGTGGGCATGCGAGCGGTGGCGGTGTCGCCCTTGAGTAGGGTCACGGTTTCCGTCGGCTCGACGGCGCGAACGAACGTGCCGCGCGGCGGTTCCACGATTACGAGCCCTTCCGACCTGAGTAGCGCTATCGCCTGTCGGACGCTCGTACGGCTCAGCCCGTGTTCCTGAACCAGCCGCAGTTCACTGGGTAGCGGAGCCCCAGGCGCGAGGTCGCCAGACATGATCCGTTCTCGCAGGAGGTCTGCGAGCTGCCGGAACACGGCACGATCCGCGTTGGGGTCGATCACGAATGTGACGCTACGTGTCCAACAGTTCTACATCTTATTGTATCTACGTTCCTACGTCGTTACGGTGATGCTAGCTGGGACAACGGTCAACCGGCATGTTCCGGTCCACCTGTCTCTGACGTTGATCTGCACGCAAGGGGGTCCGGTGCCTCGCGTTTCCTACGAGGAGTACTTGGTAGCTGCCGCTCTGACCCTGGCGAGGCGACACCGGCCGGTCTGGTCATGGCGGCGATGGCGGAGGGTCTGCCGCTGCGGCAGCGAGTTGCCCTGCCGCGCCAGGCATCGGATTCCGATCAGCCGATGCCACTGGCCGTCAGCAGACGGCCAGCGATCTGCACAGTCGTCGGAGCAACCGGCAGGGCGGGAGACGCCGCGATGACGACTCACCTCCCGATCACGCCGGGTTGGACGTGCGGCGGCTGCGGTGCCGACTGGCCCTGCCAGACTCGGCGGCGGGAGCTGCGAGCGGAGTACGACAGCGCGCCCGTGTCGCTAGCCCTCTACCTGGCCGCCCAGCTCGTCGACGCGGCTCAGGACCTGGCCCACGTCCCCGCCGGCCACCTGCACCACCGCTTTCTCGGGTGGATCCGATGAGCATCCTTCGGCCAGGCGACGAGAAGTTCCACTACAGCGATGGCTCCCATAAGTGGATCCCGCCGGACCCGGACTATGACCAGGAGGTCTGGGACGAGCAGGTCCGCCAGCACAAGGAGGGCCACCTCAGGAACGAGCTGCCAAAGGTCCGTATCCGGCGGCTAGTCTGACGCCAGCAGTACAGCAGCGAAGTACAGCAACCGTGCCAGCCGAACCCGACCGGGACGAACGCCAGCAGGCCGGATGACCTCGCACGGGACCTGATCCGGCCGGCTCGCCGGCAATCCATAGGTTCAGGGTTCGAGTCCCTGGCGGCCCACCGATCGATATTGTCCGGCGCTCGACCTACGCTTCTCGGTTCGCATGCTGCCTCAAGGTATAGGCCGAGCTATAGTTGGCCCATGCCTCACGGCCCCGCCCGTCGCTGGGCGATCAGAACGACAAGCGATGTCCGCGACTGGTTGCGCTCGCTCCGTCAGACCGATCCGGCGACGTACCGGTCAGTCAACGTAGCGCTCGACATGCTCGCGGAGACCGGTCCGGGCCTGGGACGTCCGTTGGTCGACACGCTCAGAGGGTCGAGCATCGGCAATCTCAAGGAGTTGCGACCGAGGTCTGGGCGGGACGTCGCGATCCGGGTTCTGTTCGTCTTTGATCCCTGGTCGCAGGCGGTGCTGTTGGTGGCCGGCAACAAGGCCGGAGACTGGTCTCGATGGTATGAGGAAGCGATCCCGGTCGCCGAGGTCGCCTACGAGGGCTGGCTCGCCTTTGAGAGGAAGCGGAGGGAGGGCTGATGAGCGACTTCCATGATTGGGACGACATCCGGGCCGAGTTGCACGACGGGGACGACGACGCGCTCGATGTGGAGCGCGCCCGCACGGAGGCATGGATCAGCGCGTTCCATCTGGCCGAGGAGCGTAAGCGTCTCGGGCTCACCCAGCGGCAGGTTGCCGAGCTGATGGGGGTCACCCCCGGCCGGGTCAGTCAGATCGAGAACGGCGATCTGGAGGCCAACGAGGTCGCGACCCTGAGTCGGTACGCGCGAGCACTGGGCGCCCGGATGCGGATCATTTTCGACTATGGCAGCGATCTCCGTCAGATCGCCTGATCCTGCGCCGGGCCTATGAACCGCGCTCCTGACCTGCGCACCCGCAGCGGGAGCGGGTCATCAGCGATAGTCGCTGGTTGGTTCGCATGGTGGTACCTCCGGCCCACTCGGTTGCAGCTCAGCGGACCTTTGTAGGCCGTTGTTGTCGCGATCAGTGCCGGTACAGCAGCCCCGGCTGGGCAGCTCAAGCGGAGGTCACGGCTAAGAGACTCCGAGAACCGGGGGTTCTAGGCTGAAGCCATGGCGGACCGGCCGGACTGGAGCGAGGACGAGTATGTCCAGTGCCTGCAAGACGAGCGCCGCCGTTTTGCGTGGGTGATGCAACGTTACGGGGGTCTCAGCGCAACCCAGGCTAGGGTGGCGGCTACGCAGCGGTACCCGTTCGAGGCCGACGATGCACCGTATCGAGGACTCGTCTTCCATGACGAAGCATGGCGCTGGGCGATGCTGAAGATCTACGGAGAAGGGTATTGGATCCAGCACCCGGAGCTCGTTGAACCTTCGGCTGAGTACAGAGCGCTTGACTGAACCTTCATCGCAGCCCGGGCGGCCGGGCGACCTCGCACCGCACCCGATCCGGCCGGCTCGCCAGCAATAGCGGCCGACGACGGCTCAGGGCAGCAATCAGACCTTTAGGACGTCCACGTCGTACCGCGCGATCGATGCGTCGCGGGTGGCCAGGGTCAACCTCTCGGTGATCGCCTGTGCCACGAAAATGCGGTCGAACGGATCCGATTTCGTCACCGGCACACCGGATGAGCTGGGCAGAGTCGGCTGTCCCACTCGGCGGTGACCCGTATCGCGACGGGTGGTCAGTGCTCACCGTTGGCGGCCGGGACGGCGTGCTCGGCTGCCCGGCTGACCTGTTCCCAGCCTGCCCAGGTGTCCATCCGCCGGCGCGAGATGTCGAACGCGAGGTCGTAGACCATGCTGCCGAGCAGGAGCCGCAGCGGCGGGTCGTCGCTGTCGACAAGTTTGAGCAGCGCCTCGGCGGCGAGCCGGGGCTCGCTGTCGATCGAGCCTTCCGCCCACTGTCGCTCGATCTCGGCACGCAGCGGCGCGTAGTCATCGAGCGGGCTGGTGGAGGTCATGGTTGTGTACAGGTCGGTCCAGTAGCCGCCGGGCTGCACGATGCTGACCTTGACGTCGAAGGCCGCCGCCTCCATCGCCAGCGACTCGCTCATGCCTTCGAGCGCGAACTTGCTCGCGCTGTACATGCCGGTGGTCGGGAAGCCGCCGAGTGCGGCGATGCTGGAGATCTGCACGATGTGGCCGGCGCGTCGGGCGCGTAGGTGCGGTAGCACGGCCTGGCTGACCCAGAGCGCCCCGAAGAGGTTCACCTCGAACTGGCCGCGCGCCTCGGCTTCGGTGAACTCTTCGATCATTCCCATGGACATGGTGCCGGCGTTGTTGACGACGATGTCGAGGCGCCCGAAGTGCTCAACCGCGGTGGCCACGGCCGCGAAGACCGCCGCCCGGTCGGTCACGTCGAGCCGCAGGGCGAGCAGCCGATCGCCGTACCGCTCAGCGAAGTCTTCGCGGGTGATGGTCCGCGCGGCGGCGACCACCCGGTCGCCGCGTTCGAGCGCCGCGACGGCGAACGCACGACCCAGGCCGCGGCTGGCGCCGGTGATGAACCAGGTACGCGGTGTGGTGCTGGCGGAGCTGGGCATGTACGGGGTCCCCTCAAAGATTCGAGACGGAACGGTCCGTCTCGCTTTCGTTCCAGAGGCTAGGCCCCCTCCCACCCATCCGTCAAGACGAGACGGTCCGTCTCACCTTGCTAGGCTGAGCGCATGACGGCACAGCGCGGCGGGACGCCCAACACGGCCCGCAGAAACGAGGCCTCGCGACGGGCCATCCTGACCGCAGCGTTCGACCTGCTCCAGGAGGTCGGGTACGCCAAGCTCAGCATCGAGGGCATCGCCGCCCGTGCCGGCGTCGGCAAGCAGACCATCTACCGCTGGTGGCCGTCCAAGGGGACCGTCATCTTCGATGCCTTCCTCATGCTCAGTGAAGGCGCAGCGGGTGAGCCGCCAGCGCTGCCCGACACCGGTGACCTGTCAGCCGACCTGACAGCGGTGCTGCGCGCCACGGTCGACGAGTTGAACGATCCCCGGTACGACCAGCCGATGCGCGCACTGGCCACCGAGATCGCGCACGACCCCGAGCTGGCAGCCGCCTACGCCGAACGCCTGGACGGGCCGTTGAAGGAGGCCAAGCGACAGCGGCTACGCAGCGCACAACGGGCCGGGCAGCTCGCCGAGGACCTCGACCTCGACGTGGCCGTGGAGATGATCTGGGGACCGGTGCTCAACCGTTGGCTGCATCGCACGGGACCGCTCACCGCCGAGTACACCGACCGCGTCGTGAGCACTGCCCTGGACGGCCTACGCCCACGCCCGTCCGGCCACTGAGCCGGGGTGCTGAGCCACGCTCAGGCGGCCAGCGTGGCGTAGCGGCCGTTGCGGCCCAGCAGGCTGTGGTGGTCGCCGGCCTCGACGACCCGGCCGTGGTCGAGCACCGCGATCTGGTCGGCGTCGCGGACCGTGGAGAGTCGGTGGGCGATGGTGATCGTCGTGCGGCCCTCGGCGAGCGCGTCGAACGCCCGCTGGACAGCTCGTTCGGTCTCGGTGTCCAGCGCGCTGGTGGCCTCGTCGAGGACCAGGATGCGCGGGTCGCGCAGCAGCGTACGGGCGATGGCCAGCCGCTGCTTCTCGCCGCCGGAGAACCGGTGGCCGCGCGAGCCGACCATGGTGTCGTACCCGTCGGGCAGCCCGGCGATCAGGTCGTGGATCTGCGCGGCGCGGGCGGCGTCCTCGATTTCCGCGTCGGTGGTGTCCGGGCGGGCGTAGCGGAGGTTCTCCCGGACGGTGGTGTGCAGCAGGTACGTCTCCTGGCTGACCACCCCGACGATCGCGGCCAGGTCGGCCAGGCGCAGGTCACGCAGATCGACTCCGTCGATGGTGACGCGGCCCGCACTCGGGTCGTACAGCCGGCTGATCAGCCCGGCGAGCGTGCTCTTGCCGGAGCCGGTCTCGCCGACCAGGGCGAGGCTGGTGCCGGCGGGCACGTCGAGAGTGATCCCGGCGAGCGCGGCGGTGTCGTTGCCGGGGTAGGTGAAGGTGACGTCTTCCAGGCGCAGGTGTCCGCGCACCCGGGCGGGATCGAGCCGGACGGGCTCGGTGGGGTCGGCCACGTCGACCGGCAGGTCGAGGTATTCGAAGATCCGGGCGAACAGCGCCAGCGAGGCGGCGAGTGAGACACCCACGTTGAGCAACCCCATCAGCGGCCGGAACAGGCCGCTCTGCAGGGCGGTGAACGCGACGAGGGTGCCGATGCTCAGGGTGCCGGCGGTGCCGGGCAGGCCGGCGGCGAGGTAGATGATCGCCGGTACGGCGGCGAAGATGATGCTCATCGAGGCCATCCGCCAGCGACCGGCAAGCTCGCTGCGCAGCTCCAGGTCGACCAGCCGGGTCGACGAGGCGGTGAACCTGTCGACAAGTGCGGAACCGGTGCCGAGGGTCTTGGCGAGTTGCACCCCGCTGATCGACAGCCCTTCCTCGATCGTGACGTTGAGGTCGGCGAGTTCACGCTGGCGTTGGGCGGTGATCTCGCGCCGCATCCGGGCGACGCGGCGGGTCAGCCAGATCGCCGGCGGCAGCACGACCAGGGAGACCAGGGAGAGTTGCCAGGACAGCGCCAGCATGGCCACCGCGGTCGCGACCACTGTGGTCAGGTTGGACGCGACGGCGGTGGCGGTGGAGGTGACCACCGTCTGCATGCCACCGATGTCGTTCGTGATGCGGGACTGCACCTCACCGGTGCGGGTACGGGTGAAGAAGCCGAGCGACTGCCGCTGGAGGTGGCCGAAGACGTCGGTGCGCAGCCGGTGCATGACCCGCTGACCGACCTGGGTGGAGATCCAGGTCTGCACGACGCCGAGGGCTGCGGTCACGGCGGCCACGGCGACCATGCCGACGACCAGCCAGACCAGCAGGGTCACGTCGCCCTCCGGCAGGGCACTGTCGATCACCGCTCGCAGCAGGAACGGGTTGGCCATCGCGATGATCGAGGAGACCACGATGATGGCGGTGACGGCGGCCAGCGCGGGCCGGTGGGGGGTGAAGAGGCGCCCGATGCGGCGCAGCGACACCTGGCGGGCCTGCGCCTTCTCTTCGGCGGTCAGGGTGCGGTGGCCGCGGTCGCGGCCCATGGGGGTGGGTTCCAAGAGGCACTGCCTTTCGGTCGGGATCCGGGGGTCAGACTTGCTGAGGTTACCTCATCATGAGGTAGCAACCGCATCAGCTGTTACCGTATTCCGGTGACCGCACCCACCGCCGACAGCGCGGACGACGAGAGCCTGGCGGAGACGTTCTGGGCGGTGGCGTCCCGACTGCGCCGGCAGACCCGGGAGTCCCTCGCACCGTGGGACGTCACCCCGAGTCAGTCCCGGGCGCTCGGAGTGTTGGCGAGGCACGGCGAGGTACGCCCCGGCACGCTCGCCGAACACCTGCGCATCGCACCACGTTCGGCCACCGAGGTCGTCGACGACCTTCAGGCCCGTGGGCTGGTGGACCGCCGACCCGACCCGGCCGACCGGCGGGCCACCCTGGTCGCGCTCACCGAGGAAGGCCGCCGGGTCACCGCCGCCATCCGGACGGCCCGCCGGGCCGAGGCGGACCGGTTCTTCGGCCACCTCGACGCCGCCGACCGGGCCGAACTGTCCCGCATCCTGCGCACCCTCCGATCCTGAGCGCAGGTACGGCCGGGCCGGTCGCCCGCTCGAGGGCGGGTGCCGCGCCAGCGGCGGAATACGACGGTGTCACGGCCTTCGTTGGCCCGGTTGCACGAAACAGGTGCGGCCCCACCACGCGCGACCTGGTCGGCACCGAACGACGTCCGGGTGGCAGCGCTTCCATGCCTCACTGACCTGGGCGGTCCCGTCGGCGCAGGTTGCTTCCACTGGGTGGGCCCGGCACGCTTGCCGCCATGTCGATCGGGTCGCTTGAATGGCAGGACGTCGATGGCAATCGCGTCGAGTCACCAGGCGTCGGGCTGCTGAGCGCTTCCGGCCGTACGGACTGGTTCGTCGACCCGGCCGGCGGCGAGCCGACCGGATCGGCGCCGCTCGCCCTGGTGCGGATCGACGGCGACTTTCAGCTCAGCGCCCTGGTCGAGGCACCGCTGGCGGAAACCTACGACGCGGTCACGCTGTTCATCCACGGTGGACTGACGACCTGGGCGAAGCTGGCCCTGGAGCGATCACCGGCCGGTACCGACATGATCGTCACCGTGGTGACCCGCGAGGTCTCCGACGACGCCAACGGGGTTGCCGTGTCGACGCCCGGACGATCCTGGCTGCGGATCTCCCGCATGGGTGCGGTGTACGCGTTCCACCACTCCGACGACGGTGTGCACTGGGCGCTGGCCCGGCTCTTCACGCTCGGGCCGGTGGCCGGGCACCGGGTCGGATTCAGCGTGCAGTCTCCGATGGGTGACGGGCTCAGCGCCCGCGTGACGGACATCAGGCTCACGCCCACCACGCTTGCGGACGTCCGCAACGGCTCCTGATGCGGCCGGGAACGCTAGGCCACGTCGTTCATCGCGGGCAGTGGTTCCAGCCAGGCCAGGTGGCCGTCGGCGACGGCGACGGTACGGCTTCCGGCCTCATCGGTGGCGGTGAGGCCGCAGCCGGGTCGGCCCGACGGTGCGACGAGCTGGTCATCCTCCAATGCGAGGTGCAGCATCGGGCCGTCGACTCCGAAGGCGGCAACTGCGGCGTCGAACGCCGGACGGTCCTCGGCGGGTACGTGGATCCGCGTCGCGGTGTGCACGACCAGTCGCGGCAGCCCCGGCGGAAGCGTCGCCGCGACGGTGGGACCGACCTCGATGGCGTTGCCGGCCACCACACGCGGCGGATCGGCCGCCGCCTCGGCCATCGCCGCCTGCAACTGCGCCGCCTGATGCGAGTTCTCCGGCCACACGAGCGCACGCAGCCACGCCCGGTCGTCCACGTCGGTGAGGTCCGGCGGGGCCAGGTCGATGCCGACCGCGTCGGCGATCTCCGGTAGCTGGTCCAGGTCGGGCAACGGGCCGGGGTTCGGCACGTCCACCTCGATGTGGACCGACGAACCGCGGTCGCCGACGGGCGTGCCGCCAACGGTGTAGGCGTACCGGTCGGCGCGGAGATTCAGCCCCGCGCTACAGCCCACCTCGACGACGCACACAGGTCCCGGGGTGGTGCGGCGCAGCAGCGCCAGGCCCAGCCGTAGCACCAGGGCGCGCTGCACCTGGTTGGTCTGCACCAGACGCGTGCCGAGGAGGGACGAGATCGGGCCGGAGTACGCCGCGCAGAAGCGTGCGAAGGCCGGGCCGGTGTCCCCGTCGACCGGACGAGCGGCGGCACCCACCACGGACGGGTAGTACTCGGCCAGCGGATCGGGTACGCCGGACAGCAGCAGGTGATGGACCGCCCCGAAGAGTGCGAACGTGGGTTGTTGACCGTGCCGGGTGAGCGCGGCCAGGGCGAGCAGAGCCTCGTCCTCCGCGACGACGGTGAGCAGCCGGCTGTACAGCGGGGAACTGCCGAATCCGCGCGCGGTGCGGAACGCCTCCGCAACGTCCTCGATGTCACGCATCATCCGACAGTAGAAGCGTCGTTCCGGCCGGACGAGTCCTGGCGTCGGAGACGGTGCACACACGCACGGGTCGCGCTTGAGAAGCGCCCCGCTGGCGGGCGCCGGCCGAGTGGCACCCGCCAGCGGGGACGGACCCGTCACCCGATGGTGGCGAGCCAGTCCTGCACCACCGGGATGTCGACCCGCTGGTAGCCACCGAGGTAGCGGCAGTTGCTGGTGTAGCCGTAGCTGGTCACCGCCACCAGGTGACCGTTGAGGAAGGTCGGGCCGCCCGAGTCACCGAAGCAGGTGCCGCCACCGCCCCGGACGTCGTTCGGGTTGCCGTTCAGTTGCAGTACCTGCGGGGTGAGCTTCTGCCCGGGGGAGGTCGTGTAGCGACGCAGCAGGGGGTAGCTCATCGGCTGCGGCTTCTGCGCGCCCGACTCCGGCTTGCGGACCTCGGTGCCGTACCCGACGAGGTCGAAGATGGTCTTGTTGAGCCTGGGCTGCGCGAACTGGTCGAGGTAGCCGGCGGGCGCCACCGTCGCCGGGACGATCCCGGTCACCGGCTCGTCCAGCACCACCACGCCGACGTCGTTCCAGTTGTCCAGGTCGGTGAAGTCCGAGTACTGCGGGTGGGTGAGCGCCGTGCCCGACAGGTGACCGGCGGCGGCCAGTTCCTCGGCCGTGTAGCCGACGCTCGGGTCGGCGGCCACCGGGAGCGGGTTCGGCGGTGCTTCGGCGATGACCGAGTCGAAGGTGACCAGGGTCTTGCCGAGCGTGCCGAGGGTGCAGTGTGCGGCCGTGAGGACGATGGTCGGCGAGATGAGCGTCGCCGAGCAGCGGTAGCGGCCGGTTTCGTCGTAGAAGAGGATCAGACCGACGTTGGGGTGGCGGTCACCGTCGGGTTCGCCGCCGGTGATGGCGGCCGCGGGTGTGGCCGTGGCGATCAACGCGAACGTCGACACGACGATCGCGGCGAGGGTGCGGCGCAGTAGTCTCATACCGGTCTCAGCGCCTTGAGCTGGCCTTTCGTCACATGCCTGCGACGCTGAGCCGCGACGCGGCGGACGGCGTCAGGCCCGTGCGTTCTCCAGGCCGTCGAAGAGCAGATCGAGGGTGAACTCGAACTCGGTCTGACTGTCACACCAGCCCAGGGTCGGGTCGGCGGCGTCGTGCATCTCGGCGGCGACCATCGCCGCCAGGTGGGGCAACTGCTCGGCCATCGCGGCCAGCTCCGCCTCTGCGGCGTCGGCGTCGATCTCCTCGTCCGGGGCGGGCCGGAACACCTCCTGGGCGAATCCGAGCGCCAGGCTGCCGAACGCGTGCAGCGCCCGGTGGGCGATCCGGTACGAGAAGCCGCCGTCGACAAGGGTGGCGAGGATGCCTTCGTAGTAGCCGTACACCCCGGCGGGAATGGTCGGGCGGGAGCTGAGCAGCGCGGGTGCCCACGGGTGCCGCAGCATGACCGCACGGGCGGCGAGGAAACGCAGCCGTAGCCGGGTACGCCAGTCTCCGCCCGCCGCGTCCGTCTCGGCCTGGCCGCCGGCGGCGGCGATCTCGGCGATGACGGCGTCGACGAGTCCGTCGAGCAGCCCTTCCTTGCCGGGCAGGTGGTGGTAGAGCGACATCGCCTCGACGCCCAGGTCGGCGGCGAGCCGGCGCATCGTGAGCGCCGCCATCCCCTCCGCGTCCACGAGCGCGATCGCGGCGGCCAGTGCCCGGTCCCGGCTCAGCGGCTCTCGACGTTTCCTCGCTGCCATGCGGCCCCCATCCTCGCTTGACCTTACAACGTATGGTTGCCTTACGACGTAAGGCTCATCCGCTCCGGCCCGCCACCGGAGCTGCCGCAACCGAAGGAGCCACTATGCATCCGCTGATCCGCACCGCCCGCGTCACCGGGCTGTTCTACCTCGGCCTCGGCGTCACCGGCGCACTGGGTTTCCTCACCATCCGCCCCATGATCTTCGACGCCGGTGACGCCGACGCGACCCTCGCCAACCTGGTCGCCAACGAGTCGCTGGCGCGTCTCGGGGTGGCCCTCGAACTGCTCATCGTCCTCACCCAGACGCTCGCCGCCGTCTGGTTCTACCGCCTGTTCCGTACCGTCGACAGCACCGCCGCCGGCAGCATCGCCGCCTTCGGCGTCGTCAACGCCGTAGCGATCCTCGGCAGCGCCGCCATGCTCGCGACCGCCCTCGGGGTGGCCACCGGCGCGGCCGGCGGGGCCGCCGACACCGTGCAGCTGCTGTATCTCGTCAGCGAGAACCTGTGGGGGGTGGGCGGGCTCTTCTTCGGCCTCTGGCTGATCCCGATGGGCTGGTGCGTGCTGCGCTCGGGTTGGCTGCCCCGGATGCTCGGCTGGCTCCTCATCGCCGGCGGGATGGGCTACCTGCTCATGACCTTCGTCAGTTACCTCGCCCCCGACGCCGGGATCGCCGCCGACCTGCTGGTGGTCCCCGCCACCGTCGGTGAGTTCTGGATCCTCGGCTACCTGATCGTCTTCGGCGTCCGGAAGCGGGCGCTCACCGGGATCCCGCAGGCGACGCCGACCGCACCGCTCGCTCCGGCGTCACCCGCCTGACCGCTGCCGGCCCCGGTCCGGGTGCCGCATCACCCGGGTACGCCCCGACCGGGGCCGGCTGCCCCGCCGTGTCGTTGATCCGGTTGTGCCCGTCACCCGCCGGTGACCACGGTGGGGGCACCGAGTGTCCGGGAGGGACGCCGATGACAAGCGAACGCGAGACCGTCGAGGTCGAACCCGCCCTGTTCCAAGCCGTCTACGACTCGCCCGCCGCGCTGCCCGGCCGGCACCGCTGGACCACCCCGGAGGCCGACGTACGGCGGATCGAGAAGCTGCTCAACATGCCGCCCCGCACCATCGGTGCGCCGCTGTGGGTCAGCGGCGACCAGCCGGACTGCCCGAAGTGCGGTCGCCGGATCACCTGGTACGACATCGTCGCCTCGGCCCTGAAGGGCGTGCACGACCCGATGATGATCGCGACGGTGATCCTCGGCGACCGCCGCTACGTCAACACCGGCCTGCCCGCCGCCATCCCCGGCGTACGCTGCGCCGACTGCCGGTCGCCGATCGAGGGGCTACGCAGCTTCAAGTGCCACAACTGGGCGTACGCCTTCGAGGAGCTGGAGGCCGTGCGGCAGCGGATGGCCGGCGGCCAGGTCCTCGGTGACCACGGTGACCAGCTGACGCAGCCCGGGCCGCCGGTCCACTGACCTTCACGGATCAGCGGCGGGCGGGACGGCGTCCGGGTGGCGAGGGCGGCTCGGGGCCGAAGTCGGGTATCGGAGGCATGGGGCGGGTCGTCGGCTGGCCGGCGGTCACCCGCAGGCGCTCACCGTGGTGCCACAACTCGATCGCGGCGTCGGCGTCGGCGTCCGGCAGTTCGTAGCGGGCCTCCTCGGCGGTGAGCGTGACGTGCAGCCGGTGGCCGTGCCAGAGCAGGCTGAACGCGAGCCGGTCGATCCGGTCGGGCAGCCGCGGATCGAACGACAGCAGCTCCCGGTCGTCCCGCAGTCCACCGAAACCCTGCACAAGTGCCAGCCACGCCCCGCCGAGCGAGGCCAGGTGCAGCCCGTCGCCCGTCTTGTCGCCGAGATCCTCCAGATCCTGGAGCACCGACTCGGCGAACAGGTCGTACGCCAGGTCGAGGTGGCCCAGTTCGGCGGCGAGCACCCCCTGCGGTGCGGCGGACAGCGACGAGTCCCGGACCGTCCGCGCCTCGTAGTAGGCGAAGTTGGCAGCCTTCTCCTCGGCGGTGAACTCGCCCGGGCAACGCAGCATCGCCAGCACCAGGTCGGCCTGCTTGACCACCTGGTGCCGGTACAGCTCCAGGTAGGGAAAGTGCAGCAGCAGCGGATAGTCGTCGTCGCCGGTGTTGTCGAAGTCCCACTCCGGCCGGTCGGTGAACCCGGCGGCCTGCTGGTGCACCCCGCGCTTCGGGTCGTACGGCACGGTCATCGCCTCGGCGGCGGCCCGCCAACCGGCCACCTCGGCCGGGTCCACGCCCAGCCGGCCGGCCGCCTCCGGGTGCCGCTCGACGGCGTCGGCCGCGCCGCGCAGGTTCCGCCGCGCCATCAGGTTGGTGAACAGGTTGTCGTCGACAAGCGCGGCGTACTCGTCCGGGCCGGTCACCCCGACGATGTGGAAGCTGCCGTCGTCGGTGAAGTGCCCGAAGCCGTGCCACAACCGGGCGGTGGCCACCAGCAGGTCCAGCCCGGGGCCGGTCAGGAAGTCCTCGTCGCCGGTGGCCGCGACGTAGCGCAGTACCGCGTCGGCGATGTCGGCGTTGACGTGCAGCCCGGCGGTGCCGGCCGGCCAGTAGCCGGAGCACTCCCGGCCGCTGATGGTCCGCCAGGGGAAGGTGGCACCGGTGAGCCGCAGCTCGGCCGCGCGGTCGAACGCCTGCGACAGGTGCGCGTGCCGCCACCGTAGCGCCGACCGGGCCACGGCCGGCGCGACGTAGGTCAGCACCGGCAGCACGTACCCCTCGGTGTCCCAGAGCACGTGCCCGTCGTAGCCGTTGCCGGTCAGCCCTTTGGCGGGGATGGTCCGGTCACCGTCCGAGCGCCCCGCCTGGATCAGGTGGAACATCGCGAACCGGATCGCCAGCTGCAACTCCTCGTCGCCGTCGAGCAGCACGTCGGCGGTCCGCCAGGCGCTGTCGAAGGCGGCCCGCTGCTCGGTCAGCAGCGCACCGAAGCCGTCGGTGCGCGCGGCGTCCGCCTCGGCCGTCACCTGGGCGGCCAGTTCCTCGACCGAGGAGTCGGCGACGGGCGCCCATTCGTATGCCGCGAACTTGGTCAGCCGTACCCGCTCGCCGGGTGGCAGTGTCCCGGCCAGGGTGAGCCGGATCCGGTCCGCAGTGGCGTCGGTGGTGGTGGTGATGTGCTCCGGCATCGCCGACAGGTGCGCGACGGCGACGGCGACCCGCTGACCGCTGCGTTCGGTACGGTGCACCAGCAGCGCGTCGGCCTCGTCTACGCGGTGCAGCTCGCCGCTCAGCGGCTCCTGGATCAGCGAGGCGGCCCGAGGATCGTCCTCGCGTTCCGGGATGCGCTCGTTGGCCAGCAGGTCGGCGCAGATCCGCACCTCGACCGGCCCGTCCAGGGGTTCCACCGTCCAGTCGACGGCGGCGACCCGGCGGCGGCACAGCGACACCAGCCGGGTGCTGCGTACCCGCACCCCGTCCCCGGCCGGCGAGATCCACTCGGTGAGCCGTTCGATCACCCCGGTCCGCAGGTCCAGCACCTGCTCGTGGGCGAGCACCGTGCCGGTGCGCAGGTCCAGCGGCTCGTCACCGACCCAGAGCCGGACGAGCGTGGCGTTCGGCGGGCTGATGACTGTGTCACTGAGCTGCGGGAAGGCGTAGCCGTCCTCGGGATAGCTCAGCTCACGGCGTTCGTGCAGCCCGTTGAGGTAGCTGCCCGGCATGTCGACCGGATCGCCCTCGTCGAGGGTGCCGCGCCAGCCCAGCCATCCGTTGCTCAACGCGAAGACCGACTCGGTCTCACCGAGCCGGTCCAGGTCGTCCCGGGTCCGCCGGATCCGCCACCGCTCGTCGGGCTGCGGCTCGTCGGCCTCCGGGGACGACCGGTCGGGATTGGGCTGCACAGCGCCTCCAGGCGTTTCCGACGGTCCCTGCGGGCTGACAGTTCCCCGCCGGTCGGTCCACCACACCAGCAGCGTCGTTCACCACACCAGCAACAGTGCGCCGAGCGTGCCGAGCACCAGGTACGGCCCGAACGGCAGGTGGCTCGACCAGCGGGCCCGGCCGCTGACCAGCAGGAACAGGGCGACCAGTCCGGACAGGGTGAGCGCCAGTAGCAGCCCGAGCACCGGCACACTCCAGCCGTACCAGCCCAGGAGCGCCCCCGCGCTCAGCGCCAGCTTGGCGTCGCCGATGCCGAAACCCCGCGTACCGAGGAGCAGGGTGGTGGCGGCGAAGAAGAGCGCCAACCCGAGCCCGGCGGCGACGGCGCGCAGCCACGGTGCCGTCCCGGCACCTGTCAGCGCGGCCAGTCCGAGCAGCAGCCAGGTGCCGGCGGCGGCCGGGAGGGTGAGCCGGTCCGGCAGCCGGTGCACCGCCACGTCGATGAGGAGCAACGGCACCGCGAAGGCCAACCACCACGCGGCGGCGATCAGCTCGACGGCCGGCGGACGGGCCAGCAGCAGCGCGACCACGGCTGCCAGGGTGGCCAGTTCGACGGTGACCGGCGGGGCACCGACCCGGGCGCCGCAGCCGCCGCAGCGGGCGGTCGCGCCGAGCGCCGGCCAGGGGCGGTGCGGGCCGATCGGCGCGCCGCAGGCGTCGCAGCCGGTCCGGCGGGCAGTTCCCGGGGGTACGGCGTGCCGGGCGACGGCGTACCGCAGCAGGGGGGTGATCGCCAGCACGGCCACGGCGCGCGGCCACGGTCGTGAGGTCTCCCCCGACGACGGCCCGTCCGGCGCGGCTGCCCGCTCCGGTGGTGCCTGCCGGGCCGGTTGCCGGGTCACGCCACCCACCTGCTTACGGAGGGTAGTGTGTCCGGTCGGTTCGGGTGGCGGTCCGAACGTCGGGGACCCATTGTCATGCCGCCGTCCGAGTGTCGAGCCGAATGCCCGGAACGGGCAGATGGAATTCCCACCCACCGCAATTGACGACCAATTGGCACCGTTTTTGCCGGGGACGGATCGGACCGATTGCCATTTCCCGCCTCATTGCGACCGGCCGGTTGACTGCCCGTCCGGCGGCAGGCTCGCCCGCTCCATCGCCCACGCCCGCCCGCGCCGCACACCGAGCCGATCATCGCCGGCAACCTTCCGGTAACCATGCCCCGTCACCACCATTCATAACTCAGAGTGTTCACGTGAATTGCCTCTGTTGCATCGGCCAGCGTCAGCCTATGCTCGCCCCTTGGATGTGACGCAACCCACGTCCACCACCGACGAGCAGCCAGGCCAAGTGCATTCACAGGAGATCCGTAACCGTAAATGCGGCTGCGCGCGGAACAGGGCCGGAAACATCCGTCCGGTCGCGCCGCCGCACGCCCGGAGACGCCGGTGACGGCGTCCGCCGGTCGGCACCGAGGAGGGCACGAGGTGCGAGCACGGCAGCTGAGCCGCTGGACGGCCGGCCTGGTCGCGGTGGCCACGGTCGGCACGAGCACCGCCTGCGGCGGCACCCAGGAAGCGTCAACCACCGCAGCGCCCGAACGGCACAGACCTGCCGGCGCCGAGCGGGCCGCCGAGGAGGCGACCGCGGAGAAGGCGGCGCTGGCGGCCTACTCCGGCTACCTCAAGGCGTCCCGGGCGGCGAGCCGGCGCAGCGACCCGCAGGAGCCTGAGCTGACCCGGTTCCTCGCCGATCCACTGCTGACCCGGGTCCGGTTCAGCCTGCGGCAGGCCCGCCAGAACGGCGCGGTGAGCGCCGGCACGCTGCGCTCCGAAGGTCCCACAGTCATCTCGATGGACCTGGACGCCAGTCCACCCACGGTGGAGATCCAGGACTGCGTCGACGCCAGCAACTACCGGCTGATCTACGTCGCCGACGACAAGGTCGTACCGGGCACCCGCGGGTCCCGTCACCTGGCCACCGCCACGGCGACCCGCTATCCCGACGGTCGCTGGCGGATCAGCACCGGCGCGGCCCATCAGGACCAGCCGTGCTGACCGGGCGGGCCGTCAGCAGCGCGTCGGATCCTCAGGCAACCGGCAGGCCCGGTTCCGGGTGGCCGGGCCGTCGCCGGCCGGGTGCGCACCGGTCCGCCGGGCAGCGCCCGAGCCGCACGTCGCCGGCCGGTCCGCCCGGTGCGGCGGGCCACCACCGGCGACACCCGGCCGTCCCTCGTACCGGCATCGTGCGACGGGCGCTGCTCGGCGGCGCGCTGGCGGTGCTGCTGGCGAGTGGCGGCGCGGTTCCGGCGAGCGCCGCCGACCCCGGAGCCGAGTGCCCGCCGGCCCAGCCGAACTGCAACGTCTGGGACGACGACCCGGGTACCCCCGGTGGCGGTGGCAACGGCGGCGACAACGGCAGTGGCGGCAACAACAGCGGCGGAGGCGGCGGAGGCGTCTGCCAGTGGGAGGGCCGCACCATCCCCTGCTACGACGACGTGCTCGGCTGGTTCAACAGCGGCAACGGCTGCTACTACAAGCTGGCCGAGCCGCAGCCGGAAGCGCCCGAGGGCCAGCAGTGGTACGTGCAGACCTGCTACGGCGGGGCGGTGGGTGACCAGCGGACGGTGCTGCTGGACGCGCCGCCGCCGGGCTTCGGCGCGCCGCCGGACCCGGAGGAGCTGGCCCGCCGGGCGTTCGCCTCGATCACCCTGCTCGCGCCCCGGGCGGCGGTCGCGCCGCGCAAGTCCGTCGGCCCCGGGCTTGTCGGTCTGCCGGTCTGGATGTGGGCCGAACGAGGTGCCAACCAGTTCGGCCCGTTGAGCGCCTCCGCCTCTGATCGCGGCCTGACCGTGACGATCCGCGCCGAGGTGGACCGGGTGGTCTGGGACATGGGCAACGGCGACACGGTCACCTGCACCGGCCCCGGCACCAGGTACGACCCTCAGGGCCCGCACGCCGGGCGGCGCTCCCCCGACTGCGGCTACCACAGCGGCTACAGCAGGGCTGACACGTACACGGTCCAGGCGACCACGCACTGGTCGGTGACGTGGACCAGCACCGGCGGTGACAGCGGAAGCATCGGCGGTGTCACCCGCACGACGGGTCCGGTCGATATCGAGATCAATGAGCTTCAGGTGGTGGCGCGGTGAGTGAGCCCGTCCTGCGCGCCCCACAGTCGCAGACGAAAGGTTGGTACCAGTGAGCGTGGCGACCCGCAACGGAACCTCTCCGGTGGACGCGCCGGTCGCCCCGCCCCGGGTGGTCCGCCAACGCCGGGTCCGGCCCGGCCTGCTCGGCCTCGCCGTCCTGCTGATCGCCCTCGGCGGCCTGGGTTCGGCGTTCGCGGTGACCTCGGTCCGGGCGACCGGCAGCTACCTGGCGGTGGCCCGGGCGGTCGAGGTGGGCAGCGTGGTACGCGCCGACGACCTGGTGTCGGTGCAGGTGGCCGGCGGTCAGGGACTCGAACCGGTGCCCGCCTCCCGGCTCGCCGACGTGATCGGGATGCGCGCCGCCGTCTCGCTGGCCCCGGGCTCCCTGCTGACGATGGCCCAGCTCACCGACGATCCGCTGCTCGGCCCAGGGCAGCAGCAGCTCGCTCTCGGGCTACGCGCCGCCCAGGTGCCGGCGCCGAAGCTGCGCCCCGGTGACCAGGTGCTGCTGGTCAGCACCCCGAGCAGTGACAGCGGCGGAGGTTCGTCGTCCGGTGCCACCCGGTTCACCGCCACCGTCACCGACGCCGTCTCCACCGACGGGCGGGACGAGGTCGTCGTGTACCTGGCGCTCGCTGTCCGGGACGTGCCGGCCGTGGTGGCGCTTGCCGCCCAGGATCGGATCGCGGTCGTGCTGACCAAGGCGGCCTGAGCATGGCGATCATCGCGCTGGTCTCGGCCAAGGGTTCGCCCGGGGTCACCACCACCGCGCTGGCCTGCGCGTTGAGCTGGCATCGGCGGCTGATTCTGGCCGAGTGCGACCCGGCTGGCGGCTCCGTCCTCGCCGGTTACCTCGGCGGCGCGCTCGACGGGCCGCGCGGCATCGGCGAACTGGCCGTCGGCGAGTTGCGCGACGGCAGCCTGGAGAGCGCGTTCTGGTCGCAACTTGTCGACCTCGACGCGCCCCGCCGGGAGCGACTCCTGCTGCCGGGCGTGGTCGACCCCGCCCAGGCGGGCAGCGTCACCCCGCTCTGGCAGCGCTTCGCCGACTTCTTCACCGGCCTGGAACGCGGTGACCCGCCGTACGACGTGATAGTCGACTGTGGACGTCTGCACGTCCTCGGCCCGCCCTGGCCGCTGCTTCGCGCCGCTTCGGTGGTGCTCGTGGTCTCCAAGGCGCAGCTGCCCGACCTGTCCGGCACCCGGGCCATGCTCCAGACCATCGAACGGGACTTCGCCGAGCACCGGGTGCCGTCGGGCACGCTGCGCCTGCTGCTGGTCGGCGGCGGTCACGGCAGAAGCGAGGTCAGCAAGGCCCTCCAGCTGCCGGTGATCGCCCGACTGCCGCACGACCCGCGTACCGCCGAGGTGTTGAGCCTGGGCGGGACCGTGCGGGCCAGCCGGCCGCTGTTGCGCGCGGCCCGCGAGTTGGAGGTGCCGATCGGCGCGCTGCTGGAGCGACGGCGGGCCCGGCTGGCGTGGCCCGTCTCCCAGGGGGTGCCGGATGCGATTTGAACCCGTCTCGTCCGACCCGCGCCGACAGCCACCGGGCGCCACCTCCACCGCCCCGCCACTGCCCCCGGTCAACGGCTGGCACCACCAACCGACCGACGTGCCGCCACCCGTCGCGACGCCGCAAGCGGCACCGCCACCCCGGCCGCGGGTGGACTTTCAGGTGGTACGCGAGCTGCGCCGACAGCTCAGCGAACGGCTGACCCGGTGGCAGCGCGGCCGGGAGTTCAGCGTCGCCGAGGAGGACACCGAGCGCGCCCGGCTCGCGGTCGAGCTGGTCGCCGAGTACGCCGACTCGGTACGCCGCGCCGGCACGCCGATGGCCGCCGGCGAGGAACGGCTGCTGCTCGACCAGGTGACCGCCGAACTGGCCGGCCTCGGTCGACTCCAGACCCTGCTCGTCGACGACACCATCGAGGAGGTGCACATCCTCGGCTGCGACCAGGTGCGCATCACCCGGCACGGTGGCGGGGTCGACTGGGCCGACCCCATCGCCGACAGCGACGACGAGCTGGTGGAGATCCTCCAGGCGGCGGCCCGCCGGGCCGGCGCGACGGAACGCTCCCTGTCCACCTCGAAACCCACACTGGACCTGCAACTGCCCGACGGCAGCCGACTGGCCGCGGTGTTCCTGGTCAGCCACCGCCCGTACGCGGTGATCCGCAAGCACAACACCCTCGACGTGACCCTTGACGATCTGGCCGGTGGCCGGGGCGACCTGGACGAGATGATCGACCCGCTGCTGCGGGACTTCCTCCGGGCGTCGATGCGGGCCGGGTTGAACATCATGGTCGCCGGGCTGGCCGGCGCCGGCAAGACCACGGTGATCCGGGCCATGATGAGCGAGATCCCGCCGGACGAGCCGTACGTGCTGCTGGAGGAGAGTCGGGAGCTGCTCCCGGCCCGCCGCAGCGAGCGCCACCGGGCGGTGATGAGCTTCGAGGCCCGGGAGGGGCACGGCGAACGCGGGCCGGACGGTCGGCCCGCGGGCGAGGTGAGCATCGCCGACCTGATCCCGGTCTCGCTGCGGATGGGCGTGCTGCGGATCATCGTCGGCGAGGTGCGCTCCCGGGAGATCGTGCCGATGCTCCAGGCGATGACCACCAGCCGTGGCTCGATGTGCACGATCCACGCGCGTACCCCGGCCGGGGTGAGCGAGCGGATCATCGAGCTGGCACTGGCCCACGGCCGTGAGATGACAGTCGACCAGGCTCGCCGGATGGCCGGCAACGCACTCGACCTGATCGTCTACGTGAACGTCGACGACGAGACCGGCATCGGCGGGCGTAAGCACCGGTTCATCTCGCACGTCGAGGAGGTGCTGGGAGTCGGTGAGGGCAGCCGGATCACCACCACGCAGGTGTTCGGCCCCGGCCCGGACGGTCGGGCGGTCCCCCGGCACCTGCCCGAACGGGTTCGGGAGCAGTTGCTGCGGGTGGGCTACGACGCCCGGTTGCTGAGCCGGTGGATCGAGGCCGGTCAGGGTGCCTGGCGCCGGCCCCGGCAGACCCGACTCGGTCGGCGGTGAGCCGGTGCGTACGAACATCGAACTGATCGCCCTGGTCTCCGGCGCGGCCTGCGTGGCGGGTCTGGTGCTGGCGGTCATCGCGCTCGTCGGCACCCGCCGGCCGCCCGGCCGGGCACCCGGGGCGGGTCCGGGGCTCGGGCGACTCTGGCGCGGCTCCGGCACCACTGCCCGCGAGCAGCGATCGCATCAGGCCCTGCTGGTGGGCGCGGTGGTCGCTGGTGCGCTGGCCTTCCTGCTGACCGGCCTACCCGTGGTCGGCCTGCTGGTAGCGGTGGCGGTGCCCGGCACCCCGTGGCTGTTCTCGGTCGGCCGGGCCGAGCAGCGGGCCATCGCCCGGATCGAGGCGGTCGGCGAGTGGACCCGCCGGCTCAAGGACGTCTCCGCCACCGGGCAGGGACTCCAGCAGGCGATCATCGGCACGGTCACCACCGCGCCGGAGGAGATCCAGGAGGAGGTACGCCTGCTCGCCGCCCGGCTCCAGGCCGGTTGGCTGGCCCGCTCCGCCCTGCTGGCCTTCGCCGACGAGATCGGCGACCCGGTCTGCGACCAGGTGGTCGCGGCGCTGATCCTGCACCTCAGCGACCGGGGTGAGCGCCTCGGCGACGTGCTCGGCTCGATCGCGTCGGCCGCCGCGGCCGAGGTGGCGACCCGCCGGGAGATCGAGGCCAAGCGCACCCAGCCCCGGTTCGCGGTCCGCTTCCTCACCGGGATGACGCTTGCCACCATCGCGTACGGACTGCTCAACCGCGAGTACGTGCAGCCGTACGACACGCCGTTCGGGCAACTGGTGATGGCGGTGCTCGGTACCGCCTTCGTGGCGTTGCTGGCCTGGGTGCGCTCGATGAGCCAGCCGCTCCGACCGGCCCGTTTCCTGCCCGCACCCGACCCGAGCGAGGTGGTGGCGTGAACCTGCATCTCACCCTCGCGGTGGTGGCCGGTGCCACCGTCGGCCTCGGCGTGTTCCTGGTGGTTCGCGAGCTGGTGCCGGCAACTCCGGCGCTCGGCCCGGCGCTGCGCCGGCTGCACCAGCCTCCGGGTGCCGCCCGCACCGGCCCCGCGAACCGGCGTCTGGACTGGCTCACCGGGCTGGCCCGCTGGCTGCGCCCACCACACCGGCAACTGGCCCTGCTCGACCGCACCCCCGAGCAGTACGCCCTCTCCCTGCTCTTGTCCGCCCTGATCGGACTCTCCGCTCCGGCGCTGCTCAGCGTCACCCTCTTCACCGTCGGCGTCGCGCTGCCGCTTGCCGTACCGGTGCTGGGCAGCCTCGGCCTGGCACTGCTCTGCGCACTTGTGGCACACCGGTCGGTGCTGGCCAAGGCTGACGCCGCGCGGGACGAGTTCCGCCAGGCGGTCTGCACCTACCTCGACCTGGTCGCGTTGCAGCTGTCCGCGGCGCACGGTCCGGTGCAGTCACTGGAGCGGGCCGCCGCGATCTGCGAGGGCTGGGTCTTCGACCGGATATCCGAGGCGCTGCGGATGGCCCAGATGCAGATGCACTCCCCCTGGGACGAGCTACGCGATCTCGCCGATCAGATCGGCATCCCGGAGTTGGGCGATGTCGGCGCCATCATGCGGTCCTCCGGCAGTGAGGGCGCGCAGGTGCACGAAACCCTGCGCAGCCGGGCCGACTCGCTGCGCGACCAGATCCGCACCGACAACCTGGCCCGGGCCGAGGGGGTGACCAGCCGGCTCGACATCCCCGGCGCGCTGCTGGTCTTCGTCCTGCTCGGCTTCGCCATCTACCCGTTCCTGGCCCGCCTCTAGGCCGATTCCGAGTAAAGGAGCCCCGAAATGTCCGTCCTCACCTATGTACACGTCGCGCTACGGGCGCGGCTGGCCGAGCTGCGCGGCGACCGTGGCGACAGCCCGGTGCCGACCGCTGTGATCATCTTTGGCCTGGTGGCCGTGGCGATGGCGGTGACCGCCGCCGCCCTCGGCGCGGCGAACGACTGGATGGACAACATCCCGTCCCACCAGAACCCCACGGCGCCCTGATCGATGCGTCGAGCCCTGCCCGCCGGCTGGTGCCGGGTGGTCGCCGCCACCCGGCACCGCGTGCTGCCTGGCGACGGTGAGCGGGGTGGCAATCCGGTCGAACTGGCGGTGGCGCTGCCGGCGATCCTGGTGATGCTGTTCGCCTCCATCCAGGTCGCCGCCGTCTTCGTCGCCCGGTCGACAGCGCTCAACGCCGCCCAGAGCGGCGTCAACGCGGAGCGGCTCTACGACGCCCCGGCGGGTGCCGGAGAGGACCGTGCGGCCGAGTTCCTCCAGGCCGCCGGGGACTGGCTGGTCGACTGGGACGACCCGGGGCCGAGTTGCGCCGCCACGGACACCGACGTGACCTGCACGGTGAGCGGCAAGGCCCTCTCGGTGGTGCCGGGGGTCAGTTTCTCCGTCCGGCAGACGGCGCACGGGACGGCTGAACGATGGACCGAGCCGTCATGAGCCGGGGCTCCGTGTCGATCGAGGTGGCGGTGCTGGCACCGGCCTTCGTGGCGATGATGGTGCTGGGCGGGGTCGCCGGGCGTACCGCGGTGGCCAACGCGGCGCTGGAGGCCGCCGCGCACGACGCCGCCCGGGCCGCCTCGATCTCCCGGGACGCGCCCACCGCCCGGCGGGAGGCACGCGACGCGGCCCGCCGCCAGCTCGACTGGCGAGGGGTGTCCTGCTCTGGGGCCCCGCAGGTGACCTTCCGGGGCTCGGTCGACGGGCGGTCGACCACCTTCAACCGCGCCTTCACCAGCGCCGCCGGGCAGAACGCCACGGTCACCGTGCAGATCTCCTGCACCGTGTCCTACACCGACATCAAACTGCCCGCGCTGACAATGCCGGACGGACAACGGATCACCGCCTCGTTCACCTCCCCGCTGGACCGCTACCGGAGCCGGGGATGACGGCCGGGCGTGCCGACGCCGGCCGGGTGAGCATCTTCCTCGCCGTGGCCCTGATCGGGGTACTCGCCATCATCGGCATGGCGTTCGACGGCGCGGGTCAGCTCCAGAGCCTGCAACGGGCCGAGAACCTGGCCGCCGAGGCCGCCCGCGCGGGCGGCCAGGCCATCGACCGGGCCACCGCCATCGAGGGCGGACCAAAGCGGATCAACCGACGCGAGGCCCGTCGTGCCGTCCGGGACTACCTCGCCACCGCCGGGGCCAGCGATCACACCGTGACCTTCCCGGTGGTCGACGGCGAAACCCTGATCCGGGTACGCGTCGAGGTCACCTACGACCGGGCGGCGCTCGGCCTGTTCGGCTTCTCCAACACCGTCACCGTCTCCGGTGAGGCGACCGCGCGGGCGCTGACCGGGGCTCCCTAGGGAAGGAAGGTAGCCATGGCCGCATCGGGTGGCACCGCCGTACGGCGGGCCGGTCGGGTGCTCACCGGTTTCGGTGCGCTTGTCGTGCTGATCGGTCTACTGGTCGGCGGGCCGATCGCGCTGCTGGCCTTCGCCGGCAACCCGCTCCCCGACCACGTACCCACGCTCGCGGAGATCGGCACCACGCTGACCAGCCGCGACGACGGGCAACTCTTCCTCCGGGCACTGGCCATCGCCGGCTGGTTCGGCTGGGCCACCTTCGCCCTCTCGGTGCTCGTGGAGTTGGGCGCCCAGGCGTTGGACCGGCCCGCTCCCCGGCTGCCCGGCATGGGCCGCCAGCAGCGGGCCGCCGCCGCGCTTGTCGGGTCGGTCGCGCTCATCCTCGCCGCCAGCCCCGCCGCCACCGCCGCCACGACCGCGTACGGCGCGACGGCGTACGGCGGGAGCCCGACGGCCGCCGTCGCTTTCGCTCCGGCTCCCGTGATGGCGGCCCCGGCGGCGACCGGGCCAGCGGAAGCGGCCCGGACGGATCGGGTCGGCGCCCCGGCTGACGCGCCCGTGTACCGGGTCGCCAAGGGCGACTACCTGGGCGGGGTCGCCGACCGGTACCTCGACGACTTCGACGACTACCACCGGTTGGCCGCGCTCAACAAGCTGCGTGACCCGGACCGGATCCGCCCCGGCCAGCTCATCAAGCTTCCCGAACAGGCGCGTGACCAGGGTTCCCGGCCACACGCCACCGGTCGACTTGTCGCACCGAAGCCCCGCCCCGCTCCTGGGCCGGAGCGCACCGAGCAGACCCGCCCGGCACCGGCCAAGCCGGGCGACTCGGTGGATCGGCCCGGTGAGGCGGTGGAACTGCCCGGTGACCCGACCGAGCGTCCGGGGTCGGCCACGACCGCGCCGGCCAGTCCCGACGGACGGCAGCCGGAGCCGTCGCAGGTTGAGACGCCGGAGGGTCACCCCCCGGTGGTGACGGTGGGTGCGGCCCGGGCCGGCGAGCCCGACCGGGTGAACCGTCCGCTCGCCGTCTCCGCCGTACTGGCCGTGGCCAGCATCGTCGGCGCGCAGATCGGTGCGGTGCTCGGCCTGCGCCGCCGGCCGGCCGCCGCCCGCGCCGGTACCCGCCACCACCCGCCGGCCGGTGTTCCCCGCGAACTGCCCGTTGGCCGACACCGTAAGGACTGAGCCGGTCAGCACCGCGGCGCGTACCGATCGACAATGGATGTCGCTGACGCTGTCGAGCTGACAGCACGAACGACTCATGTCGCGTGACAGCACGGACGATTCAGCTCGACAGGAGGCGCGCACACCATCGGCGGTCCTCGCCGGCCGGTCCGACGCGCAACAGAGCGGAGCACGGACGCCCAGCCGCCAGCGATCGGCCGACCGGATGCCGGGTCAGGGCAGCCGGGCCTCCAGGCGGCCGTCGACGATCCGGGTCGGCAGGACCTGCTGGTCGTTCGGGGACGGGCCGTGCACCACCTCACCGCCGTTGAGCCGGAAGGTGCTGCCGTGCCACGGGCACACCACGCAGGCGTGGCCGTCGATCTCACGGACCTCACCCTCGCCGAGCGGGCCACTCTGATGCGGGCAGCGCTCCAACATGACCGTCACGTCGTCGCCGTGCCGGTAGAGGATCACCGACACGTCGTCGACCTTGCGGGTGACGAGTTCCCGCTGCGGCAGGCTCGTCATCTCCGCGACCGGGTGCCAGCCTTCGCTGATCAGGTGCAGGTCGGAGACGCTCACGTTCACCTGGGCACCCTGCTTGTACGCCAGGTGCCCGCCGAGGTACGCCCCGGCACCGGCGGCGCTGAGCCCGAGCCAGCCGAGGGTACGACCGAGTCCGTGCCGGCCGGACACGCGCGCGGCCACCGAGGCGCCGTACAGCGCCAACCCGACGGTGTTCGACGCGGCGTGCACCAGGCCGACCCGACGCTGGTCACGGGAGAGCCCCGCCCAGTCGTTGAGCCCGGCGACCGCCGCCGGCAGCGCGCTCAGGGTGCCCACCGCGGTCAGGGTGGTGGCCGCCCTCCGCTGGCCGGGCATCAGGTCCAGCACGGCCGCGCTGATCCACGCGCCGACCGGTAGCTGCACCATCGCCGGGTGCAGCGGATGGCCCAGCCAGACCCCGTGCAACAGGTCGCGGACCCGCTGTGGGCGCAGCACACCCTGCACCGTCTGCTGCAACCGGTCACCGAACCGGTCGAGGCCGGAGGCTTGCTCGATCTTCGTCAACAACGCTCGCACGAGTAACGACTTCCCGTCGTACGCCGCCGCAAACCGGTCGTCGGGGACGAATAGCCAGCCCGGCGACGCCGGGGCATGCTGACCGGATGACGGTACGGGTGGAACGGAACGGGCCGGTGACGACGGTGATCCTGGACCGGCCGACGGTCCGCAACGCAGTCGACGGGCCGACCGCCCGGGCGCTCGCCGATGCGTTCCGGGCCTTCGACGCGGATCCGGCGGCGGCGGTGGCGGTGCTCTGGGGGGCCGGAGGCACGTTCTGTGCGGGCGCCGACCTGAAGGCCATCGGTACGCCGAGCGGCAACCGGGTCGAGCCGGACGGCGACGGTCCGATGGGCCCGACGCGGATGGTCCTCGGCAAGCCGGTGATCGCCGCGATCTCCGGCTACGCGGTGGCCGGCGGACTGGAACTGGCGCTCTGGTGCGATCTGCGGGTCGCCGAGTCGGACGCGGTGCTTGGCGTCTTCTGCCGACGATGGGGGGTGCCGTTGATCGACGGTGGAACGGTCCGGCTGCCCCGGCTGATCGGGGAGAGCCGCGCCATGGACCTGATCCTCACCGGGCGCGCGGTGCCCGCCGAGGAGGCGTACGCTATGGGGTTGGTCAACCGAGTGGTCGACCCGGGCGATTCCCGGGCGGCGGCCGAGCGGCTGGCCGCCGAGATCGCCCGGCATCCGCAGACCTGCCTGCGCAACGATCGCGCCTCGGTCCTGGCCGCCGCCGCCCAACCGGAGCCGCAGGCCCTGGCCACCGAGCTGACCTACGGCCTGCACTCCCTCGCCACCGACGCCGCCGCCGGCGCCGCCCGCTTCACCGCCGGCGCCGGCCGCCACGGCACCCCCACCCCCTAACCACCCACCCCACCCCCGCGATCTTGCACCTTTGGTCGCTCAGATACGGCATACGTCCGTTATGCGGGGACACAAAGTGCAAGATCGCGGGGGCTGGCCTCACCGGCCCAGGTTGCGCAGTGCGTCGGAGATCGCCCGGTGGAAGGTCGGGTACGCGTAGATCATGTGCCGGAGCTGGGTCAGCGGGACGGCCGCGTGCACGGCCACGACCAGAGCTGACAGCACCTCGCCGCCGGCCGGACCGGCCGAGGTGGCCCCGATCAACACCCCCTGGTCGGCGTCGGCGACGAGCTTGATGAAACCGACCTCGTCGGTGCGGTGGATCCAGCCCCGGGCCGACGACGACAGCCGGGTGAAGCCGACCTGCACGTTGATGCCGCGTTCGCGTGCCTGCTGCTCGGTGAGGCCGACCGCGCCGATCTCCGGATCGGTGAAGGTGACCCGGGGCAGCGCCCGGTAGTCGGCGCGCGGCACCGATCCTGCCGCACCGCTCGATCCGGTGGCGGCCAGCGAACTGGCCGAGCCGACCGCACCGCCGACCACGCTTGCCGTACCGCTCGGGTCCGCGCCACCATCCGCGCGCCGCACGTGGTCGAGCACGTCGGCGACCACTATTGACGCCTGGTACATGGCGACGTGGGTGAAGGCACCCTCGCCGGTGACGTCGCCGACCGCCCAGATCCCGTCGGTGACGTGCAGCCGGTCGTTCACCGGCAGGTACCGCCCGCTCGCGTCGACGCCGACCGTGTCCAGCCCCAGCTCGTCAAGGTGGGCCCGGCGGCCGGTCACCACCAGCAGCCGCTCGGCGGTGAACTCCTCACCCTCGGTACCGCGCAGGGTGAAGCCTCCGGCGCCGTGCTCGACCCGGGCGGCTTTGACCCCGGTGTGGATCTCGACCCCGTCGGCCCGCAACGCGGCGGCGGCCGCCTCGGACGACTCCGGCTCCTCGACGGCCAGTACCCGGTCGAGCGCCTCGACCACCGTGACCCGGACGCCGAAGCGGGCGAACACCTGGGCCAGTTCCAGCCCGATCGCTCCACCACCCAGCACCAGCAGCGAGGCGGGCAGCTCCTCGACCTCGATGGCCGCGCGGTTGGTCCAGTACGGGGTCTCCGCCAGCCCGTCCACCGGCGGCACCGACGGGCGGGTGCCGGTGCCCAGCACGATGCCGTGGCGAGCTTGGAAGACCTGGTCACCGACCCGCACCCGGCCCGGACCGTCGATCCGGCCGCTGCCGCGTACGAAGCGGCCGCCCTTGTCGGTGAACCGTTGCACCGCCACCCGGTCGTCCCAGTCGTCGGTGGCTTCCTCGCGGATCCGCTTCGCCACCGGCGCCCATTCCGGGGTGACCTGCGCGGTGCCGGCCAGACCGTCGACCCGGCGGGCCTCGGCGACCGCGTTCGCCGCCCGGATCATCATCTTGCTCGGGACGCAGCCCCAGTAGGGGCATTCCCCGCCGACCAGGTCGCGTTCGACGCCGACCACGGTCAGCCCGGCCTCCGCGAGCCGACCGGCCACCTCCTCCCCGCCGACTCCGAGTCCGAGCACCACCACGTCCACAAGTTCCGGCTCCGCCATGCCGCCAGCATCGCGCACCGGTCCGCCCCGGGCCACCCGGCCGCGTGGATCAACTCAGCGCAGCCAGACCGGGGTGTCGCCGGGCGGCTCCAGCGGTGGCGGGTAGTCGAGTGTGCGGCGCAGCGCCTCCGGCAGTCGCCACGGCTGGTGCACCGCCCCACCGGCCACCGACGCCAGTTCAGGCACCCATCGCCGCACGTACCCGCCGTCGGGGTCGTACCGCTCGGCCTGCCGGACCGGATTGAACCCCCGGTACGGCCTGGTGTCGTTGCCGGTGCCGGCGACCCACTGCCAGTTGCCCGAGTTGTCGGCGATGTCGCCGTCGAGCAGCCATCGGAAGTAGACCGCCTGCCCGTCCCGCCAGTCCAGCCCGAGTGTCTTGGTCAGGTAGCCGGCGGTGATCAGTCGGGCCCGGTTGTGCAGCCAACCCTGCGCCCGTAGCTGACGCATGCCGGCGTCCACGACCGGCAGGCCGGTGCGCCCCTCGGCCCAGGCGGTGAGGGCCTGCTCGTCGTAGCGCCAGTGCTCGGTCGCGCGGCGCCGGTACGCCTTGCGGGGCAGGTCGGGAAAGGCGGCGGTCACCTGGTGGTAGAAGTCCCGCCAGCAGAGTTGCCGGACGAACGGGGACTCCCGATCGTCGATCGCGTTGGCCACGGTGAGCGGTGACAGGCAGCCGAAGCGAAGGTACGGGCTGAGCCGGGAGGTGGCGTCGCCGGCCATGTCGTCGTGGCGGTCGCCGTAGCTCCCGACGTCGGGCAGCCACCGCGCCAACCGGTGCCGCGCCTCGTCCTCCCCACCGGTCACCGCGTCCGGCGAGTCGCCCGGCGGCAGCGCCGGGAGGCGCCCGACCGGCACCCCGGCCGGCAGCACCACTGTCGTCGGTGCGGACAGTTCCTCCCGCCACCGCCGGCCGCTCCACGCCCGGTGGTACGGACTGAACACCCGGTAGTGGTCACCACCGCCCGGACTCAGCTCCCCCGGCTCGACCACCGTCAGGCCGGGGAAGAACCTCAGGTGCAGCCGGTGCCTGTCGCACTCGGTACGCAGGCGTTGCGCCCGGCGGGCCGCGTACCGGGAGACGTCGGCGGAGAGCGCGACACCTTCGGCGCCCACCTCACCGGCCAGCCGGATCGTCTCGGCCACCGGGTCGCCGTGCCGCAGCACCAGGTCACCGCCGAGCCCACGCAGAGCCTCGCGGAGCGCGGCGAGGCTCTGGTGCAGGAAGCGGGTGCGGTTCGGCGACAGCTCCGCGAGCGCGGGGTCCAGCACGTACAGCGGCACCACGCGGTCGAAGGCCGCGCAACTGGTCGCCAGTGCCGGGTGGTCGTGCACCCGCAGGTCGCGGGTGAGCAGCACGACCGCGGTACGCCCGCTCACCGCACCGGCGGTCCGGGCAGGGCGACCGGGCTGCCGGGCGGGGTCAGCAGGGCACGCGTGGCCACTCCCAGCCGGCGCCGCTGCGGCACCGTGGCCCGCCGGGCGAAGACGTCGTAGTCCTGGGCGGCCACCTCGTCGAGGATCCCGCCGTAGAGCAGGTAAGCGGTGCGGATGCAGGCCTGCGAGGCACCGTCGAGCAGGACCACACCCGGCGCGGCGGCGAGGTAGTGCGCCTGGGCGCGGGCCACCTCGTACCTGATCAGCTCGCGCACCGGCTCGCTGGACCGCCCGGCGGCGTGGCAGGCGAACAGGTCGTCGCGGGTCACACCGAAGGCGGACAGGTCCTCGTCGGGCAGGTACGTCCGCCCTCGGGCCAGGTCCTCGCCGACGTCGCGGATGAAGTTGGTCAGCTGGAACGCGAAGCCGAGCTGCCGGGCGGGCTCACGGGCCGCCGCCGGGTCGGAGCTGCCCAGGATGGGCAGCATCATCGTGCCGATGACCGCGGCCGATCCCTCCATGTAGTCCAGCAGGTGCTCGTAGGTGCGGTAGGAGGTGACGGTCAGGTCCATCGCCATGCTCTTGAGGAACGAGGCGAAGTCCTCCCGTTCGAGGTCGAACACGGCGATGGTGTGCAGCACCGCCGGAAGCAGCGGGTCGCTCACCGGGGCACCGTGCAGCCCGGCGACGAACCGGCCGCCCCAGTCGTCCAGCCGGGCCGCGCGCTCGGCCGGTGGCAGGGCGTCGGTCTGATCGACGATCTCGTCGGCGTAGCGCGTGAACCCATATAAGGCGTGCACATGCCGCCGTTTCCATGCGGGCAGCAGCCGGGTGGCGAGATAGTAAGTGCGGCCATGACGTCTGTGCAGCTCACGGCATCTGTCGTAGGCAGCGGCGAGATCCAGGTCCACCGGCCCCTCCTCTGATTCGACGCACCAATCGACGCAACTTGAGACCTTAGGGTACGCTCGGCGGCATGGCCAGCGACGGACCAACGGGTAACCTCCTTCGCGTGGTGCCTGAGCAGCCGGTCGGTGGAGTCGACCCGATCGCTGCCGTCCTGGCCGCCTACACGCGGGACATCGTCACGGCCGTCGACAACACGCTTGCCGAGTTCCTGACCGCCGAGGTCGACGCCCTCACCGCAATCGACCCGGCGATGGGTGGCTTCGCCGCCACCGCCCGCGACTGTGTCCTCTCCGGCGGAAAGCGGGTCCGGCCCACATTCGCCTACTGGGGGTGGCGTGGCGCGGTCGGTGGCGACACGCCTGTAGCCCCGGTGCTGCCCGCACTTGCCACCCTGGAGCTGCTGCACACCTTCGCGCTTGTGCACGACGACGTGATGGACGCCTCCGCCACCCGACGCGGCCGACCGACCGCGCACGTGGCGGTGGCCACCCAGCACGCCGCGGCGGGCCGCAACGGCGACTCCGGGCGGTTCGGCGAGGCGGTCGCCGTCCTCATCGGCGACCTCTGCATGGTCTGGGCCGACCAACTGCTGGCCCACGCCGACCTGCCGGCGGACCGGCTGTTCCAGGTTCGGCAGGGCTACGACCGGATGCGGGTGGAGACGGTCGCCGGGCAGTACCTCGACGTCCTCGGCGAGACCGACCCGGAGAGCTGGTCGGTGGACCGGGCACTCCGGGTGGCCCGGTACAAGACCGCCAGCTACACCGTGCAACGGCCGCTGCTCTTCGGCGCCAGCCTGGCCGGCATGGGCGGGGACAGCGCGCTGGCCACCGCGTACACCCGCTACGGTCTCGCCGTCGGCGAGGCCTTTCAGCTCTGCGACGACCTGCTCGGTGTCTTCGGTGACCCCACCACCACCGGCAAACCGGCCGGTGACGACCTGCGTACCGGCAAACCGACGGCGCTGCTCGTGCTGGCCCGGGAGCTGGCCAGCCCGACGCAGTTGCGGGCGCTCGACGGTGCCGACCGGCGTGCCGACGCGCCGGAGATCGCCCGGCTGGCCGAGGTCGTGGTCGACACCGGCGCGGTGCGACGGATCGAGCGGATGATCGACGAACGGGTCGAGGAGGCGCTGGCCGCGCTCGAGGCGGTCGCCATCGACGAGACCGCCCGTACCGCGCTGGTCGGCCTCGCGACCGCCGCCACCCACCGGAGGGCATGATGGGCTCCCTGCACAGCGGCCGTCGGGAAACCCGCGAGGTTTTCCGGTCCCCCAGAGAGGTGGTCCCCGGTGCGAACCGTTGAGGGACGTACTGACCAGGTGGTGGTTGTCGGGGCCGGTCTCGGCGGGCTGGCCTGCGCGCTGCACCTGGCGGGCAGCGGACGCCAGGTGACAGTGCTGGAACGCGAGGCGGTGCCGGGCGGACGGGCCGGTCGGCTCAGCGTCGACGGCTACGAGTTCGACACCGGCCCCACCGTGCTCACCATGCCCGATCTGATCGCCGAGGCGCTCGCCGCGGTCGGTGAGGAGCTGACCGACTGGCTCGATCTGGTGCCGCTCGACCCGGCCTACCGTGCCTACTACCCGGACGGTTCCACGCTGGACGTGCTCACCGACACCACAGCGATGGCGGCGGAGATCTCCCGGGTCTGCGGGCCCCGGGAGGCCGACGGCTACCTGCGGTTCGTCGACTTCGCCCGGAACCTGTGGCGCCTGGAGCGGGCCGACTTCATCGAGCGCAATCTCGACGCCCCCACCGACCTGCTCACCGGCAACCTGCTCAAACTCGTCGCCACCGGCGCCTTCCGGCGACTGCAAACCAAGATCGATCAGTTCTTCCGGGACCCGCGCACCCGACGGATCTTCTCCTTCCAGGCGATGTACGCCGGCCTCGCCCCGCACGACGCGCTGGCCATCTACGCGGTCATCGCGTACCTCGACTCGGTCGCCGGGGTCTTCTTCCCGCGTGGCGGCATCCACGCGGTCTCCCGCGGGCTGGCCGGCGCGGCCGAGAAACACGGCGTGCGGATCCGGTACGGCACCACCGTCACCCGGGTGGAGACCGCGAACGGCCGGGCGACCGGCGTGGTGACCGCCGACGGGGAGTTCGTCCCCGCCGACGCCGTGGTGCTCAATCCCGACCTTCCGGTGGCGTACCGCGACCTGCTGCCGCCGGCCCGGCAGCGTCGGCTCACCTACTCACCCTCGTGCGTCGTGCTGCACGTCGGCTCGACCCAGGGCTACCGGCGCATCGCCCATCACAACATCCACTTCGGGCGGGCCTGGCAGGGCACCTTCGACGAGGTCATCCGGCGGGGAAACCTGATGTCCGACCCGTCCCTGCTGGTCACCAACCCGAGCCGGACGGACCCGGCGGTGGCCCCCACCGGCCGGCACACCTATTACGTGCTGGCTCCGGTGCCGAACCTCGACCGGGCGCCGTTCGACTGGCGGGGCGACCTCACCGCCCGCTACACCGACCAGCTGATCACCACCCTGGAGGAGCGCGGCTACGTCGGGTTCGGCGCGGGCGTCGAGGTGCTGCGGGCGATCACCCCGGCGGAATGGGCCGAGCAGGGCATGGCGGCCGGTACGCCGTTCGCCTCCGCGCACACCCTGTTCCAGACGGGCCCGTTCCGGCCGTCGAACCTGCACCGCTCGCTGTCCAACGTGGTGTTCGTCGGCTCGGGCACCCAGCCCGGCGTCGGCGTACCGATGGTGCTCATCTCCGGTAAGCTCGCCGCCGCCCGGATCACCGGGGAGCGTCGGTGAGCCGGAGAAGCGAGGCGGCGCCGAACCCCGTGTGCACGGACGGAGGGTGGCGTTGATGCCGCAGTCCCGGGAGAGCCACCTCGTCGAACTCGTCGACGACACCGGCCAGCCCGTCGGGGAGGCCACCGTGGCCGCCGCCCACCAGCCGCCCGGTCAGCTGCACCGGGCGTTCTCCGTACTGCTCGTGGCGCCCGACGGTCGGGTGCTGCTGCAGCAGCGCGCCGCGACGAAGACCCGCTTCCCGTTGCGCTGGGCGAACTCCTGCTGCGGCCACCCGAAGCCGGGCGAGGCCCTGACCGAGGCCGCCAACCGGCGGTTGTCGGAGGAGCTGGGCGCCGGACCGGTGCCGCTGAGCGAGATCGGCGTCTACGTCTACCGTGCCGAGGATCCGGCCACCGGGCGGGTCGAGGTCGAGTACGACCACGTCCTGCGCGGCGAGTTCCACACCGACGGGCCACTACGCCCGGAGCCGGCCGAGGTGGCGGAGCTGCGCTGGGTCGAGCCGACCCAACTGGCCGCAGCGCTCCACCGCGACCCCGACGCCTACGCACCATGGCTGGGTGGCGTACTGGATCGGCTGCTGCAACCCTCGAAACCGCCCGGGCAGCCGGCCGACGACGCGCCGGAGCGGCCGGGTGGCCGATGAGGCGCTGAGCGCGGGCGTCGTCGCCCAGCGCCTGGGGGTCGCGGTCACCACGCTGCGCACCTGGCACCAGCGGTACGGCCTCGGGCCCAGCCAGCACATTCCGGGTCACCACCGGCGCTACACACCTGGCGACCTGGCCCGGCTCGAGGTGATGCGGCGGCTCACCGCCGAAGGGGTCAGCCCCGCCGAGGCGGCCAGATGGGCCCGTCAGGCACCCGACACCCTCGCGTCCGTCGGCGCCCCCGGCGGCAAGCGCAGGGGACGGGACGGCGGCGGTACGACCATCCCGGTCGGTCGGGCCGGTCCGGCGGCCCGGGGGCTGGCCCGTGCCGCGATGCGACTGGACGCCGAGGCCATCAACGAGACGATCTCCCGCGCCATCGCCGCCGACGGCGTGGTCACGACCTGGGACCGGCTGCTGCGCCCGCTGCTCGTGGGTATCGGCGAGCGGCACGTCGCCACCGGTGCGCTGATCGAGGTCGAGCACCTGGTGTCCCGCTGCGTCTCGGCGGCGTTGGGCGCGGTGGCGTCCGCCGGCCCCGCTGCCGGGCCACCGCGCGTCCTGCTCTCCTGCGCCGACGAGGAGCAGCACAGCCTGCCGCTGGAGGCGCTTGCCGCAGCGTTGGCCGAGGCCGGCGTCGGCTACCGGATGCTCGGTGCCCGGGTACCGCTCACGGCGCTGCTCGCCGCGATCGACCGGACCGGACCGGCCGCCGTGGTGCTCTGGTCGCAGACTCGGGCCACCGCCGACCCGGCCCAGCTCACCGCCCTGCTCACCGGGCCGAGCCGGCCGCTGCTCGTGCTCGCGGCCGGGCCGGGCTGGCCGGCCCGGACCCTGCCGGCCGGGGTGGTCCGCCCGACCGACCTGACCGAGGCGGTTTCCCTCACCGTCGCCGTGCACGACTCGCTGAATCGTTCGGCCGCCTCCTGACCCGCCGTGGGTCCACCCAAATCGGGTGAACTAGCGTCGGGGGGTCCGCGTACCCCGAACCCCTTCTCGGGAGCGAACGATGCGTCACCGTTTCCTGCTGGCTGTCCTGGTCGTCCTGCTCGTCGCCGGCTGCGGTGGTGGTGGTGGCACCCCGGAGGCCACCGCCCCGTCCAGCCCGCCACCCTCGGCCCCGCTTCCGCCGGAGGCGACCCCGTCGCCGACCCGCACCGTGCCGCCGAAGCCCGCACTACGACCGCTGCCGGCGAAGCTGCCGGCCGGTCTGGTCCGCACCACCGGCACCAAGAAGGTGGCCCTCACCTTCGACGACGGACCCGATCCGGCCTGGACGCCGAAGGTGCTCGACCGGCTGAAGGCAGCCAAGGTGACCGCCACCTTCTGCGTGGTGGGTACCCAGGTCCGCAAGCACCCGGGCCTGCTGCGGCGGATCGTCCGGGAGGGGCACCAGCTCTGCAACCACAGCTGGAACCACGATCTCGACCTGGCCCGGCGGCCGGTCTCCGAGATCCGCGCCGACCTGGTACGCACGAACCGGGAGATCCGGCGGGCGGTACCCGACGCGAAGGTGCCGTTCTACCGTCAGCCCGGAGGCCGGTGGACCGCCGAGGTGGTGAAGGTCGCCAAGCAGCTCGACATGCGCTCGTTGCACTGGACTGTCGACCCGCAGGACTGGGCCAAGCCGACCGCGGCCACCATCGAGAAGCGGGTGAAGCGGTCGGCCCGCCCCGGTGCCGTGGTCCTGCTGCACGACGGGGGTGGCAATCGCTCGGCCACCCTCGCGGCCTGCGCCAAGGTGATCAGTGGCCTGAAGCGCGACCACGGCGTCGCCCGGCTCACCTGAACCGCCTCTGAGCTGGTGTTTCCCAGGGCGTTGTGGCTGCCGCCATACCGGTTTGGTCGACCGGTACGCCATCACGTATGCTTTCGAAGCCTCCGGCGGGGCCGGATGGGAGCAAGTCCGCTCAACGTTGCGAGTGTGCAATGATGGCGGGGCCGCCCTCATCGTCTAGCGGCCCAGGACGCCGCCCTTTCAAGGCGGTAGCACGGGTTCGAATCCCGTTGGGGGCACGGTTCGGCTCAGGCCGAAGGCAACACCAGCAAGGTCCTGTGGAGCAGTTGGAGTGCTCGCCGCCCTGTCAAGGCGGAGGTCGCGGGTTCAAGTCCCGTCAGGACCGCAAGCGCTGACGCCGCGCCCCTCGCGCGGCGTTCTGCGTATCGGGGCATGTGACCCGTCCCAGCGGCGATCCCGCAGGTTGGGTAGCATGAGCCGAGCACCACGGCCAGGTAGCTCAGTTGGTACGAGCGTCCGACTGAAAATCGGAAGGTCGGCGGTTCGACCCCGCCCCTGGCCACATAGCCTTTCGCCGGGCTATTGCAACGCCGATCAGCGGAAACGCCGGTCGGCGTTTTGCTTTGGGGTCAGCGCCTGAGCAGGACGAACCATCCCATCGCGCCCATCAGCAGAAGCAGTGCCAGTGCGAACAGAGCCCGTCCGGCCACCACGGGCACGGGGGCGAGCAGCGGCACCTGCTGGACGAGCAGGCTCGCACCGAGCAGCGCAAGGAAGCCGCCACGACGGAGCGGCTCGGACCGCTGGCTCTCGGTCAGCCGCGCAACCCGCACCCAGACGGTGGGGAACCGTCGCGTCACCGCGACCCGCACGCCGAGGACGACCACGACAAGGCTGAGAAGCACGCTGACGGTACGCAGGGCGACCCACACCGGGTCCGGATCATCGATCGTCACGCCACCAATCATTCAAGTGAGGTCAATGCCGGCTCCGGAGCTTGCATCCGGTACCTGGGTACCGGCTTACCGTCGGGACATGAGCGACCAGGACATCAGCACCGGAGAGACCGGAGCGGCGTGGGTGCCGGAGGCGTGCACCCTGCCGACGGCGGAACGACCGCTGCGGCTCGCCGAGTTCGACAGGTTCTTCGACGAAGCCGTACGCGCTGCGGAGCGGGTGTCGGCGCGGCATCTGCGGCTGCGGCTCGACAGCGCGGCACAGGTGGAGGAGACCGCCCGCGACCTGACGGCACGCGAGTCGTCGTGCTGCTCGTTCTTCACCTTCGACCTGTCCCGATCCGACCCGGATTCGCTGACCCTGGATGTCCGGGTGCCAGCGGCGCAGGTCGACGTGCTGGACGCCCTCGCTGACCGGGCCGCCGCCGTACGGCGGCGGAGATGACGCCGGCCGGGCTGCGCAGTGGGGAACTGGCCGCTGCGGCCGGGGTCAACCAACAGACCCTGCGCTACTACGAACGACGTGGGCTGCTCACCGCCCCGCAGCGGTCGCCGGGCGGGCACCGGATCTATCCGGCCGAGACGGTCACCCTGCTACGGATCATCAAGACGGCGCAGCGTCTCGGTTTCACCCTCAACGAGGTCGCCGACCTGCTCGACGCCGGCCGTCACCGGCACGGCCGTCGTCCCGACAGCGGGCTGCAGGCCCGGGTCCGGGACAAACTCGCCGAGATCGAGCAGAGGTTGACGGACCTGACAGTCATCCGCGACACCCTGCGCTCCGCCGTCTCCGCCGGGTGCGACGACCTGGTCGCCTGCGCTGACAGCCCCTGCTGCCCGCTGCCCTTCGCTGAACTCGCCGAGAGGAACGACAATGCCGGCCACTGAGCCCCTGCCGACCTGGACCGACCTGCAGGTGCGCCCCACCGCCGAAATCAGGCGGAACAATTCATCACACATTCTGGCTATCATCGCGATGTGGCGATTGATTGCACGTCGGGAGTGACCCCGGCCGTAGCGCTGTTCCGCTCCCTCGGCGACCCGACCCGGCTGGCCATCCTGCGCCGCCTCACGGTCAGCGAGGCTCGCGTGGTCGACCTGACCGGCGAGCTGGGCATGGCTCAGTCGACGGTCTCCAAGCATCTCGCCTGCCTACGCGACTGCGGCCTCGTCGACTACCGGGTCGAGGGCCGCCAGTCGTTCTACGCGCTGACCCGGCCGGAGTTGCTGGACCTGCTGCGCTCGGCGGAGCTGCTGCTGGTGGCCACGGGCGAGGCGGTCGCCCTCTGTCCGGTGTACGGCGCCCCGGCGCCCGGAAGCGCGCCGAACCGCCCGCCGGCCGAGGCCCAGGCGTGAGCACGTCGGCACTGGCCCCCGACCGGCGGGCGGTGCTGTCCCGACGCAGCCTGTGGCTGGCCTACGCCACCGCCGGCTACAACCTGCTGGAGGGCCTGGTGGCCATCGCCGCCGGAGCGGCCGCCTCCTCCACTGCGCTGATCGGCTTCGGCCTGGACTCGTTCGTCGAGGTCTCCAGCGCTGCGGTGTTGATCTGGCAGTTTCGCTCCCGGGTGCCCGAGGATCGCGAGCGGCTGGCGCTGCGGCTGATCGGCCTGTCCTTCTTCGCCCTGGCCGCCTGGGTGAGCTTCGACGCAGTCCGCTCGCTGCTGGGCGGCGGAGAGGCGGATGCCAGCCCGGTCGGGATCGGCTTGGCCGTCGCCTCGCTGATCGTCATGCCGTTGCTCGTCGCCGCCAAGCGTCGCACCGGCCGCGAACTCGGCTCCGCCACGGTCATGGCCGACTCCACCCAGACGTTGCTGTGCACGTACCTGTCCGCGGTGCTGCTCGTCGGTCTGCTCCTCAACGCCCTGTGGGGCTGGTCCTGGGCGGACCCGATCGCCGGGCTCGTCATCGCCGGGGTCGCCGTGCGGGAAGGCGTGCAGGCGTGGCGCGGCGAGCACTGCGACGACTGCGTACCCGTTGCGGTCGCCGACATCACCGCCGGCCCGGCCTCGGGCTGCTCAGACAACTGCTGCACCAACCGGAAGGCGTGACGACATGGCCTCGCTCGCACTGCTGCTCTACCTGCTCGGCCTGCTGCTCGCGTTCGGCTGGCGCACGCTCGCGCAGTGGCGCCGCACCGGAGACACCGGCCTGCGTCTCGATGCCGGCCCGCCCGGCACGCTGCGATGGTGGGCCAAGCTGCTGTTCGTCGCCGCCCTCGTACTCGGCCTCGCCGGCCCGGCCGCCGCTCTCGCCGGCCTGCCTCCGCTGCCCGGTCTGGATCACCGACCGCTGCATCTCGCAGGTTTCGTCGTGACCGTCGCCGGTATCGGCGCGACGCTCGCCGCTCAACTCGCCATGGGCGCCTCGTGGCGCATCGGAGTCGATCCGTCCGAACGCACCGAGCTGGTGACCGGAGGGGCGTTCGCGTACGCCCGTAATCCCATTTTCACCGCCATGGCGGTGACCATGCTCGGCCTGACCCTGATGGTGCCCAACGCCGCGGCACTCGCCGCCCTCAGCGTCCTGATCGTGGCGCTGCAGGTACAGGTCCGGATGGTGGAGGAGCCCTATCTGATCGCCACCCACGGGGACGTCTACCGCCGCTATGCGAGACGAGTCGGGCGTTTCCTGCCCGGCCTCGGTCGACTGGCCGGTTGACACAGACCTCTCCATCGCCCGGCTCGGATGGTTCATCCGAAGTGGCTGCACCGCCGCGCTGCTGACCGCCGGCGGGTCATCGATCCTGCTGTCGGTGCTGCGTCACACCGCTCTGGATCGCCTCCCAGACGCTACGACCGGCCTGTAGCAGGGTCTCTCCCGCCTGCTCGGCCAGCTGCCGCGTACCGGACGTCCCACCGTGACCGGGTGGGCCGGGCTCCGGCGGCGAAGTCTCATCGTCTCCCCGGCCAGCCTGCCGACCTTCCCCCCGAGCCTGACCCTGGTCCCGACCCTGACCCGGCTCCCGATCCCGGATCCGGTCCCGGTCGTCCGGCTCGCGTCCGGCGGTCCGGTCGGCGACCGCCCCGACGGCACCCACCTGCTGCCCCAACTCGTCGGTGGCCCCGCCCGGCTGCCCACCCACCGGCCCCGCGCCGCCGGCTGCCCGGCTCGACGGGCCGGCGACCTCCTCCGGCCCACCGACGGGCCGGCCGGACCGGGTGGGCGGTTGAGTCGCCGGACCAGTGGGCCGGACAGCTGCCGGAGTCACCGGCCTGGTCCGCCCCAGGGCTGGGTCTGGCCGTCCGGCGGACTGCCCGGCGGTGGGCCCGACGGCGGCGGCCAACTGCCCGCTCGCGCTGACGGCCTCGCCCGCCGTCCGGTTCACGTCCTCCAACACCGCGCTCGCAGTGCTGGCCAACGCATCGATGACCTGCGGGTTCCGGTCGATCGTGGTCAGCGCGCGGTCGAGGATCGTCACCAGCTTCTCCAGGCGCACCTTCAGCAGAGCCTGTGCCTCGACGCCCTCGACGTCGAGTTCCACGCCCTCGACGTGTACCCGGACACCGGCGTCCAGCTGGAGCAGACCGGCGAGCCGGGCCCGCAGGGACAGGTCGGCGTCCAGCCGGTCCACGGAAAGCTGAATCGACTTGACCGAGACCTTCGGGACGTCGAGCAGCACGTCCGGCTCCGGCTCACCGCCACCGCCCGGCCCGGTCGGCCGCCCGGCACCGAGCGCCGATCGCTCTTCGCTGTCTGTCATGTCCCCGCTCCGCCTCACCGTCGCGGACCGCCCGGCGACGTCCCGCCGCGCATACCCGCTCTGCGGACGGCCATCCCGGCGAACGTCGCATCGACAACGCATGATCGATCGACGTCCGCGAGTACGACGATCATCAGGCGGGACGGACATCGGGGGAAGCTGCGCACCGGGGCATGAGCCGGTATGGTCCGGGCCTATGGGACAGGGGATGGCCGATCCTACCGACATCCAGCAGGATCTTGAGCGGTTCGCACTCCGCAGCACCCTGCGTGTGCCCACCTCCGCGGATCGGGCGTACGAGGTCTTCACCGGTCGGCTCGCCGACTGGTGGGTGATGGAGTACACCTGGTCGGGCCCGGGCGTCCTGGCGGAGCTGGGCATGGAGCGCCGCCCCGGCGGGATGCTCTACGAGGTCGGGCCATACGGCTTCCGCAACGACTGGGGGCGGGTGCTGACCTGGGATCCACCCCGCCGCCTGGTGTTCACCTGGCAGATCGGTGCGGATCGCGCACCGGTGCCCGATCCGGCGCAGGCCAGCGAGGTCGAGGTGCTCTTCACGCCCGCCGACTCCGGCACCCTCATCGAGGTGACGCACCGGCATTTCGACCGGCACGGCGAGGCCGCCGAAGGCTACCGACGTGCCCTGACCGCCGGCTGGCACGAGTTGCTTTCCCGCTACGCGACGGCCCTGACCCACTCGCCGGCATGAGCGCCGGGCCGGGCGCGTTGACCGACCCGAACGGTCAGGCGGCTCGATGCCGCAGCGTCGCCACGGTCGAGCCGGCAAGCGTGAGCAGACACTCCGGCAGCAGCCCGTCGGCGGCCGCCGCGCCGAACAGCGCCCGGGCGGTGTCCAGGTCGGCGTTGGCGTACGCGCTGACGAAACGGGCCACCCACCGAGCGTCGTACCCGGCCTGGTCGATGCCGGGAAAGTCGAGCGCGCAGGCCCCGGGCGGCACCGGATCGCCGACCATCGTCGCGGCCAGGCACCACGCCACGTCGTACGCACCGGCCAGACCGGCCCGGTCGACCACCTCGTCGAAGGTCCCCACCACCGCGTCGGAGTCCCCGTCGAGGGCCGAGCTGAGGATGGCGGCGGCGTCCTCGAACATCTGCTGTGGCGAGTCGGTCACGGACCGCACAGTACGGGTGCCGGTCAAGGAGGCCACCGCGATTACTCTCCGTACATGGCGGAGGCGACCTGCGGATAGACCCGCCTCCACGGTCCCGCCGCCGGTCACGGCACGCTAGTCTGCGCAGCGGACCTTCGCCCGAGGAAGGACGACCATGCACATGTCACGCGGCTCGCGGACGGCCATCCTGGCTGTCTGCGCCACGGTCCTGCTCGCCACCAGCGCCTGCGGGGACGAGCAGCCCGAGGAGGCGACCACCCAACAGGTGCGCCTCTACGGCACGGACGGCAACATGCTCAACTCGTACCCTGACGAGTTGAAGGATCGTGCCGGCCTGGTCGACGGGATGAAGGGCACCACCCCGCTCACGCCGCTGCCGGACAACTTCAAGAACCGGCTACGGTCCGTGGACCCGAGGCTGACCGACTACCTCTACGCCGCCGAGGCGTACGACGCGGTGGTGATCAGCGCACTCGCGGCGCAGCTCGCCGGCTCGACCGACTCCGCGGCCATCGCCAAGCAGATCGTGGGCGTCACGAACAACGGCACCAGCTGCACCTCGGTGAGCCAGTGCCTGCGGCTGGCCCGCCAGGGCACCGACATCGAGTACCGCAGCGTGTCGATCACCCGGGCCGGCTTCACCGACGCCGGCGAGCCGGCCACCGCCAGCTACGCCACCCTGCACTTCGACGGTCAGCAGCTCAACGACGCCAAGACGGAGTTCGTCGGCGCCGGTGACGAGTCGACGGCCAGCAGGAAGGCGCCACCGAAGGGCAAGCGGCAGGACGGCACCTTCCCCGACCCGGAGAGCGGAGCCCCGCTGGTGCTGGGCGGTCTGCTGCCCAAGACCGGTGACCTGGCCATCGCCAACCCGCCGATCGCAGCCGGTGCGGCGCTGGCACTCAAGGAGATCAACGCGGCCGGCGGGGTGCTCGGCGAGGACGTGGTCTGGATCGACGGCGACGACGGCACCAGCCCGACCGTGGCCAAGGCGACAGTGGCGAGCCACATCGACGCCGGCGTGCACGTGATCATCGGTGCCGGCGGCTCGGGCATCTCCGCGGCCGTGCTGCCCGACGTGGTGGACGCCGGCCTGATCCTGTTCTCGCCCTCGAACACGGCGGCGGACCTGACCGAGGCCGACGACAAGGGTCTCTACTTCCGTACCGCTCCGCCGGACAGTCTCCAGGGGCGGGCGCTCGCCGACGTGATCCTCCGGGACGGCCCACAGAAGATCGCCATCGTGGCGCGTGAGGACTCCTACGGCAAGGGCCTGCGGGAAGTCGTCCGGACTGAGCTGGAGCGGGCCGGATTCGGCGGCGACAAGGTGAAGCTGCTCGGCTACGAGCCCGGCGAGGACGCCGAGGCCGCCCCGATCAACTTCGGTGAGGGCGCCAAGCAGATCAAGGAGTTCGGGGCCGACGCGGTGCTGATCATCGGCTTCAGCGAGTCCGCCGCGGTGATCCGGGCGCTCGCCGACGCCGACGTACCGCTGGCCGCGCTGGCCTCCTGATCCGGCAGACACCGACGGCCGCACCGCGCACGGTGCGGCCGTCGCTGTTTCCGGGGTCCTAGCGACCTCGCCGCCGTTCGAGGAACTCGGTCATCCGGCGCTGCTTCTCCTCGTCGGTGAAGAGCACCGCCTGGCTGACCAGGTCCAGCTGTGGATGCGCGGCGGCCGGGGCGTCGACGGCGAGCTTGGTCAACCGCAGCGCCAACGCCGAGCCCTTGGCCATCTCGTCGATCAGAGCGTGCGCCGCCGGCAGCAGCTCGTCGGGCGTGGTCACCACCCGGTTCACCAGGCCGATCCGCAGCGCTTCCGCCGCGTCCACCCGCCGGCCGGTGAACAACAGCTCCTTGGCCAGTCCCTCGCCGACCAGCGCGGGCAGCCGGTGGGTGGCGCCGGCACCGGCCAGGATGCCGAGCCGCACCTCCGGCTGGCCGAAAACCGCCCGCTCCGAGCAGACCCGAAGATCGCAGGCGTACGCCAGCTCGGCACCGCCGCCGAGGGCCGGGCCGTCGATCGCCGCCACGGTCGGCATCGGCAGCGCCCGGATCCGGGCGAAGGCCGCCGAGTTGATCGCGGCAAGTGCGTCCAGCCGGCCGCGCTCCCGCAGTTGGGCGATGTCCGCCCCGCCGGCGAAGATCCCGTCGGTGCCGCCGGTCAGCAGCAGCATCCGGGGGTGGGCCTCCAGCTCGGCGCAGACCTCGTGCAGGGCCGCGATCAGATCGGCGTCGATCGCGTTGCGTTTCTCCGGCCGGTCCAGCGTGACCACCAGCCGGTCCGGCTGTTCCTCGATCCGCAGTCCGCTCATCGCGTCACCTCCGGCGACGAGCCCGCGCCGTCCGGGGTCGGTCCCGCCGCCGGAGCGCCGCCAGCGGCCTCCAACGGCTCGCTGCCGCCCGAACGCACACCGTCGGTCCACCGGTAGAAGCCCTGCCCGGACTTCTTGCCCAGCCGGCCAGCGGCGACCAGTTCCACAAGCAGCGGCGGCGGGGCGAACCGGTCACCGTACGCGGCCTGCAACGTACGCGCGATGTCCAGGCGCACGTCCAGGCCGACCAGGTCGGTCAGCTCCAGCGGGCCGACGGGGTGCCGGTAGCCGAGCACCATCGCCTTGTCGATGTCGGCGGGGCTGGCCACTCCGTCGGCGACCATCCGGATCGCCTCCAGCCCGAGGGTCACGCCGAGCCGGGACGTGGCGAAGCCCGGCATGTCGCGTACCACGACGGGGTCCTTGCCCAGCCGACCGGCGAGCGTGACGGCCGCGTCCGTGGTCTCCGGTGCGGTGGCCGGCCCGACCACGATCTCCAGCAGCGCCATCGCCCAGACCGGATTGAAGAAGTGCAGCCCGCAGAAGCGCTCCGGCCGGGTCAGCTCCGCCGCCAGGTCGGCGATCGGGATGCTTGAGGTGTTGCTGCCCAGCAGTGCCGGGCGCAGCGCCTCGGCCTCGGCGAGCACCGCCCGCTTGAGGTCGGCCCGTTCGGGTACCGCCTCGACGATCACGTCCGGTGCCGGTGCGACCTCGGCGAGCCCCGACCGCAGGGTGATCCGCGCCCGATCGGCGTCGGCCTGCTCGGCGCTGAGCCTGCCGCGCCGCACGGCCCGCTCCCAGAGTTCGGCGAGCCGCCGTACCGCCGCGTCACCGCGCTCCCGGTCCACCTCGACCAGTTCCACGGCGTGACCGCTACCGGCCGCCACGTACGCGATGCCGAGGCCCATCGTGCCGGCACCCACCACCACGAACCGTTCAGTCATCGCGACACCACCGCACAGTGAGAATGGGTCCCTCGCTGACGCCTCCGGCGCGCGGGGTCGCCGCCACGCCGGGTGTCAGCCCGTACGCTCCGCTCAGTCATGCTGCGACCCTATGCAGCGCCGGACCCGGTCCCATGCGTGGGGGCGGACGGGATCGGGTACAGACCGCCGACAACCGAGGGAAGGACGAGCAGATGAGCCAGGCACCGGAGACCGTGGACGGCGCGGGCGCCGAGGGAACCGTCGAGACGCGCGGCGACGAGCGCGTCGAGCTGCTGCGTGCCGACACCAACAACGACGGCCGTACCGACGTGTGGGTGGTCGACACCGACGGTGACGGCAAGGCCGACCTGTTCCAGTTCGACACCGACGGGGACGGCAAGGTGGACGTCACGATGGTCGACATCGACGAGGACGGCCAGCCCGACGAGGTGGTCGACGGCGACGGTGGGCTCCCCCCGGAGCAGCTTCCGCCGACCATCCAGGTCTGAGCGGTAACCGCAGCGGGCCCCCTGCTGACGCCTCCGGCGCAGCAGGGGGCCCGTTCGTCACCCGGTCCTCCATCGCCGCGGACTCAGCCCGACCCGTCGGTCAGCCGCAGGGTGGCCAGATAGTACGGGGCGTCGCGGTTGTCCACGTCGACCAACTTCCAGGGGGAGCCGTGCACCAGCTCGGCGAGTTCCTCGGCCGAACAGACCAGGTAGTCGAACCAGGGGGTACCCAGCTCGCGGTAGCGCAGCCGCAGCCGCAACTGCCCGCCCAGGCGGCCCCGTCGCCGGTTGCGCTCGTGGTACGAGGTGTGCACCGGATCCCGGGTGCCGTACGGGTCGGTGCCGTGGGCGATCACCTGCGCACCGGGGCGGGCCAGTGCCGCCAGCGCGGCTAGGAAGGCCGGAGCCCGTTCCCGTCCCTCGATCAGGCCCAGGTTGTTGCCGAGCAGCAGGAAGGTGTCGTACCGCCGCCCGCTCGCGGCGTGCTCGTCGACGGTGGCGTGCACCAGGTCGCGTACGCCCCGGCGACGGCACACCTGTAGCGCGCCGGCTGAGGTGTCGAGCCCGGTGACCGGTACGCCCCGCTCCTGAAGCAGCAGCGCGATCCGTCCGCCGCCGACACCGACATCCAGCGTCGCGCCGCGTACCCGGTCGACCGCGCGGTGGTCGTGCGGCTGCCAGTCCTGCGGCCCGTCGAGGTAGTGGGCGGCCGGCGCGCCGTTGACCAGCCCGTCGTCCCGCTCGATGATCTCGATGACCGGGCGGGGCAGGCGCCCACCGGCCAGCGGCCGGGGACCGATCCCGGTCGCCACGGCCAGCGCGTCGCGCAGCAGTTCCCCGAAGACGTCACCGATCCGTGGCTCCCCCGTCACGTGCTTCACGCTATCCGGCCGCTCAGCCGGCCGCAGCGCCCGTATCCTGTCGGCGTGACCACGTTGGACCGCCTCTCAGCGGAGAAGTACATCCTCCTGACGACGTTCCGCAAGGACGGTCGTGCGGTGCCGACCCCGGTCTGGGCGGTCCGCGACGGCGACGCCCTGGCGGTGTGGTCGGCGGCCGATGCCGGCAAGGTGAAGCGGATCCGCCGTAGCGGGAACGTCACGGTGGCCCCCTGTGACGTACGCGGCCGGCCGCACGGCGAGGCGGTGCCCGCCCGGGCGAGCCTCTACGACCCCGGCGCCACCAGTCGCATCCGTGGCCTGATCAAGCAGAAGTACCGGGTGATCGGCCGGCTGACCCTGCTCGGCAGCCGGCTGCGCCGGGGGGAGGGTGGCACCGTTGGCATCCGGGTCGAGTTGACCGACTGACGTTGCCGGCCCGGCTTCCGCCGACATCGTCGTCCGGGCACGGCGAAGGGCGGCGGAACGAGTCCGCCGCCCTTCATGAAGCTCTACTATCCGACCGTGTGGTCAGTCCCCCTGGCGCTGCTGCGGAATCTGTCCCTGCAGCAGTGCCCTGACCTCAGACTCGCGGTATCGGCGGTGGCCGCCGAGGGTCCGGATGGCGCTCAGCTTGCCAGCCTTCGCCCAACGGGTCACCGTCTTCGGGTCGACACGGAACATCGACGCCACCTCGGCCGGTGTGAGTAGCGGCTCTGGTTCGTGCGTTCGCGATGCCATCGGTCACTCCTCCACATGTATAGACATCGGCCGGGGTCCCGCCGGCCGACGCGTCTCCCATGGTCCGGCTAGTCCCCGATGTCCGACATGGGCCGAACGGCCGAACGTCCCTAGACGGACGGATGAACCATGCCCGATTTATTCGACTTTTACACGCCAGAAAGTAACTTATTCGGACTCATGATCACGGTTCGTGATGCGTCAACTACGAAGTTGCCTCGTGTTGAGGCCTGAAATCGGGACATTGTGTCCCAGGAACTAGTTGCAGCGCTCCAGGAGTTGTACCGCGCGCCAGCGGGCAACCAGCTTGTCGTACGCCGCCGATGCCTCCTCCGCCTCACCACGGGACAGCCCGGCCAATCCGGCCGCGACGAGCTCCGGCGAATCGTCCTCGGCCAGCGTCTCGTCCGAGAGCAGCTCGACCAGCCCGCCGTAGTCCAGTTCCACCACCGAACGCGGATGGAACTCCTCAAGCCAGCGGGCGGCCTCCTCGACCGCCTCGGTGATCGGCGCGTCGCCAACCGACTTGCGGAGCACCGCGAGCGCCCGGGACGAGCGACGGCGGGCCTTGGAGATCTCCGTCCGGAAGCGCAGCGAGCGACGGTCGGGGACGGTCACGTGGTTGCGTTCCTGCGCCTCGAAGAGCACGAACCAGCGCAGTGGCACGCCCCAGGTGGCGATCTGCTCGTGCACCCGGGGGACGCCGTGCTCCAGCACCCGGGCCCCGCTGCGCCAGTCCTCCACCACCGCCTTGGCCTGCCCGGCAAGCACCGGCGGCACGAAGGCGTCGGCCAGCACCGGCGGCACCCCGTCCCGCGCGCTCAACGCCGCCTCAGCCACCCGGATGCGCAGGTTCCACGGGCAGACCAGCAGGGTCTCGTCGGTCTCCAGCACGTACGCCTCGTCCGGCAGGTCGGGCAGCCGCGTCCAACCGGCGCCGAGCGCCTCGATCACGGAGGTCCGCTGCCGGCCGGGCCCCTCCACCGGCGCCACCGCCCGCCCCTGCTCGACGTAGCGCCGCCAGTAGGACTGGCGATCCCGGTCGAAGGCGGTCAGCGGCTCGTACACGCGCAGGTATGAAGCGAAGAGCGACGGCACGGCGCGATCCTCCCACGAACGGCAAGCCGAGCGTTGCTCGGCGTCACCGCGCGACCCGACGCGGCGCGGGATCAACCGGGCAAAGCCGCGCCACGTCGCCTGTCGCGGGGCCGGGACGGACCGCCCGCAGGGCGGGACGGCGGCTACTCGGGAGAGCGGCGCGACACGCGCCGAGACTAGGCTCGCAGCACCGGCAGCATCCCCGCCGGCGTTGACCAGGTCCGCGCCTCACAAGGGCGCCCGCCGACACAGGAGCCAGTCATGGGCGTATTCGCCACCACGGACGACCCGGAGTCCACGGGTCACGAGCAGGTCGTGTTCTGCCAGGACAAGCAGACCGGCCTGAAGGCGATCATCGGCATCTACTCCACCGCGCTGGGTCCCGCGCTCGGCGGCACCCGCTTCTACCCGTACGACAGCGAGGAGGCCGCCCTCGCCGACGTGCTCGACCTCTCCCGCGGCATGGCGCACAAGAACGCCCTCGCGGGCCTGGACCTCGGCGGCGGCAAGGCGGTCATCTGGGGTGACCCCGAGCAGATCAAGAGCGAGGCGCTGCTGCGCGCCTACGGCCGCTTCGTGGAGTCACTGGGCGGCCGGTACTACACCGCCTGCGACGTCGGCACCTACGTACCCGACATGGACGTGATCGCCCGGGAGACCCGGTACGTCACCGGCCGCAGCGTCGAGCACGGCGGGGCGGGCGACTCCTCGATCCTCACCGCCTGGGGTGTGTTCCAGGGCATGCGGGCGGCGGCCGAGCACGTCTGGGGCGTACCGACGCTGCACGGTCGGCGGGTCGGTGTCGCCGGGCTGGGCAAGGTCGGCAAGTACCTCGTCGGTCACCTGTTGGAGGACGGCGCCGAGGTGGTCGCCACCGACGTCAGCCCGCGGGCACTGGACTGGGCCCGTACCACGCACCCCCAGGTGCACCTCGTCGACGACGTCTCCGCGCTGGTCTCCGCCGACATCGACGTGTACGCCCCGTGCGCCCTCGGCGGCGCCCTGGACGACGACACGGTGGCGGCGCTGCGGGCCAAGGTCGTCGCCGGGGCGGCCAACAACCAGCTCGCCCACTCCGGCGTGGAGAAACTGCTCGCCGACCGGGGCATCCTCTACGCCCCCGATTACGTGGTGAACGCCGGTGGCGTGATCCAGGTCGCGGATGAGATCGAGGGCTTCGACTTCGAGCGGGCCAAGCTGCGCGCCACCCGGATCTACGACACCACGCGGGAGATCCTCCGCCTCGCCGACACCGACGGCGTGCCGCCAGCCGTGGCGGCGGACCGGCTGGCCGAGCGGCGGATGGCCGAGATCGGCCGACTGCGCGCGATCCACCTGCGCTGACGACGCGCCGTCGGGGGCGGGCCGTGGTCCCGCCCCCGACGCCCATGGGCCGACTAAGCTGAAGATACGACGCGTTCGTGGAGATTTGCCCTGTGTCACGACCGTTCCCGGCATCGCTCCTTACCGGGTACAATGGGTGACGACCTGACAACCGCAACGCGCGGTCGCGGTCGTAGGTAACCCGAGGTGCCGAACGGTGGCATCCCCATGTACCGTAAGAGCCACGAGAGATGCCTGACGTCATCGGGGCCCGCCTTCGGGCTGCCCCGCATTCTGTGCGAGGGGGTCGAGCCATGGGGCGCGGCCGTGCTAAGGCCAAGCAGACAAAGGTGGCCCGGGAGCTGAAGTATCACTCCCCGAACACCGACCTCGCCGCCTTGCAGCGAGAACTCGGCGGCAGCGGCAAGTCGGACCGCAACTTCGACGACGACTACAAAGAGTACGTCGACGATGACGAGGACCACTCCGACGACGACCCGGACAACTGGGTCCGTCCGACCCGCTGACCCCCGGTCACATCTGAGCACGCGGTGACTGCCCGCGTGCTCACGTATGTGCCCGCTACGCAGCGGCGTGCAGCACCCGACGAGTCGAGGGCCCACCATGGCCGGACGATGCTCCGGCGGCCTGGCGGGCCCTCGGCACGAACTGATCAGCGGGGACGGTTGTTCCAGTTGTAGAAGGTCGGGATGTTCTCGAAGTGGTTCCAGGCGCAGACCGCACTGGCCCCGTCGCCACCCGCCACCTCCGCCCGTAGTTGACGCGCGACCTCGGCCTCGTGGAGCAGGGCGTTGAGTCCGGCAGCGGCCTCCCGCACCCGGGCGGCGACCTGGTCGGGCTCGTCTCCCGTCACGGTCTCAGGCTCCCGGTGACTGGTGATCTCGGGCATGCTCCAACACTCCCTCCAGTAGGCGGATCTTGCTGTTGCGGCAGTGCTCGGTCTCCGTACCGTCAAAACGCCCCAGCTCGAAGTAGCGGTTGGCCGCGTGGCCTCCGCCACAGAAACCGAAATACGGGCAGGAGGAGCGACACGCCTCCACGCCGTCGATGAACTCGCCGACCCAGGGCGTGCGCCCCGCGCCGGCCAGGATGGCGTGCAACGGGGTGGTGAGCACGCTTCCGCTGGAGAAGTCGCCGTAGCGGGGATCGGTGAAGCCGGCCAGCTCGGGCGAGAGCACCACGACCGAGCCGTCGTACGCCACAGTCGGTATCGGATCGAGGCGACGGGGCAGCAGGTCGTCAGCCGTACCGTCCAGCACCGCGGCGGCGTACCGCAACGACCACTCCACCTCCCGCAGGTGGATCCGGGGATTCCGCCGCCAGGCCGAGACCAGCTCGGCCCAGAACCCGGTCACCACCGGGGCGTCATGGGCGTTGTCCCGGGTGTTGACCCCTTCGGTCTCCTCGATGTTGACGCCGAGCACCTCACACCCGAGGTCGAGGAAGTAGTCGTACAGCTCGGTGGCCCGGCCGGGAGACGGGTCGTTGACCACCGCGAGCGCCGAGAACGGCAGCCCGTGCCGACGCAACGCGGCCACGCCGCGGACGATCCGGTCGTACGCGGGCCGGTGCGCCCGGGTGACCCGCTCGCCGTTGCGTTCCCGCGGCCCGTCCACACTGACGCTCACCCGCATCCGGTGCCTGGCGAAGAACTCGCACCAGGCATCGTCGATGAGGGTGGCGTTGGTCTGGACGTGGTGCTCCACCTCGGGCCCGAAGGGTGCCATCAGCGCCGCCAGCCGCTCCCGGCCGGCGGCCAGCGGCTCCCCACCGTGCCAGACCACGGAGAACCGGTCGGTGGACGCCCACCGGTTCACCGAGGCGGCCACCGCCTCGGCCACCGCGACCGGCATCTGCCGGTCCGCCGCCCGAAACGGCAGATAGCAGTACGCGCAGTCGAGGTTGCAGAGGGTGGTGGGCTGCATCACGACGTACGACGGGACGGTGGCCAGGCCCCGCATCCCGCCAAATGACCGTCCCCGCGCAGCCATCGCCCTCCTCCGTAGCGGTCTTGGGCTGCCGGGCGCGACCCGGCATGGGCGCGCCCCACAGCTTTCGAGGGTGCCCTTCAGGCTAGGCGGCGACGGCCACTCGGGTGAAGCCCTGATCAGGTGGTCGGACAATCAGCGCAATGTGATCATCCTCGGGTGTGCTGGCCGACCATCTGCACCTCACCGGTGCCCTCGATGATCTCGCCGACCTGCCAGGCGTCGACGCCACGCCCGGTGAGCGTGGCCAGCGCACGGTCGGCGTCCTCCGCCGACACGATCGCGAACATGCCGACGCCCATGTTGAACGTCGCTTCCATCTCCGGGTCGTCGATCCGGCCCTTGGACTGGATCAGGTCGAAGACCGGCTGCGGCTTCCACGTCGACCGGTTGACCACGGCGTCCACGTGCTCCGGCAGGATCCGCACCAGGTTGCCGGGGATGCCGCCGCCGGTGACGTGGGCCAGGGCCCGCACGTCGGCCTCCGCGATCAGCTTGAGGCAGTCCTGTGCGTAGATCTTGGTGGGCGTGAGCAGCTCCTCGCCGAGGGTGCGCTGGCGACCGAAGTCGTCGATCACCACGTCCAGCCGCATCCGGCCGGCGCCGAGCAGCACGTGCCGGACCAGCGAGTACCCGTTCGAGTGCAGGCCGGAGGACCGCATCGCGATCACCACGTCGCCCACCTCGACCCGCTCGGAGCTGAGGATCTCGCTTTCCTCCACCACGCCGACACCGGTGGCGGAGATGTCGTACTCGTCGGGGCGCAGCACACCCGGGTGCTCGGCGGTCTCCCCGCCCAGCAGCGCGCAGCCCGCGTACCGGCAGCCGTCGGCGATGCCGGCACCGATCTCGGCGACCTTGTCCGGAACCACCTCGCCGGTGGCGATGTAGTCCAGCAGGAACAGCGGCTCCGCGCCGCAGGCGACCAGGTCGTCGACGACCATCGCGACCAGGTCGATGCCGACCGTGTCGTGGATGTCCATCTGCTGGGCGATCACCAGCTTGGTGCCGACGCCGTCGGTGGAGGAGGCCAGGATCGGGTGCTTGTACTTCGTGGTGTCCAGCCGGAACAGCCCGGCGAAACCACCGAGGTCGCCCATCACCTCCGGCCGACGGGTCTGCTTCACCTTCGACTTCAGCAGCTCCACGGCACGGTCGCCCGCCTCGATGGACACCCCGGCGTCCGCGTACGAGACCGAGCGTTTGCGCGCCGGGCGGCCGGAACCGGCCGTCCAGGGCTGACGGTCCCCGCCAGCGCCGCTCGGGCTGCTTCCTGCGCCGCTGCGCTCGGACACGTGCGTCACGGTTCTCCCCTTTGTGGTTCTCGGCTGTCGCGTCGACGGTGACCGGCGCCGCAGCCGGGTGGTGCTACGGGCGGTGTGTGGTCGCCGACGGCTTGAGGTCGCCGAAGCTGCTGTCGAGTGGCGGGACGAGTTGTTCGCCGGGTTCGATGTCGGCCGTACGGTTGGCGACCCGCCGGCCGATCCCTTCGAGCACGTGCTTGCCGATAAGGTTGCCGACGGGCAGCTCGATCGGGTACTCCCCGTCGAAACAGGCCCGGCAGAGCCGGGTCTTCGGCTGCTCGGTGGCGGCGATCAGACCGGACAACGAGACGTAGCCCAGCGTGTCCGCGCCGATCGACCGCCGGATTCCGTCGTTGTCGAGGCCGTTGGCGAGCAGTTCGGCGCGGGTGGCGAAGTCGATGCCGTAGAAGCAGGGCCAGGAGACCGGTGGCGAGGAGATGCGTACGTGCACCTCCACCGCACCGGCCTCGCGCAGCATCCGCACGATCGCGCGCTGGGTGTTGCCGCGGACGATGGAGTCGTCGACCACGACCAGGCGCTTGCCCCGCACGTTCTCCCGGAGCGGGTTGAGCTTGAGCCGGATGCCGAGCTGACGCAGCGTCTGCGACGGCTGGATGAAGGTACGGCCCACGTACGGGTTCTTCACCAGGCCGGCGCCGTAGGTGATGCCGGACTCCTCGGCGTAGCCGATCGCCGCCGGCGTGCCCGACTCGGGCACCGGGATCACCAGGTCGGCGTCGACCGGGTGCTCCTTGGCGAGTTGACGCCCGATCTGCACCCGGGCGGCGTGCACGTTGCGGCCGGCGATTGTGGCGTCCGGCCGGGCGATGTAGACGTACTCGAAGAGGCAGCCCTTGGGCTCGGGGGCGGCGAACCTGGTGGAGCGCAGCCCCTCCGCGTCGATCGCGATCAGCTCGCCCGGCTCGACCTCACGGACCACGCTGGCGCCGACGATGTCCAGCGCGGCGGTCTCACTGGCCACCACCCAGCCACGCTCCAGTCGGCCCAGCACCAGCGGACGCACCCCGTGCGGGTCGCGCGCGGCGTAGAGGGTCGACTCGTCCATGAAGACGAAGCTGAACGCGCCTCGCAGCTGCGGCAGCACCTCCAGCGCGGCGGCCTCGACGGAGAGATCCGGCCGGCTGGCCAGCAGCATGGTGACAAGCGAGGTGTCGTTCGTCGAGCCGTCGGTGTCCTGGCCGCGCTCGGCCACCTCACGCTGCAACTCGGCCGTGTTGACCAGGTTTCCGTTGTGGGCCAGGGCGATCGTCGTGCCCGACGTGGTCGCCCGGATGGTCGGCTGGGCGTTCTCCCAGGTCGACGCACCGGTCGTGGAGTAACGCGCGTGCCCGATCGCGACGTGCCCGCGCAGGCTGGCCAGGGTCGGCTCGTCGAAGACCTGGGCCACCAGGCCGAGATCCTTGTAGACCACCACGCCGGAGCCGTCGCTCACCGCTATGCCGGCCGCCTCCTGACCCCGGTGCTGCAACGCGTACAGCCCGAAGTAGGTCAGGTTGGCGACCTCCTCGCCGGGGGCCCAGACGCCGAAGACACCACAGGCGTCCTGGGGGCCGGGTCGCTGGGGATCAAGGTCGTGGCTCAGCCGGCCGTCGCCTCGGGGCACCTGCCGCTCCCTCTTGCTGGTCTGGACTGGCCTCGCGGAACCACGGGGGTTGCTCCGCACTCCTCGGCCGGGACCACACTGTCGTCGCCTGACAGTGTACGCGAATGCATGTCGCCACATACAGTCACACTGTCACCGCTTTGTGTCATCCAGTCTCAGCCGTCACTCCAGTTCGAGGGGCAGATACGCGGACAGGTCCGCACGCGCTCCGCTCGCCTTGACGCGACCCTCCGTGACCGCCCGCGCCCAGTCGAGTCGCCCCGTCGCCAATCCGAGCCAGGTTTCCGGATCCATCTCCACCGTGTTCGGAGGAGTACCGCGGGTGTGTCGCGGCCCCGGAACACACTGAACTGCACCGTAAGGTGGGACACGCACCTCCACCGATCGGCCGGGAGCGCGGTCCGCGAGGAGGGTCAACAAGGCCCTGACCGCCTCGCGGAGCACCGACCGTTCGGGCGTACGCCCCTCATCGAGCGCCGACAGCGCCGCCGCTACCGAGGCGGACTTAATGTACGGAGAGGACACGACGGGACGATACGGCGTGACCGCGCCGGCCGTCACGCTGGCCCTGGGTCGCGCCGATCCGGCCAGACAAGGCATAGTTGCCGACGGCGTATTCGTACCGTGATGTTCCCCGACCCGGCACCCGCCGGTCAGGGGAGGTCAGTCCGGAAGGCGGTGGACGTGTCAACACACCGACGAGCCTGGCACAAGCGGGCCGGTGTGGTTGTGGCGCTGATGATCGGTGCCCTGCTCGCCGTCCCAGCCACACCTGCCTTCGCCGCCTCCGTCAACGTCGTGCCCGGCTCGGTGACCGTCAACGCGGGCAGCGACGCCACAGTGACCGTTCAGGTCACTCCGGGTGAGGGCGACACCAGCGCCGAGATCAGCCTGACCGGCCTCCCCTCTGGAGTGAGCTGCGCCAGGGGCTGTGGCGGCATCCAGTTCAACGGACCTGCACCGAGGACGCAGCTGCTGACGCTGCGGGCGAACGACAACGCTCGGAACGGCTCCACCGGCGTCACCGTTCAGGTACAGCCGGACAGCTCCGACCCCGCGACCGCCAACCTCCAGCTCACCGTCCGTGGTGAGCAGGCGCCGCCGCCACCGCCGACGACGCAGGCGCCGCAGACGGTGCGGTCGATCTCCGGCAAGGTCGTCAACCAGGGTGGCGAGGCGGTGTCGGGCGCGTACGTCCTGCTCAAGGACAGCGCCGGCAAGCAACGCGACACCACCACCAACGGCGACGGCAACTTCCGGTTCACCGGTAGCAGCGACAACCCGATCGCCCCCGGGCGGATCGACATCGGCGCCAGCGCCGACGGCAAGAACGCCGTGGCGAGCTTCACCGCGAACGCCGGGCAGAGCATCACCGGACGACGGATCACCCTCCCGATCGCGGCCGCGGAGAGCCCGAGCGCCAGCCCGTCGGCCAGCGAGTCGGCGGTGCCGACCGAGGACCCGTTCGAGGAGGAACTCGGCGACGAGGAGGAGACCCCGGGCGAGAGCGCCGCGGCCCAGGCCCCGGCCTCCAACGAGGACTCCGGCGGCTTCGGCAACTGGTTGCTCATCCTGCTGGGCGGCCTCTTCGTGGCCGTCGGTGTCGGCACGATCGTGCTGCTCTGGATGAAGCGCAGGGAGAACGAGGACGGCGAGCCTGACGGGGACGCTCCCGCCGGTGCTCCGGCCGGCGCGGTCCCGGCGGCCCGTGGCTCGTTCGCCAGTGCCGACGACCAGACCCGGGTGGTGAACCGGGTCGGCGGCGCGCCGGACCCGACGATGGTCGGCGGCCCCGGGTTGGCCAACGCGCCGACGATGATGCACCAGCCGGTCGTGGACGACGTCCCGCCGGACCCTTACGGCGCACCGCCGCAGCCCTACGGTGCCGCGAGCGGGCCGGGTGGCTGGGCCGGTGGTGGCGGTTACGGCGACGAGCCGGGCGGCTACGGCGCCCCCGGGTACGGCAACGCCCCCTCGTCGGGCGGTGGCTACGGCAACAGCCCGTCCTCCGGCAGTGGGTACGGCAGCCGCGACTACGGTGCCGGCAACGCCGGCCCGGACTACCCACCGACAGGTGGCGGTGCCGGCTACGGCGGCGAGCGGTACGACGAGCCGACCGGCCGCTACAAGGGCGAGGAGACGGCCTACCCGGCCCCCGCCGACCCGTACGCCACCGGCATGTACCAGCCGGAGGCCGGCCAGGGCTACGGCCAGCCCGAGCCGGGCGGCTACGGACGGGGCGAGGCCGGCGGTTACGGACGGGGCGACGCCGCCGGTGGCGACTACACCCGCAACGAGCCCGCCGGTGGCTACGCCCAGAGCGACCCGACCCGGGGCTACGGCCAGGCCGAGCCGGGCGGTTACGGCCAGAGCGAAGCGACTCGTGGTTACGGCGAGGCTGAGCCGGGCGGCGGATACGGCCAGGGCGACGCGACCCGCGGCTACCCACCGGGACAGCCGGCCGGCGGCTACGGCGCGGCACCGGCTGGCGGGTACGACCAGCCGGCCGGGGGCTACGGCCAGGAGGCCGGCCACCAGCGCGGTGGCTACGACAACACCAGCTACGACAGCGGGTACGGCCAGGGTGGCTACGGCGGCGGTCAGGCCGGCGGCGGCTACGGCCAGGACGCACCGCCGCGCGGCGGCTACGACCAGAGCGGCTACGGAAATGACCAGGCCGGCGGCGGGTACGGTCAGGAGCCGCCACGCCAACGCGGTGGCTACGACAACGGCTATGACCAGGGTGGTGGCTACGGCCAGGGCGGCGGATACGGCGACCCGGCGCAGGCCGGCCGTGGCCGACCTGACGCCGCGCCCCAGGACCGCAGCGGCCGTCGCCTGGACTGGCTGGACGACTAGACCCTGTATCGACGTCCTCGGTCGAGCCGAGGCGGAGTCCAGGTTGGACGCCTGCGGGGTCGGCACCGCCATGTGGTGGTGTGCCGACCCCGGCGGACCATGCTGCGCACGACGTGATGTCACTCAGACGTGATCATGTCTGAGTGACATCACACTTTGCGGCCCCGTGTCGCCCACCGCGAGCGGTCAGGCTGCGGCGAAGACGCCCTGACGCAACAGTGGAGTGACGTTGGAGGTGCCGAGGCGTACCGCGATCTCGACGTCCTCGGCGAAGCCGCCCTCGATCAGTTCGCGACCGGAGACACAGCCCCGGATCGCCGCCGGTACGTCGGGGACACTGGCCAGCGTGGCCAGCGCCATGGCCGCCTCCACGGAGAGCCCTCCGGGTGCACCGGAGAGGGCGTCGAGCACGCTTGCCGCGCCGAGCTGGTCCTCCACCGATGGGCGCAACGATCCGTCCGGCCACCGTTCCCCGGCGGCCACCACCCCGATCGCGGCAGTGGTCGAGCCGTACCCCTGGCTGGTCAGCCAACGCCCGACGGCGCGGGCGTTGCGCAGGTTGGCCGCGACCACCGGTAGCCCGGTGGCGCTTGCGGCGGCGCTGATGGCCGATCCGTTGGGTGACGGCAGCACCAGGTCTGGCACCACAGGTGCCCGACTCAGCGCGGCCGGCGACAGCGACCACGGGTGTTCGCGGGTGACCTGCCGGCGGCCGGTCGCGGCGACCGCGCCGACCCGGCGTGCGTAGGCGGCCGCCTGTTCACCCCAGGGGAACGGATGCACCCGCATCCCGCGTCCCACCGCCACCTCGACGGTGGTGGTGAACGACAGGACGTCCACCACCACCAGTACCGCGCAGACCCGGCCGAGTTCGGCCGCACCCGCCAGGCCCCAGTCGAACCGGACTCCCGATCCGGGTTGGGCGGATACGGCCGCGGCCAACGCCTCAGCGCTCGTCGGGCGCGGAGGGCTGCTCGGTGTCACCGTGTTGCGGAGCGTCCGCCCCGGATTCCTCATGGTCGGCCGTCGGGGCGGCCGGGTCGGCAGCCTCGGCCGTCGGCGGGGCCACCTCGACGCGACCGGTACGCACCGGCGGGGTGGCCCGCTCAGCCGGTCGGTCCGCCGGCTCCTCGGTCGGATCCGCCGACGGATCGGCCTCGGCCGACGCCGGTGCGGCCTGCGCCGCACCGTCCTGCTCGCCGCCGGTCGCCTCGGCCGGCTGGGGGGCGGTGGCCCCTCCGGGGGCCGACTCGGGACCGGTCGTCGCTGCGCCGGTCGCGTCGGCCCGCGACGTGGCGTCGTGGTCGGCGGCCGGATCGACCCCGCCGGCCGGCCCGTCGATGACGACCTCGGCGACTGCCGGGGCGGTCACCTCGAACGGCTGCACGCCGCCGAACAGGGCCGGCAGCGTGCCGGTGTGTGCCTCGCGCAGCTCGTCCAGGCCGATCCGGAACTGGCCGTGCACCTCCAGCGCACCGGCCGTCGGGTCGGTTACGCCGATCAGCTCCCACGGCACACCGTGCTCACCGCAGAGCGCGGTGAAGGCCTTCTCGTGGCCGCGCGGCACCGAGACGAGCACCCGGCCGGCGGACTCGCTGAACAGGAAGACGAACGGCATCGAGTTGCCCTCGAAGCGCTCCGGCACCGCGATCCGGGCCCCCACGCCGTGCCGCAGGCAGGACTCCACCAGGCTCTGCGCGAGACCGCCGTCGGAGAGGTCGTGCGCGGAGCTGAGGTGCCCGACCCGGGCAGCGTCGGCCAGCAGGCCGGCGAGCTGCTTCTCGCGCGCCAGGTCGACGTGCGGGGGTACGCCACCGAGGTGCTGGTGGGTGACCCAGGCCCACTCCGAGCCGGAGAGTTCCACGTGCGTTTCGCCGAGCAGGAAGAGCTGATCGTGATCGGCGCCGGGACGCGGAACGAAGCCGGAGGCCACCCGGTCGGCCACGTTCTCCAGCACGCCGAGCACGCCGACGACAGGCGTCGGGTGGATGGCCGCCGCCCCGGTCTGGTTGTAGAAGCTGACGTTGCCGCCGGTCACCGGGATGCCCAGCTCGGCGCAGCCGTCGGCCAGGCCGCGTACGGCCTCGGCGAACTGCCACATCACGCCCGGGTCCTCCGGCGAGCCGAAGTTCAGGCAGTCGGTGACCGCGATGGGTGTCGCGCCGGTCACCGCCACGTTCCGGTACGCCTCGGCCAGCGCCAGCTTGGCACCCTGGTACGGGTCGAGCCGGGCGTACCGGCCGTTGCCGTCCACGGAGAGTGCCACGCCCAGCCCGGTGCGCTCGTCGATGCGGATCACGCCCGAGTCCTCCGGCTGGGCGAGCACTGTGTTGCCCAGCACGTAGCGGTCGTACTGCTCGGTCACCCAGGTCTTGTCGCAGAGGTTGGGTGAGGCGATCATCCGCAGCACGGTCTCGCGCAGCGTGTCCGCGTCGCCCGGCCGGGGCAGCGTCTCCGCCCGGTCGGCCTGGAGCAGGATCAGGTCCGCCGGCTCGCGCATCGGACGGGCGTAGACCGGGCCGTCGTCCACGAGCGAGCCCGGCGGTACGTCCACCACCAGGTGGTCCCGCCAGGTGATGAGCAGCCGGCCCGGTGAACCGTCCGGCTCGGGCGCGGTGACCTCGCCGATCGCGGTGGCCCAGACGCCCCACTTCTCGGCGGTCTTGAGCACCGCTTCCAGCTTCTCCGGCGCGACGACGAGCAGCATCCGCTCCTGGGACTCGCTGGCCAGGATCTCGTGCGGCTCCATCGAGGGCTCACGCAGCGGCACCCGCTCCAGCCACACCCGCATGCCGGTGCCGGCGGAGGCCGCCGTCTCGGTCAGGGCACAGGTCAGGCCGGCTCCGCCGAGGTCCTGGATGCCGACGACCAGCTCGGCGTCGTACAGCTCCAGGCACGCCTCGATCAGCAGCTTCTCCATGAAGGGGTCGCCCACCTGCACGGACGGGCGGCGCTGCTCACTGCCTTCGGTGAAGGTGGCGCTGGCCAGCACCGACACGCCGCCGATACCGTCCCGGCCGGTCTTGGCGCCCATCAGCACCACCACGTTGCCGGGGCCGGTGGCTTCCTTCTTCTGGAGCCGGTCGACCGGCAGCACGCCCAGGCAGAGCGCGTTCACCAGCGGGTTTCCCTGGTAGCAGGGGTCGAAGACCACCTCACCACCGATGTTGGGCAGGCCGAGGCAGTTGCCGTAGCCGCCGACACCGGCGACCACGCCGGGCAGCACCCGGGCGGTGTCGGGATGGTCCGCGGCGCCGAAACGCAGCGGGTCCATCACCGCCACCGGACGGGCGCCCATGGCCAGGATGTCGCGGACGATGCCGCCGACACCCGTCGCCGCGCCCTGGTACGGCTCGACGAAGCTCGGATGGTTGTGCGACTCGACCTTGAAGGTCACCGCCAACTCGTCGGAGATCCGCACCACGCCGGCGTTCTCACCGATGCCGGCCAGCATCCGGTCGCTCGGCGGGGCCTTCTCGCTGAACTGGCGCAGGTGCACCTTGCTGGACTTGTAGGAGCAGTGCTCGCTCCACATGATCGAGTACATCGCCAGCTCGGACTGGGTCGGCCGGCGGCCCAGGATGTGCCGGATGCGTTCGTACTCGTCATCCCGGAGCCCCAGTTCGGCGTACGGCTGGAGTTCCTCCGGGGTCCCGGCGGCGCGCGGCACGGTGTCCGTCCCGTCGGCCCAGTCGGTGGCCTCCGAGGCGGCGGCGTGCCGGGCCGGAGCGGCCGACGGCGCGGCGGCCGGTTGCGGCTGCGCCGGGACCGCCTCCGGGTTCTCCCGTACCGGGTCCGGATGCGTGGTCATGACGTCTCCTTGTTGCGCTCGCCGCCCGAGGGGCGGGTGAGCCGACCGATGATCCCGCCGCGGACGGTCACGCCGGCGCCCCCACCAGGTGCTTCAGCACCGAGGTGAAGAAGCCGAGGCCGTCGAGGGAGGGGCCGGTGAGCGCCTCCACCGCGTGCTCGGGATGCGGCATGATGCCGACCACGTTGCCGGCCTGGTTGGTGATCGCGGCAATGTCCCGCTGCGAACCGTTGGGGTTGCCGCCGACGTAGCGGGCGACGACCCGGCCCTCGGCCTCGAGCGCGTCAAGCGTCGCCGGGTCGGCGACGTAGCAGCCCTCGCCGTTCTTGACCGGGATCAACACCTCCTGGCCCGGCTGGAACGTGTTCGTCCAGGCGGTGCCGGTCGCCTCGATGCGCAGGATCTGGTCGCGGTTACGGAAGTGCAGGTGCTGGTTGCGGGTGAGCGCCCCGGGCAGCAGGTGAGCCTCGCAGAGGATCTGGAAGCCGTTGCAGATGCCCAGCACGGGCAGGCCCCCACCGGCGGCGTCGATGAGCTTTTCCATCACCGGCGCGAACCGGGCAATGGCACCGCAGCGCAGGTAGTCACCGTAGGAGAAGCCGCCGGGCAGGACCACCGCGTCCACCCCGTGCAGCTCCGCCTCACCGTGCCAGAGACGGACCGGTTCGGCGCCGGCGATCCGTACGGCCCGGGCCGCGTCCCCGTCGTCGAGCGAGCCGGGGAACGTCACCACACCGACCCGGGCGGTCACGACCGGGCTTCCGCAGCTTCGTCGGTCTCGACCAGACGGACCGTGAAGTCCTCGATGACCGGGTTGGCGAGCAGCTTGTCGGCGATCTCCCGGGCCCGGTCCAGGTCCGGTTCACCGGTAAAGTCGATCTCGATCCGCCTGCCGATCCGTACCGAGGCGACGTCGTTGACGCCGAGCCGGGGCAGCGCGTTTGCGACGGCCTGGCCCTGAGGATCGAGGATCTCGGGCTTGAGCATGACGTCGACGACGACGCGAGGCACTGGGCACTCCTGACTGTGTACGCAGTTGGGTGCCGACCCACAACGGGCGAGCGCAGCCAGCCTACCTGGCAGATGCCGCGCCAGACGCACCGGCCGGACGCCGCCAGGGTGCCGCTCGACCCTACCCGCACCTACCGATCGGGACCGATACGGGTTCGTTGCGATAGCGATACGGCTTCGTTGCCAGCTCCCCGGCCGGTCGCCCCCGGCTGGACCGGCCCCCGCCGGCACCGCAGCTGAGAGCCGCCGCCGGTCGCGCGACGGCCGGTGGCGGGAAATCCAACTGTTACATCGCCTTGTTTCAATGAACCTCTTGTGAAACACCTCACCGGGCCCTACGGTACATCGTCAGACGTCGATTTATCGACGTCACCGGTGGCGGATCACCCCCGTCCGCCACCCCAGGCCGGCCCGGCGAACCCGGGCCTGTGAACCCCCGAAGGAGCCCCACCGATGCGCATCCGATCCCTGATCGCGGTCTTCGCCACCGCCATGGCCGGCGTGCTCGGCGCCAGCTCCGGCGCCGTCGCCTCACCCGTCAGTCCGTACATCATCGGCGGCAGCACCGTCTCCTCGGCGCCGTGGGCCGCCGCGGTCTTCAGCAACGGCTCGTTCACCTGCTCCGGCACGATCATCGCCCCGCAGTGGGTGCTCACCGCGCGGCACTGCCTCGGCGGCTCGATGTCGGTCCGGGTCGGCAGCGTCTACCGCTCCTCCGGCGGCGTCACCCGCACGGTCAGCGCCACCTACGGCCAGTACGACGTGGCCCTGATGCGCCTGTCCAGCTCGGTGAGCACCAGCTACGTCAGCCTGGCCTCCAGCAACCCGCCGGTCGGCTCGACCAACTCGATCTACGGCTGGGGCATGACCTGCTACAGCGGCTGCTCGGCGTCGACCCAGCTCAAGACCGCGAGCGTCCAGGTCACCAGCACGAACGTGAGCGACGCGTACGGCGGGCAGGCGATCCGGAGCACCCGGATCAACGGCAACGCCTGGCGCGGTGACTCGGGCGGCCCGCAGTTCTACAACGGCCTCCAGGTCGGTGTGGCCTCCACCGCTGACGGCCAGAGCATCCAGAACTACGGCAGCGTCGCGTACAACCGTGCCTGGATCCGGTCCGTTTCCGGCGTCTGACGGTTAGCGCCCGTGGCGGCGCGGATGGTGGGCCCTGCGCCCGCCGTCCGCGCCGCGCGGTTTTTCAGCATCCGAGCAGGTGAACAGGGCTCACGATGCGCCGCACCCGCACCTGCCAGCATCGGAAACGTGCTGGTCGTGACGACGGATCTACTTCCCGGCTACGAGATCCGCCAGATCCTCGGCGAGGTGGTCTCCTCCATGGCCAGGACCCGCAACCCGTACCGCGAGGGCGTGAAGAACCTGCGCGGTGGCGCGTACGACCCGATGGCGCCGGACAACCTCACCCGCTGGCGTACCGACTCGGTTGCCCGCCTCGGCGAGGAGGCCCGGCGGCTCGGCGCGAACGCCGTGGTGGGGATGCGGTTCGACAGCCGCGACTGTGGCGAGATGTGGATGGAGATCTGCGCCTACGGCACCGCCGTGATCGTGGTGCCCAAGGTCCCCGACGTCATGCCCCCCGACCAGCCCCTGGTGGCCGCCGAGACGGCCCAGGAACCAGCCTTCGCCGAGGAACCCGGCGCCATCGCCGAACCGGCGAGCGCCCCCACCCTCTCCACCGCCCCCGAAACCCCCACCCGCGACTAACCCCACCCCACCCCACCCAACCCGGTTGATCAAGAAGTTCTGGTCTCGATCCGGCCGGATCCCGACCAGAACTTCTTGATCAACGCCGGTCGGCGGACCGGGTGGGGGTGGGTTAGAGGATGGGGGGTGGGGAGTAGGTGGCGGCTTGGGGGTGGGACTCGACGATCTTGGTGATTCTTGCGGTGACTGCCTGGATCTGGGTGGGGGCGGCGCCTACGAAGGCGGCGCGGTCGGCGACCAGGGCGTCGATCTCGGGGCGGGTGAGGGTGAGGCGGGTGTCGGCGGCGAGGCGGTCGAAGAGGTCGTTGTCGGGGGTGCCCTTCTCGCGCATGGCCAGGGCGACCGCGACCGCGTGCTCCTTGATCGCCTCGTGGGCGGCTTCCCGGCCGACGCCCCGACGGACGGCCGCCACCAGGATCTTGGTGGTGGCCAGGAACGGCAGGAACCGCTCCAACTCCCGGTTGATCACCGCCGGGTACGCGCCGAACTCGTCAAGCACGGTGAGGAAGGTCTGGAACAGCCCGTCGGCGGCGAAGAAGGCGTCCGGCAGGGCCACCCGGCGCACCACCGAACAGGAGACGTCCCCCTCGTTCCACTGGTCGCCGGCCAGCTCGCCGACCATCGACAGGTAGCCCCGGATGATCACCGCGAAGCCGTTGACCCGCTCCGACGAGCGGGTGTTCATCTTGTGGGGCATCGCGCTGGAGCCGACCTGGCCGGGCTTGAAGCCCTCGGTGGCCAACTCCTGGCCCACCATCAGCCGGATCGTGGTGGCCAGCGACGACGGTGCCGCGGCGACCTGCGCCAGCGCGGAGAGCACGTCGAAGTCGAGCGAACGCGGGTAGACCTGCCCGACGCTGTCCAGTACCCGGTTGAAGCCCAGGTGCTCGGCGACCCGGCGCTCCAACTCGGCGACCTTGTCCGCGTCACCGTCGAACAGGTCGAGCTGGTCGGCGGCGGTACCCACCGGTCCCTTGATCCCCCGCAGCGGGTACCGGGCGATCAGGTCCTCCAGCCGCTCGTACGCGATCAACAGCTCCTCGGCGGCCGACGCGAAGCGCTTGCCCAGCGTGGTGGCCTGCGCCGCCACGTTGTGCGAGCGGCCGGCCATCACCACGTCGGCGTACTCGTGGGCGTGCCAGGCGAGTCGGGCGAGCGTCGCCACCACCCGGTCCCGGATCAGCTCCAGCGAGCGGCGCACCTGGAGCTGCTCGACGTTCTCGGTGAGGTCCCGCGAGGTCATCCCCTTGTGCACGTGCTCGTGCCCGGCGAGCGCGCTGAACTCCTCGATCCGGGCCTTCACGTCGTGCCGGGTCACCCGCTCCCGTTCCGCGATCGAGGCCAGGTCGACGTCGTCCAGCACCCGCTCGTACGCCTCGACCACCCCGTCCGGCACCGAGACACCCAGATCCCGTTGCGCCCGCAGCACGGCCAGCCAGAGCCGCCGCTCCAGCCGGACCTTCTCCTCCGGCGACCAGAGGTTGACCAGCTCGGCCGAGCCGTACCGACTGGCAAGCACGTTCGGAATCATCGTCACCCCACCATTCTCGCGACCCCCCGCCCCGGCCACCCGAGCGGGTCCCGGTTGATCATGAGGTTAGCGGCACTTTGAAGATCAATAACTGCCGTCAACCTCATGATCAACAGGGTGGGTGAGGTGGGGTGGGGGTTAGCGGTCGAGGATGGCGGTTACGCCTTGGCCGCCGGCGGCGCAGATGGAGATCAGGCCGCGTCCGCTGCCCTTGGCCGCGAGCAGTTTGGCCAGGGTGGCTACGATCCGGCCGCCGGTGGCGGCGAACGGGTGACCGGCGGCCAGCGAGGAGCCGTTCACGTTGAGCTTGTCGGTGTCGATCGCGCCGAGGGGGGCGTCCAGGCCGAGGCGGTCCTTGCAGAACTCCGGCGACTCCCAGGCCGCCAGGGTCGCCAGCACCTGGGATGCGAACGCCTCGTGGATCTCGTAGTAGTCGAAGTCCTGGAGGGTGAGCCCGGCCCGGGCCAGCAGCCGGGGCACCGCGTATGCGGGCGCCATCAGCAGCCCCTCGTCGCCGTGCACGAAGTCCACAGCGCCCGTCTCCGACCAGGAGAACCAGGCCAGCACCGGCAGGTTGTGCTCGCGCGCCCACTCCTCGCTGGCCAGCAGCACGGTGGAGGCGCCGTCGGTCAACGGCGACGAGTTGCCGGCGGTCATGGTGGCCCGTTCGGCGTCCGGCCCCTTGGCCCCGAAGACCGGCCGCAGGGTGCCCAGCTTCTCCAGGGTGGTGTCGGCGCGGAGGTTCTGATCCCGGGTCAGCCCCAGGAAGGGGGTCATCAGGTCGTCGAAGAAGCCCCTGTCGTACGCGGCGGCGAGCCGCTGGTGCGAACGCAGTGCCAGTTCGTCCTGCGCCTGCCGGTCGATGTTCCAGCGCAGCGCGGTCTGGGCGGCGTGCTCACCCATGGACAGGCCGGTGCGCGGCTCGGCGTTGCGGGGGATCTCCGGCTTGAACGGCTGAGCCGGCCGCAGCTTGGCGGCGATCCGGAGCCGCTCGCCGAGGGTCCGGGCGGAGTTGAGCTTGAGCAGCGTGCGACGCATGTCCTCGTTCACCGCGAGTGGCGCGTCGGAGGTGGTGTCGACACCACCGGCGATACCGACGTCGAGCTGGCCGAGGGCGATCTTGTTGGCGACCAGGATGACCGCCTCCAGACCGGTGCCGCAGGCCTGCTGGATGTCGTACGCCGGGGTGCGCGGGTCGAGCTTCGAGCCGAGCACCACCTCACGGGTGAGGTTGAAGTCCTTCGAGTGCTTGAGCACCGCCCCGGCGACGACCTCGCCGACCCGCTGCCCGGCCAGGCCGAACCGGGCGATCAGCCCGTCCAGCGCGGCGCCGAGCATGTCGGCGTTGGAGGCGCTGGCGTAGCGCGAGTTGGAGCGGGCGAAGGGGATCCGGTTGCCGCCGATGACCGCGACCCGTCGAACGTTCTGCACGATCCGTCTCCTCGAAAGTGTTGCCCGCACCCTGGAGTGGCCGGCCAGCGGACTGGTGGGCTGCGGCCTCACCGCCCTACTGCCGGTCTCTCTTACTCGCCAGTAGGCTACGCCTATGACCGACAGGTATGCGAGCTTCGTCCAGTCGGGCGCCGGGCGGGCGCTGGTCAAGCGCCTCGGGCTGCCCGATCCGCCGCGACTGCGCCGGCACACACCCGGCGAGCCGATCCTGCCCGGGCTGGTCCTGCTCGGCGCCGCCGCCGGCGGGCGGCTGACCGACCCGGTCGGAAAGGCCCTGGCCGCCGCCGGGCTCGCCCTGCGCGATCCGGCCACCGCCGTGCCCGATCCGACAACCGGTCGTACGCCGGAGAGCGCGGCTCTCGTCTTCGACGCTACCGGCATCACCGACTCGTCCCAACTGCGCCAGCTCTACGACTTCTTCCACCCGCAGGCCCGGGCCGTGCAGCCCAGCGGCCGGGTGATCGTGCTGGGCACTCCGCCGGCCGAGTGCGGCACGCCCCGCGAGGCGACCGCCCAGCGGGCTCTGGAGGGGCTGACCCGCAGCATCGGCAAGGAGTTCGGCCGGGGCATCACCGCTCAGCTGGTGTACGTGACGCGGGAGGCCGACGCCGGCACCTGGACCAGCCTGGAGGCGACCCTGCGGTTCCTGCTGTCGGGCCGCTCCGCGTACGTCTCGGGGCAGGTGGTCCGCATCGGTGCCGGCCAGGCCACCGCACCGGCCGACTGGGACCGCCCGCTCGACGGGCAGGTGGTGCTGGTCACCGGGGCGGCCCGGGGCATCGGCGCGGCGTTGGCCCGGGTGCTGGCCCGCGACGGCGCGACAGTTGTGGCACTCGACATCCCGGCCGCCGGGGACGAGCTGGCCGCGGTCGCCAACGAGATCGGCGGCAGCGCCGTGCAGCTCGACCTGACCGCCGCCGACGCGCCGGCCCGGCTCGCCGAGCACCTGGCCAGCCGGCACGGCCGGGTGGACGTGGTGGTGCACAACGCCGGCATCACCCGGGACAAGACCCTCGGCCGGATGGACGCCGACCGGTGGGACCAGGTCCTCGACGTCAACCTGTCCAGCCAGGAGCGGATCAACGACCTGCTGCTGGAGCGCGGGTTGATCCCGGCCGGTGGGCGGCTCATCGGTGTCTCCTCGATCGCCGGGATCGCCGGTAACCGGGGCCAGACGAACTACGCCACCAGCAAGGCCGGGGTCATCGGGCTTGTCGAGTCGCTCGCCCCGGCGTTGCGGGAGCGGCAGATAAGCGTCAACGCGGTCGCGCCCGGGTTCATCGAGACCCGGCTGACCGCCCGGATCCCGCTGGTGCTGCGGGAGGCCGGCCGCCGGATGAACAGCCTCTCGCAGGGCGGGTTGCCGGTGGACGTCGCGGAGACCATCGGTTGGCTGGCCTGGCCGGCGTCCGGTGCGGTGAGCGGCAACGTGGTCCGGGTCTGCGGCCAGAGCCTGCTGGGGGCGTGATGGCCCGGCGCAGACGCGGTGACGAACCGGCCGACGACTTGTCGGTCGGCGAGCTGATCGACGGTCCGACCGAGACTCTGACATCCGAGATGCTGGCCGCCGCGTTCGCCCGGCCGGCCGGCGGTGGGGATCCGGAGGCGACCCGCGACCTGTCCGGTCTCGCCCCCACCGGCGGTGACTCCGACCCGCCGACGGCGGCCCCGGCTGCACCGAGCCCCGCCGGCACACGCGGTGCCGGCGCCGGGGGCGGCGATCCGGCCGGCGACCCGCCGACGGCAGCGACAGGCACCGGACCAGGGGATCCTGCGGCCCGGGCCAGGGTGGAGCTGACCCGGCTGCCGGCGGCCGGTCCGCTGTACCGGCGGGCGCTGCTGAACGCGGTGCCGGGGCTTGGCGGCCGGCGTGGTGCCGGGGTACCGGCTGTCGAGTTGGCCGTCGGCGGGGTGGCTGTCGATCCGGAGCGGCTGGCCGACTACGACCGGGTCTGCGGGTTCCGCCTCGCCGACCGGTTGCCCGCGACTTTTCCGCACGTCATGGGCTTTCCGCTGGCGCTGCGCCTGATCACCGCGCCGGAGTTCCCGATCCCGCTGACCGGGGTGGTGCACGTCGGCAACCGGATCACGGTGCGTCGGCCGGTAACCGTCACCGACCGGCTGGACTTCATCACCTGGGCGGAGAACCTGCGCCCGCACGACCGGGGACGGCAGGTGGACGTCGTACTCGTCGGGTCGGTCGACGGCGAGGAGGTGTGGCGCGGCGTTTCGACGTATCTCGGCCGGCAACGCACCCCGGGTGGCGGTGAGCGGCGCGACCACGGTGAGCGACAGGCACCACCGACCGCCACCGCACTTTGGCCTGTCACACCCCGGGTGGGTACGGACTACGCGAGGGTCTCCGGCGACCACAACCCGATCCACACCTCGCGGCTGGGGGCGCGGCTGCTCGGCTTCCCCCGGCCCATCGCGCACGGCATGTGGAGCAAGGCGCGCTGTCTCGCGGCGCTGGAAAGCCGGCTGCCCGAGGCGTACACGGTGGACGTGGCGTTCAAGTTGCCGGTGCCGCTGCCCGGCACTGCGGCGTTCAGCGCCACCGCGCTCGATCCGGGCTGGGATTTCAGCCTGCACGACAGGCGTGGTCGCCCGCATCTGGTGGGCACCATCCGCTGAGCGGGGCCGGGTACTTGCCCGGCCCTCTCTTTTCGGCTAGGTTCTTCTCAAGTAGAGATATTCTCTAAGTGAGAGTGATTGACCGTGAACGAGCAGGACTTCCTCGCCGCCTACGACCCGCGCGCCTACCCGGCGGTCGCGGTCACCGTCGACATCGTCGCCCTGACCATCCGCGACGGCGCTCTGCACCTGCTGCTGATCCGCCGCGGCGAACAGCCCTACGCCGGCCTCTGGGCACTGCCCGGCGGGTTCGTCCGGCCGGACGAGGACCTGGCCACGGCCGCCCGGCGGGAGCTGGCCGAGGAGACCGGGCTCGACGGCGAGCCACTCCACCGCGTCCATGTCGAGCAACTGGCCTCCTACGGCACACCCGACCGGGACCCCCGGATGCGGATCGTCTCGATCGCCCACCTCGCCTTCGCCCCTGACCTGCCGGATGCGACGGCCGGCACCGATGCCGACGAGGCGGCCTGGGTACCGGTCGCCGAGCTGACCAACCGGCAGCTCGCCTTCGACCACGGCCGGATCGTCTCCGACGGGTTGGAGCGGGCCCGCTCAAAGCTGGAGTACACCCCGCTGGCCACCCGGTTCCTGGCACCCGAGTTCACCATCGGGGAGCTGCGGGCCGTCTACGAGACGGTCTGGGGGCACCAGTTGCACGCCGGCAACTTCCACCGCAAGGTGCTCTCGGTGCCGGGTTTCGTGGAGAGCACCGGCGCCAGCACCGAGCGCGGCGGCTCCCGGGGTGGCCCACGCGCCCGGCTCTACCGGGCCGGGGACGCACGGCTGCTGCACCCGGCGCTGCTGCGCCCGGCGCGCGAGGAGACGGTGCGATGACGACCGATGAGGCAATCCGCCTGGTCACCGCCGCCCGCGATGACGACGAGCTGTTCGGCGGCGACGCGCCCGAGCGGCGCTACCGGGAACTCGTCGGTGCGCTGCACCCGGACCGGCTCGGTTGGGTCGGCCCCGGGATCCGGGCCGCTGCCATCGACGCCTTCCTCCGGGTCACCACCCGCTGGCGGGCCCGGCGGGTGACCGTGTTGCGTGGTTACCGGTGCGGTCGGCCCGCGTACTCCGGTGACCTCGCCGACCTGTACGACGTCGGCGCCGACCGGCTGCTCAAGTTGCCTCGTGACGCGGCCGACAACGATCTGATGGTTCGCGAGCAGCGTGCCCTGCGCACGCTCGCCGAGCGGGGTGACCCGCGCTGGCTGCCGTACGTGCCCCGGCTGGTCGACAGCTTCACCCACCGTGCCGCCGACACCGGGGCGGAGCGCCGGATCACCGTGCTCGGCACCGCACCCGGCCTGCACAGCCTGGTCGAGGTGCGGCGTGCCTATCCGGACGGGCTGGACGCCCGGGACGTGGCGTGGATGTGGCGGCGGCTCCTGGTCGCCCTCGGCCTGGCCCACCGGGCGGGCCTGGTGCACGGCGCGGTGCTGCCGGCGCACGTGCTCATCCACCCGGACGCCCACGGCCTGGTGCTTGTCGACTGGTGTTTCTCCACCGAGCCCGGCGGCACCGTGCCCGCGATGGTGCCCGACCACGACGCCTGGTACCCGCCGGAGGTCCCCGGCCGTGGCCCGTGCGGGCCGGGCACCGACATCTTCATGGCCACCCGCTGCATTACCTGGCTGCTGAACCGCGACGCCCCGCGCCAGCTGCTCGACTTCGCCAACGGCTGCCGGCAGCGGTCGCTGCGCGCCCGACCCGACGACGCCTGGCTGCTGCTGCGCGAACTGGACGAGGTGCTGCACCGGCTCTACGGGCCGCGCACCTTCCGCCCCTTCACCCTCAACCCCTAAGGAGGCTGCCATGGGCAGCGGAGCATGGTCCACAGATGTGTACGACGCCGCCGACCGGTACCGCCGGGCCACCGGCACCAGCGCCTTCTCCTACAGCGACAGCGGGGCGCGGGTGGTGCACCCCGCACTGGACCCGCGAGGAGCCGTACGGGAGAGCCGGGACAGCGCGGAACACCCGCAGTCGACCCCGGTCGCGGTCCTGTTCGACGTGACCGGCTCGATGGGGCATGTGCCCCGCGTTCTCCAGGCCAAGCTGCCACAGCTGCTGGGGCTGCTGCTGCGCCAGGGATACGCCCGCGACCCACAGATCATGTTCGGGGCGATCGGCGACGCCACCTGTGACCGGGTGCCGTTGCAGGTGGGGCAGTTCGAGTCCGACAACCGGATGGACGACGATCTCGGCCGGATCGTGCTGGAGGGTGGCGGTGGCGGCCAGATGCGGGAGTCGTACGAGCTGGCGCTGTACTTCATGGCCCGGCACACGGTCACCGACAGCTGGGAGAAGCGTGGCCGGCGCGGCTACCTGTTCGTCATCGGCGACGAGTTGGCCTACCCGCAGGTGAAGTCCGGCGAGGTGGCCCGACTCATCGAGGACGACCTGCGCGAGGACGTGCCGTTGCGGCAGATCGTCGACGAGGTCACCCGCAGGTGGGACACCTACTACCTGCTGCCCGCCGGCAGCCACTACTCGGGCAACCGCCGGGTGCTCGACTTCTGGCGCGGCCTGCTCGGCCAGCATGCCCTGGAGCTGGACGACCTGGCTGCGGTCTGCGAGACCATCGCGCTCACCGTCGGTCTCGGCGAGCAGGCCATCGACCTCGACCAGGGCCTGCGGGACCTGGACCGGTCCGGCTCGGCGGCCACCGGCACCGTCTCGAAGGCGCTCGCCCGGTTGACCGGCAGGTCGCGGGCCGAGGTGTCGGAGCTGCCGGCCAACCGCACCACGGGTCGCGGAGTGGTCCGGCTGTGATCCGGCCGGCGGCGGGTGTGGCTCCGGGCGGCACGGTGACCGGCGGGCCGGCGGCGAGGGGGCCGCACGGACAGCACGTGATCGTGATCGACCTCGGGTACGGCGACGCGGGTAAGGGCACGGTCGTGGACTGGCTCTGCGCGACCCGGCCGGTGCGGACTGTGGTGCGGTTCAACGGGGGTGCGCAGGCGGCGCACAACGTCGTCCTGCGCGACGGCCGGCACCACACGTTCGCCCAGTTCGGGGCCGGCACCTTCCGTCCCGGGGTACGGACCCACCTGTCCCGGCACGTGGTGGTGGACCCGTTGGCGCTGGCCGCCGAGGCGGACCACCTCACCGCCGTCGGGGTACCCGACGCGCTCGACCGGCTGACGGTGGACGGGGAGGCGCTGCTGGCCACCCCGTACCACCGGGCCGCGAACCGGGCCCGGGAGCTGGCCCGTGGAGCCGACCGGCACGGTTCCTGCGGGCTGGGGGTGGGCGAGGCCGTCGCGTACGGTCTCGCCCACCCCGACCAGGCGCCCCGGTTGGCGGACTGCCGCAGCCCGGAGCTGCTGCGCCGTCGGCTGACCGCGCTGCGGGACCGACTCAGCGCCGAACTCGGCCCGCTGGACGCTCCGCCGGTCTCCGACTGTCTGCCCGCGTACCTGGCCTTCGCCCAACGGGTGGCGATCGTCGACCGGGGCTGGCTCGCCGCGGAGCTTCGTGCCGGGACCTGCGTCTTCGAGGGCGCGCAGGGGGTGCTGCTGGACGAGTGGCACGGCTTCCACCCGTACACGACCTGGAGCACCACCACTACCGCGAACGCCGAGGCGCTGCTGGCCGAGGCCGGGTTGGCCGGATCGGCGACCCGGATCGGCGTGCTCCGGACGGTCACCACCCGGCACGGGCCGGGACCGCTGGTGACCGAGGAGCCGGGGCTCGGGCTCACCGAACCGCACAACGCGACCAACCAGTGGCAGGGCCGGTTCCGGTTCGGTCACTTCGACGCCGTCGCCCACGCGTACGCCCTGGCTGTCAACGGTGGGGTCGACGGCCTGGCGCTGACCCACCTGGATCTCGTCGGTAAGGGTCTCGACCTGCGGATCTGCCGCCGCTACACCGACCTGGACGGGCTGGTGCCGGGCCCACCCGGTGACCTCGACCGGCAGGCGGCGCTCACCGCCCGCCTGCTGCGGACCAGACCTGTGTACGACGCCCCGCCGCCGGTCGACTGGCCTGCGGCGGTGGAGCAGGCACTGGGCGTGCCCGTCGTGCTCACCTCCCACGGGCCGACGGCGGAGGACAAGCGGGTGCGGACGGTTCAGGTCGACACCGCCCGCGCCGAAGGCGGTACGGCCACCCGGTTGACAGTGGCAACGGGTGGAAGGCCCCATTAGCGGTGATCCGTCCGTCCCGCCCCGATTCGTCCGCCCGGCGGCGAGCATGGATCCATGGAGGCCGCGCTCGACCTGCTCCGGCACACGCTCACCTCTCCGTGGGTGTATCTGCTGCTCTTCGGTCTGACCGCGATCGACGCGGTCTTTCCGCTGGTGCCGGCCGAGGCGGCGGTCATCACCGTCACCGTCCTCGCGACCGGGGGCGAGCCGAATCTGGTGGTGGTGATCGTGGCGACAATGCTCGGTGCCGTGCTGGGCGACCATGTCTCCTACGCCATCGGCCGCGGCGGCGGCTCGCGTCGGCTGGACCACTCACCGGAGGACAGCCGACGCCGGGCCGGATCGCAGTGGGCGCGACGGGCGGTGTGCCGGCACGGCGGCGTCATCCTGACCTCCGCCCGGTACCTGCCCGGCGGGCGGACGGCGGTCACCCTGACCATGGGGGCGGTGCGCTACCCACTGCGCTCGTTTCTGCTCTACGACCTGATCGGCGCCGGCACCTGGGCGCTCTACTGCGTGCTGCTCGGCCTCTTCGGCGGGCTGGCCTTCGAACGTCAACCGTTCTACGGAATCCTGGCCGGGATCGGCCTGTCGATCGCGGTCACCCTGCTTGTGCAGGTGGTACGCGGACTGCGCCGCCGCGCCCATCGCCGGGCGGCGCGACACTGAACTCCGCTCACGGTCGCAGAGCCGCTGTCCGCCGTTGAACCGCTCTCCGACACCGAGCGATCCGCACCGATCAGGGCAGCTCGGCGTCGTGGACCAGGATCGCCAACTGCACCCGGTTCCCGGCGCCGACCTTCGTCATCGCCCGACTCACGTGCCCTTTCACCGTGGCCTCGCTCATCAGTAGTTGACGAGCAATCTGGGCGTTCGCGCATCCCCGCCCCACCGCACGCGCGATCTCCAACTCCCGTGCGGTCAGGCACTGGAGTTGACGCCGGGCCGTGTGGCGTCGGGCCGGGCCGCGTTCCGCGAAGGAATCGATCAAGCGCCGGGTCACGGCGGGCGCGAGCATGGCGTCACCGCTGGCCACGGCGCGTACTGCGGCGGTCAGGTCGGCCGGTGCGGTGTCCTTGAGCAGGAAGCCGACCGCACCGGCACGCAGGGCGTGGTGTACGTACGCATCCCGGTCGAACGTCGTCAGCATGATCACTCTCGCCCCGGCGGCGACAATGTCCGGCGCCGCGGCGAGGCCGTCCATGCCCGGCATACGGACATCCAGCAGGGCCACGTCCGGTCGGAGCCGCCGCACCTCGGTGCCGGCCGCAGCGCCGTCCGCGGCCTCGCCCACCACCGTGATGTCGCCGGCCGCTTCGAGGATCAACCGCAGGCCGGACCGGATCAACTGCTCGTCGTCGACGATCAATACTCGAATCACTCCGGCTCCCCCGTCGGAAGCAGCGCTCGGACCAGGAAGCCCTTGTCGTACGGTCCGGCCGTGAGCCGCCCGCCGAGCAGTTCCACACGTTCCCGCAGACCGATCAGGCCCAACCCCGCACCGGGCAGCGCCGACCCACCGATCGCCGGCCCGTTGCGCACCCCGACCTCGACCCCGCTGGAGAGATACCGCAGGCTGACCGTCGTCTCCGCATCGGGCGCGTGCTTCCGTACGTTCGTCAGCGCCTCCCGGACCACCCGGTGCACCGTCCGCCCGACCGTGGCCGGCAGGGGTCGAGGGATCCCCTCGTCCTGCCGGTCGACCCGCAGGCCGGCGGTACGCGACTCCTGGATCAGGACGTCCACCTCCGACAACCCGGGCGGCGGTACGGGCCCGGCCGCTCCACGCAGCACGCCGAGTACCTCGCGGAGGTCGGCAAGGGCCTGCCGACCGGTCGATCGGATCAGTGACGCGGTCTCCACCGCCGCCGAGTCGGCGGATGTCACCTCCAACGCGCCCGCATGCACGACCATCAGCGACACCCGGTGGGCGACCACGTCATGCATCTCCCGGGCGATCCGGGCCCGTTCCTCGGCGCGGGCCTGCTCCATGCGGGCCACCTGTTCGCGTTCCAGCCGCTCGGCCCGGTCGCGCAACGCGCCGACGGTGTCCCGCCGGGCCCGCGTCCAGAGCCCGATCACCAGTGGCAGCAGCACCAACCAGGCGAAGAGTGTCAGCGCATTGCCCGGCGTGGCCATGGTGATCTGCCGGTGTCCACCAGCCGCCCACCCCACCAGCACACCGATCGCCGTCACCAACGCCGCACCGGCCAGGTAGGCGACGATCCGGCGACGACCCCGCAGCCACAGCCCGGCAAGGAGGGACGCCGCCGCCGGGACCGGCCAGGCGGCAAGCAGCGGCCAGGCGACGGCAGCCGCGGCGAACAGCGGCCAGCGGCGTACCCGCGCCACCGCCACCGCAGTTCCGGAGGCGACGGCGACGGCGAGGACCACCGCCCGGGGGAGAGGTGACGCCACCCCGGCCGCGCCGTTCGCGGACATCCAGACCCCGACCGATACCAGTACGGCCAGCCCCGGCAGCGCGTACCGCCGGAGAGGTGTCCGGCCTTCGACGATGGCCATCGTTGCAGGCTAGTGGCGACCGGGCCGGCCGGACCGCCGCTGACGGCCAGAGGGGGGACACTTCCGGGCGACTGGCCGGCCCTTCTCGGGGTTGGCCCGGAGCCGGAGTCAGGGCTGACCACAACTTAGGTAGCGGGTCGGTGATGACCATCGGCCGATGGCCGGAACCCAGGCGGGGACCAGCATCAGAGGCATGCAACTGGTGCTCGACCTGCTCCACGAGACGATGTCCTCGCCCTGGGTTTACCTGGCACTCTTCGGGGTCGCGGTGGTTGACGGGTTCTTCCCGGTGGTGCCCAGCGAAACCGCCGTCATCACCGCCGGGGTCTTCGCGGCGACCGGACAGCCGGTGTTGTCGGTGGTGATCGTGGTGGCGGCGGCCGGCGCCCTGGTCGGTGACCACATCTCGTACGCCATCGGCCGACGCGGCGGCGGACGCCTGCTCACCCGCCTACCGGAACAGGGGCGGCGGCGTGCGGTGTACGGCTGGGCCAGCCGGGGCATCGCCGTACGCGGCGGTCTGATCCTGACCGTGGCGCGATACGTACCGGGTGGTCGGACGGCTGTCACCATGACCATGGGGGCGACCCGGTTTTCCCGGTCACGGTTCCTGATGTTCGATGCGCTGGCCGCCGGCACCTGGGGGATCTATTCGGCGCTTGTCGGTTATCTGGGCGGGCTCGCCTTCGAACAGGACCCGCTGCGCGGACTGCTGCTTGGGCTCGGGCTCGCGCTCAGCGTCACGGTGATGGTGGAGACGGCCCGCTGGGCGTACCGACGACGAGCACGGTCGCTGCCGGCAGTTGTCGAGGCCGGTGCCAGAGGTTCCATCGGTGATGCGTGATTACGCGCGCGTTCCCGGCGCTGGACCGCTGCCTACTCCTGAGGCGGGTGCCAGGTCACGCCGTGCAGGAGTTGCCCGGCGCCGAGCCAGGCGACGTTCATCATCCGGGTGGCGGTCTTCTCCGGGTCGGCTTCCGGATGGTCGGCCAGCCAGTCGGCAAGTGACTCGCTCGCACCGACAAGCGCGTACGCGACGACCTCCAGTTCGGTGGCGGCCACCTCACGCCCACCGGCGCGCAGCGCGTGGTCGAGCATGCCGGCGACCACCTCGACCAGCCGCGCCCGCATCACTGTCAGCTCGCGGGCGAACGGCTGCTCGGCCCGGGCCTGCCGGTAGAGCACCGCCCAGCCGTCCCGGTGCGCGCCGACGAAGCCGAAGAAGGCCCGCAACCCGCGCCAGAGTCGCTCGTCGGCGGGCAGGTCCGGGGCGGCGGCACCGGCGATGGCCTGCATCATCCGGGTGCCCTCGCGGTGCAGACAGGCGACGAAGAGTTCCTCCTTGGTGCCCAGGTACGCGTACACCATGGGCTTGGAGATGCCGGCCACCTCGGCGATCTCGTCCATGCTGGCGCCGTGGTACCCGCGTCGGGAGAAGACCCGCACCGCGGAGTCGAGCATCTGCTGCTCCCGTACGGCACGTGGGAGGCGCTTGAAGGCGGGGCCGGTGGACACCTTGCGAGCATACCTACCCATGCGTAAGGTTACGCACGAGTAGCCACTGTCCGAGAGGTGCTTTCCCATGACTGACTTCGACCCGGCCAACTTCGCAAACGTCGGCCCCAAGGAGTTCGCCCAGCTCGTCAAGACCACCCCGGAGAGCAAGCTGGCCGAGGTGATGTCCGGTGACCTGCGCGGCAAGATCCTCGGCGAGGTCTTCGGGCGGATGCCGCAGCTGTTCCGCGCCGACCGGGCCGGCTCCACCAACGCGGTCATCCACTGGAACATCACCGGCGCGCCGGACGGCGGCACCGACACCTACGAGGTGGTCATCGCCGACGGCACCTGCACGGTCAACGAGACCCCGCAGCACGACCCCCGGCTGAGCCTGACCCTGGGCCCGGTCGAATTCCTGAAGGTCGTCTCCGGCGGCGCCAACCCGGTCATGATGTTCATGACCGGCAAGCTCAAGGCCAAGGGTGACCTGGGTCTGGCCGCCAACATCGCGAACCTCTTCGACATCCCCAAGGCCTGACATGGTCGAGTTCTCGCTAGACCTGAACGAGGAACAGCGGGATCTGCGGGACTGGGTGCACGGCTTCGCCAGCGAGGTCGTGCGCCCGGCCGCGGCCGAGTGGGACGCCCGCGAGGAAACCCCCTGGCCGGTCATCCAGGAGGCGGCGAAGGTCGGCCTCTACGGCTTCGAGTTCCTCGCCACCTGCTGGGCCGACCCCACCGGGCTGTCGCTGCCGATCGCCAGCGAGGAACTGTTCTGGGGCGATGCCGGCATCGGGTTGAGCATCTTCGGCACCTCCCTCGCGGTCGCCGCCATCTACGGCGCGGGCACCCCGGATCAGCTCGTCGAATGGGTGCCGCAGTGCTTCGGTGACGTCGACTCCCCGGCGGTCGCCGCCTTCTGCACCTCCGAACCGGAAGCCGGTTCCGACGTCGCCGCCATGCGTACCCGGGCCCGCTACGACGAGGCCACCGACGAGTGGGTGCTGCGCGGGCAGAAGGCGTACGCCACGAACGGCGGGATCGCCGGCGTGCACGTGGTCACCGCCTCGGTCGAACCGGACCTGGGCTCGCGGGGACAGGCCGCGTTCGTCGTGCCGCCGGGCACCGCCGGGCTCAGCGCCACCCGCAAGCTGCGCAAGCTCGGCCTGCGCGCCTCGCACACCGCCGATGTCTTCCTCGACGACGTCCGGGTGCCGGGCCGGTGTCTGCTCGGCGGCAAGGAGGCGCTCGACGAACGCCTCGCCCGCGCCCGCTCCGGGCAACGCGCTTCCGGCCAGGCCGCGATGCGTACGTTCGAGTTGTCCCGACCCACCGTCGGCGCGCAGGCGCTCGGGGTGGCCCGGGCCGCCTACGAATACGCCCTGGAGTACGCGAAGGAGCGGGTCCAGTTCGGTCGTCCGATCATCACCAACCAGGCTGTCGCGTTCGCCCTTGCCGACATGAAGATGGAGATCGACGCCGCTCGGCTGCTGGTCTGGCGGGCCTCCTGGATGGGCCGCAACAACCGGCCGTTCACCGCCGGTGAGGGCTCGATGTCCAAGCTCAAGGCCGGCGAGGTGGCCGTATCGGTGACCGAGAAGGCGGTCCAGCTGCTCGGTGGGGCGGGGTTCCTTCGGGACCACCCGGTCGAGCGCTGGTACCGCGACGCCAAGATCTACACCATCTTCGAGGGCACCTCGGAGATCCAGCGGCTGGTCATCTCCCGGGCGATCTCCGGGATGCAGATCCGCTGACCGCCAGGAGGTACGCGGGCATGGACCTGCCGTTCATCGTCACCACGCTGACTCGGCGGGGCCTGCTCGCCCCGGGCCGCCCGATCCGCGTCGCATCCCAGCTCAGCGCGCTGCGGAAATGGGGCTGGAGCCTCGCCGGTGAGCTGCGCCAAGCGGCGGCCCGGGACCCGGGCCGGGTCGCGGTCATCGACGACCAGGGCACCGAGCTGACGTACGCCGAACTGCTCGACAGGTCCATGCGGCTGGCCCGCGCACTGCGCGCCGGACTCGGCGTCCAGGCCGGCGACCGGGTCGCCGTGCTCTGCCGCAACCATCCGGGGCTGATCGAGACAGTCGTCGCCGCCACGCTGCTGGGCGCCGACGCCGTACTCGTCAACACCGGGCTCTCCCCGGCGCAGCTGGCCACTGTGGCGGAGGAGCAGCGACTACGCGTTCTGGTGCACGACGACGAGTTCACCGAACGGACCCTCGGGCTGCCGGCGGAACTGCACCGCCTCGACGAGCAGGCCCAGGAGGAACTGATCGTCACCGCCCTGCCCGGCGAACTGCACCCGCCCGAGCGGGACGGCCGGATCATCGTGCTCACCTCCGGCACCACAGGTGTGCCCAAGGGCGCCCGGCGACCCACCCCGAACGGCTTCGGCCCGCTGGTGTCCATCATCGACCGGATCCCGCTGCACGTCCGGGACCGGGTGCTGATCGCCGCCCCGATCTTCCACACCTGGGGGTACGCGGCACTACAGGTCTGTTTCGCCCTGCGGGCCACGATCGTGCTGCATCGCCGCTTCGATCCGGCCGCCACACTTGACGCCCTGGTGCGGCACCGCTGTCAGGCACTGTTCGCGGTGCCGGTGATGCTGCAACGGCTGATGGAGATGCCGGCACCGGAGCCCCGGCCGCCGCTGAAGGTGGTCGCGGTGAGCGGCTCGGCGCTGCCCGGCGGCCTGCCGTCCGCGTTCATGGACACCTACGGCGACGTGCTCTACAACCTGTACGGCTCGACCGAGGCGTCCTGGGCCTCCATCGCCACCCCCGCCGACCTGCGCCGGGCACCCACCACAGCGGGCAGACCGCCGCACGGGACCCGCCTGGAGATCGTCGACGACGACGGCGAGCCGGTGCCCGGTGGCCGGGTCGGGCGGATCCTGGTCGGCAACGAGATGCTCTTCGAGGGCTACACCTCGGGTGCCGACCGGGACCGGCACGACGGCCTGCTGGACACCGGTGACCTGGGCCGGGTCAACGCCGACGGACTGCTCTTCGTGGACGGCCGCGCCGACGACATGATCGTTTCCGGCGGGGAGAACGTCTTCCCCGCCGAGGTGGAGCAGCTGCTCACCCAGCTCCCCCAGGTACGCGAGGCCGCCGTCATCGGCGTACCCGACCCCGACTACGGCCAGCGGCTCGCCGCCTTCCTCGCCCTGTACCCCGGCGAAAGCCTCGACACCGAGGCGGTCCGCGAGTACGTCCGGCACTACCTGGCCCGTTTCTCGGTCCCCCGCGACGTCGTCTTCGTCAAGTACCTGCCCCGCAACGCCACAGGCAAGGTGCTCACCCGCGAACTACGCCGCTACTACGGCTGACATCGCTGGCCCACCGTGTCACGGCTTGCGGCAAACCGGGCCATCACGTCGACGGGAAGGCCCCACTTGCCGCAAGTCGTGACCTCGACTGCTCACCGCTCGGTGGCGCGGCCGATGGCGGCGGCGACTCCGCCGACCCGGTCGGCGAGCAGGCCGAGCACGCCCACCGCACGGTCGACCGGATCGTCGCCGGCCCCGCCGAGCGCCCGCGAGCGCTGGAAGGCGTCCTTCACCTCGGCCCAGCGGACGGCCTGTTCCGGAGTGAGCCGGCCACGCAGCTCGGCGAGCTTCAGCAGATTCGCCTCCGCACCCGCCGCGAGGGTCTGCGCCTCACCCAGGTAGTGGTCGTCGATCACCGCCTCCAGTTCCTCGTCGGTGAGCACCGGGACGATCCGCTCGGCGAGCTTGTTCATGTTCCGGTACGACCCCTGGAGCTGGAACGGTGGTTCGGTGCGGGCGTCGTCGGACTGCGCCGCCGAGGCGATGTACGCCTGGTTGTTGGCCAGCACCACCTGCTGCACCCGCAGCAGCTTGCGCAGCACCGAGACGACCTGCTCCAACTCCACCGGCTGGTACGGGTGGGACAGCTGGTCGGCGCGGACCGTGTCGTCGCCACGGGCCATCCGTACCAGCAGTTCCAGGTCGGCGCGGTCCCGACCGGAGAGCGGTGCCAGCAACGGGTTCGCGGTGAGCGCGTTCTCGACGTAGCTGAGCGCGAAGACCTCCTCGCGGCCGGAGAGCACGTCGCCGAGGTTCCACACGTCGGCACGGTTGGCGAGCATGTCCGGCACCCGGAACCGCTTCCCCGACTCGGTGTACGGGTTGCCCGCCATACAGACCGCGAACCGCTTGCCGCGCAGGTCGTACGTGCGGGTGCGGCCCTCCCAGACGCCCTCCATCCGCCGCTGCCCGTCGCAGAGCGAGATGAACTTCTGCAACAGCTCCGGGTTGGTGTGCTGGATGTCGTCCAGGTAGAGCAGCACGTTGCTGCCCAGCTCCAGGGCGAAGGAGATCTTCTCGACCTCCTGCCGGGCGGTGGCGTCGGGCGCCTCCGCCGGGTCCAGCGAGGTGACCTTGGTGCCCAGGGCCGGCCCGTTGACCTTGACGAAGACCAGGCCGAGTCGACTGGCCACGTACTCCATCAGGGTGGTCTTGCCGTAGCCGGGCGGTGAGATCAACAACAGCAGGCCGGACTGGTCGACCCGCTTGCCGTCGCCTGTCGCGCCGAGCTGCCGGGCCAGGTTGTCGCCGATCAGCGGCAGGTACACCTCGTCGAGCAGCCGGTTACGGACGAAGGCGTTCATCACCTTCGGCCGGTACTCCTCCAGCCGCAGCCGCTCCCGCTCGACCTCCACGAGCGCGTTGCGTCGCCGCTGGTAGTCGCGGTACGCCGGCACCAGCTCGGTGCGGAACGTGCGGGTCCGGGCCAGCGTCTCGTCGAGCCGTACCTCAAGGGTGGAGCCCTCGATGCGAGGGTGGGCGCCGAGCAGACCGCCTACCGTCTCCGTCATCCGCGCCGCGCTGTCCTCGCGGGCCAGTTCGGCGCCGCACAGCTCGACGGCGATCGCCTCCGGCAGGTCGTAACCGGACAGCTCACCGTCGTCGGTGGCCAGGAAGGCGGTCAGCCACGCCTCGATCAGTTGGTACCGGCCGGCCAGGTCGTCACCGAGCGCCCGCAGGTCGTCGTCGAGCTCACGGGAGGAGCGGGACTGCGGGCCGCCGAGCGCCCGACGGAACCGGTCCAGCAGGGTGCGCGCACCACTGCCGGTGACGAACCGTACCGGCGGTGCGGCGAGTTCGGCGAACAGGTACTCGCCGGCTAGCGCGGTGCCACCGGGTGGCACCGGCAGTCCGGCATCGCGCAGGAACACCTCGATCGCCTCGGCCAGTTGGCCGCAGAGCAGGTCGGCGGCGTCCTCGCCGTCCGGGCGACCGAACCGCGCCCGAGCCCGGGCCAGCGACGCGGCGCGCGCGGTCCAGGTCGACCGGGTCGGCTCGTCGGTGGCGTACCGCCAGCAGAGCTGGGCGGCAGCGCGGTCGGCCGGCGGGTAGCGCAACAGTTCCGCACCGGCGTGCAGCCGCAGCAGGACCCGCAGGATCTCGGCGGCATCGTGATCGTGCACGCCGCGCTCGTACCCCTCGTCGTAGCGGGTCTCGGCGATCCCCCGGACCAGTTCCCGCAGTCCGTCGGCGTCCACCGCCGCCGCGTGCAGCGCGTCCAGGTCGAGCCCGTCGCGGCCGGCCTCGGCGGCGGCGAGGATCGCGGCGGCCAGGTACTCGGACCGGTACACCTGCGCCGACTCGGAGACCAGCAGTTGGTCCCAGAACCGCCGGGTCTGCTGGAACTCCTCGTCGCGTACCGGGGCTCGGTAGTCGGTGCCGGTCACCGCCACCACCATCCGGCCCTCGGCCGGCACCACCGCCACGTCGATCGGTTGGGTGTTCACCGCGAAGCGGTGCCGGCCCAGCCGGATCGTCTCGCCGCCGTCGGCGTACAGGTCGAGGCGGTCGCGCAGGCCACGCCCGGCCTCCTGGCGGGCGGCCCGGACCCGGCCGTCCAGCTCCTCGGCCCGCACCGCGTCGCCGAGGGTACGCAGCTCCTCGACCACCGCGCGCAGCTTGTCCACCATCGGATCGGCGGCGAAGTAAGTGTTGATCTCGTCGAGCGACCCGAGGTTGCCGGCCCGCCGGTGCACGCTCACCAGGATCCGTTCGGCGGAGACGACGAGCCGGTCGGCCCGCCGGGCCCGCTCGTCCAGCAGCGCCTGCTTGCGGGAGGAGAACGCCTCGTAGATGTCGGTGCGCCGGGTGGCCAGCTCGGCGAGGAAGTCGTCGAACTCACCGAACCGGGACTCCAGCTCCTCCACCCGAAGCAGCAACCGGCCCAGCTGCTCGTCGCAGCGCTCGGCGGTGTCCGCAGCCGCCAGCGCCCCCGTCACCGCCTGCCCGAGCAGGGCGAACTCGGCGGCGAAGCCGGCCCGGCCCTCCGCCGCGGCCAGTTCCCGGCGGCGCTTGTCCAGCACGGCTCGGGCCCGGTTGACCGCGCCCAGCACCTCACCGACGCGGCCCAGGATGCCGGTCCGGACTGTCGCGTCGGCGATGTCCAACCCGCCGACCACGTCGGTGATGGTCTGGAGGCCGTCGGTACGGGCGGCCAGCTCGTCGCGGACGGTGCCCGCCTCGGCCACGGTGCCGATCGCGGCGGCCTTCGTGGCGAGCCCCTCCACCTCCTGCTGGTATCCGCTGAACGCCTCGTCGCGGCGCAGGAACTCGACCGCCCGCCGGCCGGCCACCGCCAGTTCCTCGTCCAGCCGTTCGGCCAGCTCGTCGATCCGGTCGTGGTCGACGTACCGCAGTTCGCGCAGCGTCTCCAGGTGTCCCCGGGCGCGCCGCAGCCCGCCGAGCTGGGTGACCCAGTCGTCGGCGGTCAGCGGCGCCTCGCCCCGGGCCCGGCGGGCCAGCGAGGCGATCTGCTCGGCGCTGTCGTCCAGTTCGGCGCGGGCCCGCTCGGTGAGCGTACGGACCTTCTCGTGTTCCTCAAGCACGGCGGCGGCGGTGCGGCGCAGGCCGGTCAGCGGCGTGGCCAGGTCACCGAGTTCGTCCTCGCCGAGCCAGTGGTAGTGGTCGGCGATCCGCGCGCAGGCGGCGATCAGCGCCTCGTAGACCCCGGCGGTGGCGGTGCCGTCGACCATTCTGGCCGCCGAGAGGCAGTCCGAGATGCCGCGTACCAGGTCGGCGTTGCCGACCCGCTCCAGCGGCCCGGTGCCGGCCGGCTGTGCCGCCGCGTACGCGTCCGAGACGTACGGCGTCTGCCAGACCTGCATCGGGTGCACCCGGGTCGGTTCCTCGGACACCGCCCGGAACACCACAAGCGTGCCGTCGTCGAACAGCGAGAAGCCGTGGCACGGGATCGGTGCGGAGACCTCCTTGCGGATCGCGTTGTACGGCAGCAGCAGGGTCCGGCCGTCGGCGCGGGCGTGGAAGACGTAGAGCACGTCCTCGCCGTTGGGCGAGCGCACCGTCCGCTCGAACTCCAGGCCCGACACGTCGGTGTCGAACGTCCTGGTGACGCCGGTGACCAGGTGATATCCGCCCGGGAAGATGATGCCGTGGTCCTCCGGGAGCCGCTGGCAGGCGACGCCGATGCCGTCGAGCCGGACCACCTCCCGGGTGAGCGTGTTGAACACCAGGTGCCGCCACTGCGTCTCCTTGTACGGCCGCAGCCGCAGCAGGATCAGCGGCCCCACCCGGGCCCAGTGCACGTCGGCGTCGGCGAGGCTCTGCAACGGCTCGTCCACCGGCTCGGTGTAGATGCCCTCGCCGACCTCGGTGTTGTTCTCCACCTTCACGGTGAGCGTGCCGCCGACCGTCTCCACGAAGACCTGGCCGTCGATGGAGATGTGCGGGTGGCGGCCGAGGACGTGGTCCTCGCGCGTCGTCTCGGTCCACTCGAAGTCGTGCGAGGGTGGGAAGACGTGGTCCCGCTCGCCCCGGCTGTCCAGGTACTCGGGTGCGCCGTCGACGCCGACCCGCCACCGCAGCACCCGGATGTCCTCGGTACGCGGCCCGGTCTGGAACACCGCCAGCAGCCGTCCGTCGACCCGACGCAGCTGCAACAGGCGCGCCTGTCGGTAGTAGCGGTACAGCTCACCGAAGTCACGGACGAACTGCGGGTCGCGGAGCAGCCCGGGCAGCTCGTCGTGGCCTGCTTCGTCGAACCGGAACCCGGCCACCTCCGGCCCGCCGGAATCGCCGCTCCCGCCGGGGCCGCTGTGCTCCCGGGTGAACCGGTGCAGGGAGAAGACGTCGTCGACCGAGGTCTCCGGCTTCAACCCGATGAATACGTTGTAGCCGAACAGCATCAGCCCGCCCACCGAGACGATGTCCCGGGGTACGCAGTTGTGCTCCGTACGGATCCGCTCGGTGCTCAGCAGCCGCAGCTCGGTGCTGCCGAAGACCTCCAGCCGCCGGGCGTTGAGCGCCTCCGCCCGCCGGGCCAGTTCGGCCGCCTGCGTGGCGAGTCGCCGACGCAGCACCTCGTAGCTACCGTCGTCCAGTCCCGGCCCGGCACCGGCGTCCGCCGCCCCCGGACCGGTGGGGTCCGGGGCGGCCGGGGCCGGTCCGGCGTCGCCGGGCGTACGCCCGACATCTGCCGGACCGGCGGTCGGCTCACTCACCGGCGCGCTGCCGTGGGCCGGCCAGGGCGGCGACGGGGGTCTCCGCGACTCCGAGGCGTTGCGCGGCCTTCAACAGCTCCTGGAGCTTGCCCTTGTCCGCGCCACCGGAGCGAATCTGCTGCATCAGGAACGCCGACAAGGTGAGGTTCTGTAGGTCGGCGCTGTCGAATGAGCCGACCATGCGGGCCAGGTCGTCGGTGAAGCTGGCGCTGCCGTCCAGCCACGGCTGGGCCAGGTTCTTCGCCACGTCCGAGTGGGCCACGAAACCGTCCACGCTCTTGCCGTACGAGATCGAGCTGAGCAGCCGGTCGAAGAAGATGCTGTCCCCGCCGACGATGTCGATGTTCGCCTTCTCCAGGCCGGTGGCGACCAGCTTGGCCTGCGCCTCGGCGACCTGACGCTGGGTGTCCAGCCCGGCCAGCCGGACCTCCTTCTCCAACTCCAGACGCAGTCGGTACTCCTCGTGCTCCCGGGTCGCGTCGTCAAGCGCGGCCATCGCGGCGGCCTTCTCGGTGAGACCTTCGGCCTCGCCCTTCAGCTTCTCGCGTACCGCCTCGGCGGCCGCCACTGCCTTCTCGCGCTCGACCGCGGCCTCGGCGCGTCCGACCTTCTCGATCGCCTCGGCGCTGCGCTCCTGGACCTGCACCTCGGCGAGTCCGGCCGCTGCCGCCTCGGCCTGGACGCCTTCGGCCAGCCGGATCTTCGCCCGGGTGTCCAGCTCGGCGGCCTGCTGCCGGGCCTCGGCCAGCACCAGTTCCTCGCGGGCCTTGTGCTTCGCCGCCGCCTCGGCGGCCTCCGCCGCCTTGATGTCCTTGACCAGGTTCTCCTGCGCCTCGGCCTCGGCCTGGATGACGAGCGCCTGTCGGGTCCGCTCGGCCTCCTCGACCATCCGCAGCCGCTTGATGTTCTCCTCCTGCTCGGCCACGGTCTTCTCCACCGCGATCCGCTCCCGGATCACCTCGGCGATGGCCCGCTTCTCGGCCTCGACCTCCTTGTCCTTGGCGATCGTGCTCAGCTCGGTCTCCCGATCCCGGCCGATGACCTCCAGCAGGCGGTCCTTCTCGATCCGCTCGGTCTCGATGGCGATGACCCGCTCGCGGTTCTTCTCCGCGACCGCGATCTCCCGCGCCCGGTTCTCGTGCTGGATGCCCAACTGCTCGTCGGTACGGATGTTCGCGGTCTCCGCCCGCAGCCGCTCCTCCGCGCGTACCCGGGTGACCTCGGCCTCCTCCCGCGCCCGTACCGTCTCGATCTCGCGGCGCTGCTTGGCCTCGGCGTCCGCCTGCCGGCGCTCCAGCTCCAGGATGGCTTCCCGGGCGTCGACGTTCTGCCGGGTGATCTCCTTCTCCTCGCTGCGGCGGAACTCGTTGGTCCGCACGTGCTCCAGCGCGGTCAGCTCGGTGATCTTCCGGATGCCCTGGGCGTCGAGGATGTTCTTCGGGTCGAGCTGCGCCATCGGCGTCTGCTCCAGGAAGTCGATCGCCGCGTCCTCCAGGCTGTAGCCGTTGAGGTCGGTGCCGATCACCCGGATGATCTGGTCCCGGAATTCGTCGCGCTTGGTGTAGAGGTCGACGAAGTCGAGCTGCTTGCCGACCGTCTTGAGCGCCTCGGAGAACTTCGCGTTGAACAGCTCCTGGAGCGTCTCCCGGTCGCTGGCCCGCGCGGTGCCGATCGCCTGCGCCACCTTGATGACGTCCTCGACGGTCTTGTTGACCCGGACGAAGAAGGTGATCCGGATGTCGGCCCGGATGTTGTCGCGGCAGATCAGACCCTCGTTGCCGGTCCGTTCGATGTCGATCGTCTTGACCGAGATGTCCATGATCTCGGCCTTGTGCAGGACGGGCAGCACGACCGCGCCGGTGAAGGTCACGTCGACTCGTCGGACCTTGGAGACGATCAGGGCCTTGCCCTGCTCGACCTTGCGGAACAGCCGGCTGACCATGAACACCACGCCGAGCGCGACGAGCAGGACGACGGCGAGGAGTACACCTATTCCAGTGGTGATGACATCCATGGCTGGGCGCGCGGGCGATGACGACCGGCCGACGGGCCGGGCGGGACGCCGCGCATCCTCCTTTCGGGGCGGCTCAGGGGCGGCATGGGGCTGGCCGGCGGAAGGGGGTTCACCGGCTGCCCTCGACGGGTCGGTGGTGGGCTATTCGGGGATGTGTCTCAGCGGATCGAAGGCGGGGCCGGCGGGCATCACCCAGAAGAACTCGCCGTCGGTGTCGTAGTCGTAGATCAGCGCCGAGCTGCCGGCCGGCATCTGCTCGTCGCCCGGTTGCCGGATCTGCACCACGGCCGACGAACCATCAGCTGCGGTCACCTCGGCCTGACCGAAGTCGGCGGTGACCGTACCGGTGCGTACGACGCAGAGGCGGCCGACGAAGGAATGCCGGGTGGCGTCCGTCTCGGTCGGGAAGAGCCGGCTCAACGGCACCGCTACCAGGCGGGTCACCACCCACGCGCAGGCTGCGGCGGCGAGCAGGACGCCAACCGAGACGGCGATCCGGGTGCCGGAGCCGAGGCCGAGGCCGTCGAGCAGTGCGGTGCCGGCGAGGCTGACGAACCAGGCCACCGCCACGAGCAGGGAGAAGATGACGGCACTGGGCACGCCGCCCAGGCCGAGACCGGCCAGCACGGTGCCCGGTACGCCGTCGACGTCGAGGTCGTCGCCGAGATCCAGCACGCCGCTCAGCACCAGCAGCCAGTAAGCGACGACGACCACCAGAAGGAAACTGAACAGCACTGTCGGGAAGCTGAGCGCCGCACCGAGAAAACCGGTCACCGCGTCCTCCTCCCCGTCCCGATGGGTCCTGGCCAGCCACCGGCACGATGATCGTGACACGGGGTGTCAACGCCCCACGGTGGCCGATCGGCTGATCCAGGCGACCTGACCGGTCAAGGTCAACCGAGATTGGCCGCGATGAGCGCATCCAACGTCGACGACCGGATCTCGGCCTCGGCCGCCGTCACCGCCATGAACCAGCTGCGCCCGTCCGGTGCCCACGCCGACAGGTACGCCGTGGACGTCGCCGGCTCATCCGTGGCCAGTACCTGGGCACCGGTCGGCACGGACACCTCGCGCGGCGTACCGGGCAGGCCCTGCGGAGCCTCGAAGTCGAAGACCACCACCAGCCGGGCCACCGGGCCGGCTCCCTCGTACGCCGTCCGGGTGCCCGCCGGCACCACCTCCGGCCGCGCCATCCGCAGCACCGCATCCGTCGCATCGACCGGCCGTAGCGAGGGCGGCAGGCCCCGCAGCTCCGGTGCGACCGGGCTGGCAGGTGGCCCGGCCACGGAGGGTGCAGGTTCGCCGTACCGCGCGGTGGCAGCCATGAAGACCGCCATCCCGACGACCGCGCACGAGGCGAGCGCGGCGACGGTGGCCCGAACCCTCCGGCGACGACGCAGGCGGGCCCGCACCGCCGGTACCGGGTCCCGGCCGGGCGGCCCGGCGTCGGCGGTCCAGACCTCGCGCAGCGCGTCCCGGATGTCGGTCACCCCGCCACCTCCCGTTCGGCGCGTACCCGGGTGATCGGCAGTCCGGCCCGCACGGTGCCGAGGGCGCGCTGACGCAGCGACCGGACGGTCGCCGGTCGACGCCCGATCGCCGCCGCGATCGAGTCGTCGTCGAGGTCGTCGAGATAGGTCATGACCAGCACCGCCCGCTGCAACGGGGAAAGCCCGGCGAGCAGCCGGCGCAGTTGACCGTCGTCCACCCGGCCGATCCCGTCGGCAGCCACCGACGGTGGGGCGGCCGGGGCCAGCCGGGCCCGGCGGACGATGGTCCGCAGCCGGCTCACGTGCAGGCGGACCATTGTGACCTTCGCGTACGCGAGTGGACCGCCCTCGGCCAGGAGGCGATGCCATGCGGTGGCCATCCGCACGTAGGTCTGCTGGAGAAGTTCCTCGGCCTGGTCCGGATCGGCGGTGACCGCGCGTGCGTACCGACGCAGTGCCGGTGCGGAATCGCGTACGAACGTCTCGAACTCGTCGGCGTCCATCCCACCTCCCTCACCGGTAAATAACGCCACCACCGGTGCGCCGAGTTGCAGTGCCGTCCGCCGGGTTTCACCGACGGGCGGAACGACTCACGACAGTGCGGGGATGAGCACCATCAGCGCCGAGCAGACAGACCCGACGGTCTCCCTTCTCGACCTGGGCAGACCGTAGCAACGATCAGGCCCCGCCCATCGTCCCGGAAGGCATACGAGTCAATGTCGGCATGCGGCAGGTATGGCGCACAGCACGGCCACCCCGCCGAATCGTGGTGAAGCAGCACCAAAGTGGACCGGCGGAGGACCAGCCACGGCCCTGCGACGACAACGAGGCCGCAGACCACACCCGCGGCCGCCGGCCTTGACGCTGCCGGTGTTGACCGGGGAGCGGCACCGGTGGGCGGAAATCGCCCACCGGGACCTGTCAGACGGGAAGCGCGATCCGGCCGTCGATCGCGGCGGCGGCGATGTCCCGGCGGTAGTGCGAGCCGGCCAGCGTGATGCCGCGTACCACCTGGTAGGCGGCGTCCCGGGCGGCGGCCAGGTCCGGTCCGGTGGCCGTACCACAGAGGACCCGGCCGCCAGCGGAGAGCAGGGCGCCGTCGGCGGCCCGGCGGGCGGTGCCGGCGTGGATCACGCCCGGCTGCTCGCCCCCGGTGATCACGTCACCGGTACGCGGCCCGGCCGGATAACCCTCGGCGGCGACCACCACCGTCACCGCGGCGCCGGTACGCCACCGCAGCGGCGGATGGTCGGCCAGCGAGCCGGTGGCGGCGGCGTGCAGCAGCCCACCCAACGGCGTCTCCAGCAGCGCGAGCACCACCTGGGTCTCGGGGTCACCGAAGCGGGCGTTGAACTCGATCACCCGAGGGCCGTCGGCGGTGATCGCCAGCCCGACGTAGAGCAGACCGGAGAAGGGCGCACCCCGGCGGCGCATCTCGGTGAGCGTCGGGTGCACCACGTCGCGCATGACCTCGTCCACCAGGTCGGCAGGCGCCCACGGCAGCGGCGCGTACGCCCCCATGCCGCCGGTGTTCGGGCCGCTGTCGCCGTCACCGACCCGCTTGAAGTCCTGGGCCGGCAGCAACGGCACCGCCGCCTCGCCGTCGGTCACCACGAACAACGACACCTCGGGACCGGCGAGGTACTCCTCGACGACCACCCGGCCACACGCGCGGGCGTGCGCCGCCGCCGCGGCACGGTCGTCGGTGACCACCACGCCCTTACCGGCGGCGAGCCCGTCGTCCTTCACCACGTACGGTGGGTCGAAGCGGTCCAGGGCGGCGGCCGTGCTCGCCTCGTCGGTGCAGGTGAACGCGCGTGCCGTGGGGACACCGGCGGCGGTCATCACCTCCTTGGCGAAGGTCTTGGAACCCTCCAGCCGGGCCGCCTCGGCCGACGGCCCGAAGACCGCGATGCCCTTGGCCCGGACCGCGTCGGCCACCCCGGCGACCAGCGGCGCCTCCGGCCCGACCACGACCAGGTCCGCGCCCACCTCGACGGCGAGCCCCGCCACCGCCACCGGATCGACCGGATCGACGGACCGCAGCTCCGCCACCGCCGCAATCCCCGGATTACCGGGCGCCGCGATCAGCGCCTCAACGGACGGATCATCGGCCAACCCCAGCGCGAGCGCATGCTCTCGCCCGCCACCACCAAGAAGAAGAACCCGCACGCCGAGTCATCCTACCGACCCCACCGCCAATCCCGTTGATCAAGAAGTTTTCGTCTCAGATATGGCGTCCACGTGACCAAAAGCTCTTGGTCATTTACCCAAGGCGCGGCGCACGGTCTCCGGGATGTAGTCGGGACGGAGGGTGTCGGACCAGGTGAAACGGAGAATCTTCCAGCCGGCGTTGGTGAGGCGGTTCTGCCTGATCCGGTCCTCGTAGACCGCCTGGGGTGTGCGATGCGGAGCCGCGCCGTCCGCCTCGGCGATCACCATGGGCCGGCGCCAGCCTAGATCGCCGATTCCGAGCAGGTACCCATCGTCATCGCGCACCTCCAACTGCAGAACGTCGGGCGCGACACCTCCGTCGACGCACCTCAGACGGGTACGGGTCTCCAGCGGGGACTGCGCGCGACCGTCCGCCTCGGCCAGCCGCCCCCGCGCCGCCACTGCTCCCCGCCGGCCAGCGATCAGTGCCGGGATCGCCGACAGGTCGGCCTCGGTGAGAAGTTGCCGGTTGAGCGCCGAGTCCAGGACACAGACCGCCGGGTACCGGTTCACACGGAGAATGACGTCGGCAACGGTTCGCACGGCACTGGTGACCGGGATCCCGGCGACCATGCCAACGTCGGTCGACCCCAGCGTGAGCTGATGCACCACCAGCCCGGGATCACTTCGACGCTGCGGTCGAGGGCTGCCTGGCGGTACCGACACGTGGATTGTGGAAGTGGCCCTGAGGCCGGCGATGCCGTGCACCTCGGCAGCCGTGTCGAGGACCGCCACCGCCCCAGAGCCCAGGCTGTCCACCGCCGCGCCGATCCGCGCCCGACGATGGCGGAGCACGTCCAACACGGGGTCCGGCACGAAACGCCCGCGCGCCACCCTGGTCCAGCGACCCGACCTGACCAGATGCCGGATCTGGTTGCGGGTGTAGCCGGCGGACAACGCCTGCGCCGCCGTCACCATCCCGCCCTGAGTGGCGGCCAATCGACTCAACAACTCGGACGCATTCACCCACCCACCCTCTCCACCCCCACCCCACCCCCGCACCCCCTGTGGACAACCCTGTGGACAACCAAGCCCACCCTCCGCGTTGATCAAGAAGTTTGCGTCGAGTCAGCGCTCGATTCCAGACGAAAACTTCTTGATCAACGCGGAGGGTGGGGGGTGGGGGTGGGGGTTTTAGGGGAGGAGGGGGTGGCGGGTTACGTTTTCTTCGCGGCCGGGGCCTACGCCTACGACGCTGACGCGGGTTCCGCAGAGTTGCTCGATGCGGGCGATGTAGCGTTTGGCGTTCTCGGGGAGGTCGTCCTCGGTACGCGCCTTGGTGATGTCCTCCCACCAGCCGGGGTGCTCTTCGTAGATCGGGACGGCGTGGTGGAAGTCGGTCTGGGTCATCGGCATGTCGTCGACGCGCTTGCCGTTGATCTCGTAGCCGACGCAGATCGGGACCGTGGGCAGGCCGGTGAGCACGTCCAGCTTGGTGATCACCAGATCGGTGACGCCGTTGAGGCGGCAGGCGTACCTGGCGACGACCGCGTCGAACCAGCCGCACCGGCGTTCCCGACCGGTGGTGGTGCCGTACTCGTGGCCGACCTTGCGCAGGTGCTGACCGTTGTCGTCGAACAGCTCGGTGGGGAACGGTCCGGAACCGACCCGCGTGGTGTACGCCTTGCTCACCGCGATCACCTTCGTGATCGCAGTCGGCGGGATGCCGGTGCCCACGCACGCCCCGCCGGCCGTCGGGTTCGACGAGGTGACGAAGGGGTAGGTGCCGTGGTCCATGTCGAGCATGGTGGCCTGGGCGCCCTCCAGCAGCACCGTGTCGCCACGGTCCAGCGCGTCCCAGAGCATCGCCCGGGTCTCCGCGATGTACGGCCGCAGCCGCTCCGCGTACTCCAGGTACTCCTCGATGGTGGCGTCGACGTCGATCGCCTTGCGGTTGTAGACCTTGAACAGCACCTGGTTCTTCTCGCGCAGGGCGAGTTCCAGCTTCTTGCGCAGGATGCCCGGGTCGAGCAGATCCTGCACCCGGATGCCCATCCGGGCCACCTTGTCGCCGTACGCGGGACCGATGCCCCGGCCGGTGGTGCCGATCCGGGAACTGCCGAGGTACCGCTCGACCACCCGGTCCAGCGCCCGGTGGTGCGGCATGATCAGGTGCGCGTCGCCGGAGATCCGCAGCCGGGACACGTCGACACCCCGCTCGGCCAGGCCGTCGATCTCGCTGAGCAGCACCTTGGGGTCGACCACCACACCGTTGCCGATGACGATCACGGCGTTCGGGGAGAGTGCGCCCGACGGCATCAGGTGCAGGGCGTACTTCTGCCCGTCCGGGGTGATCACCGTGTGACCGGCGTTGTTGCCGCCGGAGAAGCGGACGACGTAGTCGACCCGCTCACCCAGCTGGTCGGTAACCTTGCCCTTGCCCTCATCGCCCCACTGGGCGCCGAGGAGCACGATCGCTGGCATCTTCTCGCCTCCAGAAGGCTCGGGTGCCAGATGGCGACCGGTCAGCGAGCCCGGGGTGTCAGGTTAACAAGTAGTGACGGCACGGCCGGCAGGGGTCGCGTCGGGAACAGCAGGAGGAGCTACCCGTGTACGACGTGGTGCTGCTCACCCTCGGCTCCGAGCGGGATGCTCCGGGAGCCGGGTGTGGCAGCGGCGGAGCCTGCTGTGGTGGTGCCACCGACGCCACCAAGGATCGCGAGGAACGCTGCGAGACGCCGCGCGTACCGGTACTGACCTGCTCCGATGCGCTGACCACCCGGGGCGCCCGGGTGGAGACGGTGACCGCCCGCTCGGATGCGGAGATCGACGAGGTGCTGGCCCGGCTGGACGGGCCGCCACGACCGGACGGCCTCACCTGGCCGGACGCCGACGCCAAGACCCGGCTCGTCGTCGCCGTCGCCGGTGACGCACAGTTGCGCGCCGTGCTACGCCGCATGGTCCGGCGGTACGCGCCACCGCCCAGTCGCCGCCCAGCCGACCTGGCCGGCAACCGGACCGTGCCGGACCTGCCACCGGTCGGCGTGCTGCCGCTCGATCCGGCCCGCAGCACGACGCACCGTGACCTCGCCGCGCAGCTCGGGCTGCCCCGCGATCCGGCGGCGGTGGCCGCCGCGGTGCTGGACGGCACGCCACGCCGGCTCGACCTGCTGCGCCACGACGGCGGCTCGGTGACGCTTGACGGCGCACTGCTCGGCGCCGCCGGTGAGGACGGCACCCCGCTGCCCTGGCGCGGCCGGGTGGAGGTGGACGACACCGTGCTGTCCAACGGCGACGAACCGCTGCTCGCCTGCGCGATCGGCAACGCGGGCGGGTACGCCCGCCTCGACGACGTGGCACTGCTCGCCGGGCCCGACCCGGCCGACGGGCTGGTCGAGGTGGCGGTGGCCGTGCCGGTGGTCGGCCGGTCACGGTGGGGTCGGCGTCGGGTACGCCTGGAGGTCCGGCGGGCCCGGGGCCGGGCCGCGTCGGTGCTGCCCCGGGACGAGGCCACGCTGCCGTACCTGGACGACGGCGTGGCAGGGCAGCTGACGCGCAAGCGGTCCTGGTGGACCGAGCCGGGCGCCTGGGCGGTCTGGACGGCCTGACCTGACCGGCCGGCGCACCGCAGGCCCGGGTCGGCCGCTGGGCCTATCCTCGTCAGGAGGAATGGGGAGGACACCGTGGTGGACGACAACGCCGACCGGGTGCACGTGCCCGGCCAGCATGGGATGCCGGAACGGGACATCGAACCACTCTGGCCACCGGAGCAGATCGACGGCTTCGGTGCGCCCACGTGGGGTGCTCCGCCACCGGTGCCGCCGACCGTGCCACCCCCGCCGGCACAACCGTCGCCCGGGCAGCCGACCGATCCCCCTCCGCACGCAGGGCCGATGCACCCGCCCGGACGGCCGACGCACGCGCCCGGCGCACCGCCCTCGCCCGCGGACTATCCGTCGTTGACAGGTGGCGCACCGACCGCCACCGGCTGGGAGCCGGCACCGCAACCCGGGCCCGCCCAGGTCGACCTGGACCTGCCCTTCACCCTCGACCGGCCCACCGCTCTCGTACCGGCCCGCGACGGTGGGCCGACCGACCCGGGGGCCCAGAACCCGGCGGACGAGGTGTCCGCCGACGCCGGCAACGGTGTGGCCCCCTCCGTGCCCCGTCCGCAGACGGAATCGCCGTGGGCGCATCCGCCGCAGCGTTCCGGTGCCGATTCGGCCGCACCCGCCGAGACCTCGGCAGACGCGTCCCGCCCCACCTGGGCCGGGCCGGCCCAACCGCTACCACCGATTCCGCAGCCGCTGCCGCCGACGCCCCAGCAACCCGGCCCGTACCCCTTCGTCGCGCCGCCCACGCCACAGCACGGCAGCGCTCCGGTGCCACCGCACGGCAGTGCTCCGACGCCACACCACGGCAGCGCCCCGGTGCCGCAACCCGGCGCGCCGCTGCCGCCCGTGCCGCCCGATACCGGCATGCCGCCTGCGGCCCCGCCACCCGGTCCGCAACCGGTGGACGCCGGGCCCACCCCGCCCGATCCCGAGCCGCCCGTCGCGCCGCCGTACCCGGCAGCGCCCCCCGGTCCGTTCCCGCCGCAGCCGGCCTGGAACCCCGCGCCCTGGCAGCAGGGCCCGCCGCCGGTGGCACCGCCGGTACCCCAGCAGCCGTACCCGCCGACGAACACCACGTCACGGGTGCCGTCGGGGTACGCGGAGCCGGCCTGGACCCCGGAGACAGGCGCCGCCCCCACCGCCGAGGACTTCGCCCGCCGCCGGCAGGTCCGCCCCGCCGACCCGGTCGCGACGACCGGGCTCCGTGCCGTGGTCAACAAGACGGGTCTGGTGAAGCTCCCGCCGGGGCGGCACGAGTTGGAACGCAAGCGGGACATCGAGATGGTGCGCCGCAACTTCGGTGGGCTGCGGCAGGTGACAGTGGTCAACCCGAAGGGCGGCGCCGGCAAGACCGTCGCCATTCTGCTGCTCGCGATGACCTTCGGTCAGAATCGCGGCGGATACGTACTGGCCTGGGACAACAACGAGACGCAGGGCACTCTCGGCATGCGTGCCCAGCAGGACTTCCATTCCCGTACGGTGCGGGACCTGCTGCGGGATCTCGGCCAGTTCCACGGCGCACAGGGACGGGTCGGCGACCTGTCCCAGTACGTCCGCTCGCAGGGCGAGGGGATGTTCGACGTGCTCGCCTCCGACGAGTCGGCCACCGGTGGTGAGATGCTCACCGCCGCCGCGTTCGGCGAGATCCGTGAGGTGGTCAGCCGGTTCTACAAGTTGATCTTCGTGGACACCGGCAACAACGTCCGGGCGCAGAACTGGCAGGCCGCCATGGACGCCACCGACCAACTTGTGGTCACCATGTCCGCCCGTAACGACTCGGCGGAGACAGCCGCCCGGATGCTCGACCACCTGGAGCAGAGCGGGCGGCAACGGCTGGTCCGGCAGGCGGTCACGGTGGTCTCCATGCCGCCGTCGCGCAAGGAGATCGACCTGCCCGCGATCCAGGAGCACTTCGCCGCCCGCACCCGGGCGGTGCTGCTGGCCCCGTACGAGCGGCTCATCGACACCGGCGAGCCGCTCCGGTACGCGCAGCTCTCGGCGGCCACCCGGGACGCCTGGCTCAAGATCGCCGCCTCGGTGGCCGAGGGCCTGTAGACCCTGTCGACGCGTCGCCGACCCGGACGTACCCGGGTCGGCGACACCGCATCAGGTCAGTTGCTGGCCAGCGCGTCGGCGGCGGCCGGATCGCAGTCGCGGAGGAACTGGGCGCAGCGGGCCGCCTCGTCCGCCTCGCCGATGGCGTCCGCCGCCCGGGACAGCACGTAGAGGCAGCGCAGGAAGCCGCGGTTCGGCTCGTGCGACCACGGCACCGGCCCATGCCCCTTCCAGCCGCTGCGCCGCAGCTGGTCCAGGCCGCGGTGGTAGCCGGTGCGGGCGTACGCGTACGCCGGCACGACCTGGCCCTGCGCGAACGCCCGGGCGGCCAGCGCCGCCCACGCCGCGCTGTTCGTCGGATACCGGGCCGCCACCTCGGCGAACGCCTCGTCGGTGCCGGCCTGCTCGGCTGCGACCAGCGCGGAGTCGGCCTCGACGTGCGCGGGCAGGAGCGTGGCGGGCGGCTCAGGTAGGAGGTTCTGCATCGTCCCATTCAACCCGCTTCGCACGGCGGCCCGCGAGGGGGTCGGGGGAGCCGGTCGGCTGAACGGCCGAGAGGTCGGTCACGCCTGCGGCCCATGCCGTCGTCGGGTCGTATCCACTACAACTATGGATCCGGAGCCTCCCCAGGAACCGGAAATGCGGGAGCCCGGCCAGGCCGCCGGGCTCCCGTCCCATGACCGGTGTTGTCCGGGGTCGTGTCCACGGCGTTGCGCCGGCCCGGCAGGATGACCCGATGCCGACTCCACCCCCCGCGGACGTCATCGAGCCGCACACCTGGACGGACGAGATCCAGACCCGCGCGGAGTTCGACCGGCGGCTAACCACCGGCAGCCTGGTCGGGCTCACCGTGCAGGGGCTCCGACTGGATCTGGAGCCGGTACCCGACCTCACCGGGGTCGAGGTGGCCGGGACGCTCTTCGTCGGCTGCCGCTTCGCCTCCCGGCAGGTCGGCGCCGACCTGGTCCGTCGGGGCGCCAACGTGGTGCCACCGTTCTCCGGGCTGCCGTACCCGACCCAGCCGTCCCACCTCTACACCCCGGAGGAACTCGCCGCCGGCTTCGCCGAGGGCGGTTTCGCGGCGATGTACGACACCCGGGTGTACGCGCACTTCCGCGCCCACGGTGGGGCGCTGCCCGACGTCCGGGAGGCACTCGGCCAGCGGCTGCACGACCACGGGGTGGACAACGCACTCGCCGACGCCACCCGCGCCTGGCTGGCCACCCACGGGCCGCAGTCGGTGGTCGGGGTGATGGGCGGGCACGCGGTCCGCCGCGGCAGCGAGCCGTACCGGATGGCCGCGGTGCTGGGCCGGGAACTCGCGCGAGCACACCGGCTGGTGGTCACCGGGGGTGGGCCGGGCGTGATGGAGGCCGCCAACCTGGGTGCGTACCTGTCGACCCGACCGGCCGAGGACCTCAACGCAGCCATCGACCTGCTCGCCACCGCGCCGGACTACACCGATCACGACCGCTACACAGCGGCGGCGCTGCGGGTACGGGAACTCTTCGGGCGGTCGGTCACGCCGCCGGTGAACGGCACCGAGCCGGTGACCGCCTACCGGGCGGACTCGGCCGCGCTGACCACCGGCGACCTGGACTGGGCCGGCTGTGGTGGACTCGCCGTGCCGACCTGGCTGTACGGGCACGAGCCGGCGAACCTGTTCGCGGGCCGGATCGCCAAGTACTTCTCCAACGCGATCCGGGAGGACACGATTCTACGGCTGGCCCGGGGCGGCATCGTCTTCGCCCCCGGCCGCGCAGGCACCGTCCAGGAGGTGTTCCAGGCGGCCACCAAGACCTACTACGGCACCGACGGGGTCAGCGGCGCGTACGTCTTCCTGGACCGCGCGTACTGGACGAAGGACCTGCCTGTGGAGTTGCTGCTGCGTCCGCTGCTGGCCACCTCACCCTTCGGGGACCTGTCGGACACCGTGCACCTGACCGACGACGTGCACGAGGCCGTCCACCTGCTGACCCGGTGAACGACGGCGGCCGGCCCCGCGAACGGGACCGGCCGCCGTCATCGCGACGTCAGGACGTCACTTGGTCATCGTGGTGCCGGTGGAGCGCAGGTGCTCGCAAGCCTCCGCCACCCGGGCGGCCATGCCCGTCTCGGCGGCCTTGCCCCACACCCGAGGGTCGTACATCTTCTTGTTGCCGACCTCGCCGTCGACCTTGAGCACGCCGTCGTAGTTGCGGAACATGTGGTCGGCGACCGGACGGGAGAAGGTGTACTGGGTGTCGGTGTCGATGTTCATCTTCACCACGCCGTAGTCGAGCGCCTCGCGGATCTCCGAGAGCAGCGAGCCGGAGCCGCCGTGGAAGACCAGGCTGAGCGGCTTCTCCTTGCCGTACTTGGCGCCGACCGCCTCCTGGATCTGGTTGAGCACCTCGGGGCGCAGCTTGACGTTGCCCGGCTTGTAGACGCCGTGCACGTTGCCGAAGGTCAGCGCCGCCATGTAGCGGCCCTTCTCGCCCAGGCCGAGCGCGTCGACCATGGCCAGGCCGTCCTCGACGGTGGTGTAGAGCTTGTCGTTGATGGCGTTCTCGACGCCGTCCTCCTCGCCACCGACGACGCCGACCTCGATCTCCAGGACGATCTTGCCCTTGGCCGCCTCGTCGAGCAGCTGGGCCGCGATCTCCAGGTTCTCCGCCACCGGCACGGCCGATCCGTCCCACATGTGCGACTGGAACAGCGGCTCCTGGCCGGCCTTCACCCGCTCCTGGGAGATCGCCATCAGCGGCCGGACGAACTTGTCCAGCTTGTCCTTGGGGCAGTGGTCGGTGTGCAGGGCGATGTTGACCGGGTACTTCTTGGCCACCTCGTGCGCGTACGCGGCGAACGCCACCGCGCCGGTGACCATGTCCTTGATCGAGGGGCCCGAGAGGTACTCCGCGCCACCGGTGGAGACCTGGATGATGCCGTCGCTCTCCGCGTCGGCGAAGCCCTTGAGCGCCGCGTTCAGCGTCTGCGAGGACGTCACGTTGATCGCCGGGTACGCGTACCGGCCGGCCTTGGCGCGATCCAGCATCTCGGCGTAAGCCTCGGGGGAAGCGATGGGCATGTCGAACGCTCCTTACTTGCCGCTGTCGGCCGTACGGCCGCTGTTCTCCGTAGGGGCCCGGCCGTGCGGCCGCCTGTTCTACCTTGATGCGCCGGACCGCGCTGTCCTCCGCGGGCAGTATCCCGTAGCGGAACCGGACGGACACAACCGGGCCGGGTCACCGCCGGTCCGCTGGATCCGGCACCGCCACGCTGATCAGCCAGGTGACCACCGCCATCACGATGGCTCCCCAGAAGGCCGCCCAGAAGCCGTCCACGTGGAACGGCAGGTCGAGCGCCCGGGCGATCCAGTCGGTCAGCAGGAACAACAGGGCGTTGACCACAAGTGCGAACAGGCCGAGGGTCAGCAGGTAGAAGACACAACCCACGACCTTGATGACCGGCTTGAGCACCGCGTTGACCAGACCGAAGATCAACGCCACGATGACCAGGGTGAACGCCGTGTCGTAACCGGTGCGCCCGGTCACCTCGACGCCGGGCACGACAAGCGTGGTGATCCACAGTGCGATGGCGGTCGCCGCCAGCCGGATGAGGAAGCCCACGGCACCATCCTGGCACCGGCGACAGTCGCCGGTGGGTCGATTCGGCCGACTCGGCTGCGACGACCGCGTACCCTCAGCGGCTCGGTGGCCGGCCGGTTCCCAGCACTGCGCCGGCACACCCCGTACGGTGGGTGGGTACCCGTCCGCGACATCCCGGAGGCATCGAATGGGCCAGCCCGACGAGGACTTCGCCCCCGGCGACCACCTCAGCCCGGAGGAGCGCGATCTGGAGGCCGAGCCGGCCGACGCCGTCGAGCAGGCCGCCGTGGTCGACCCGAGCCAGGTCGAGGTCGAGCCGCACCGCGGCTTGGAGGTCGACGACTGGGACGCCATGGAACAGGCTCGCGTGGTCGGCGCCGACGAGGACGACTACCGCTGACCTACCGGTTGGTCAACCTTTCGGCCGGACTTCGCCCGGCACGGTCGGCACGGACAGCGAGGAACTTAAAGATTCCTTAGCATCCGGGGGCTTCACCCGCACCCCTCACGGGAGGACCCCCTTCATGCTCACCCATTCCACCCGGCGCTGGCTGGCCGGGTTGGGCGTGGCCGGCGCGCTGATCGCCGCCGTCGCCGCCCCCGCCACCCCCGCCTCGGCCGAGGAGGCTGAGGTTTCCCTGGGCGTCTACTTCGGCGACACCACAATCGCCGCTGGCTCGCCCGGAAAGATCGACAGTCCGATCCTGTTCGCCTCCTCCACGGTGGTGGTGCACGACCTCACCGTGCGCTACGACTTCACCGACCTCGCGGGCAAGGCCACCGTGACGTCGGAAAGTGACTCCAGCTACTGCTCGACGCCCGAGCCGAACGTCCTGGTCTGCACGGATCCGTTCGAGGTCGAGCTGTACGAGGGCGGCTTCGGTGGCCTCTACTCGGTGGTCATCGCGCCCACCGCAGACGCGAAGGACGGCGACGAGGGCACCGTCAAGGTGAGCCTCAGCGCCACCGGCTACGCGGCGGTGACCCACGAGGCGCGGGTACGGATCGGTGAGGGCGTCGACCTGGCCGCCGGCCCGGAGACGGAACGCTCCGGCAAGCCGGGCTCGGCGTTCACCATGCCGCTGCGGGTCGGCAACCCGGGAGAGACGGTCGCCAAGGGCGCCGTCGCCGTTTTCTACAACGACTACGGAATCCAGCCCGCCAAGCAGTACACCAACTGCACTTACGAGGGCACCTTCCTGCGCGCCTGCCACTTCGACCGCCCGCTGGAGCCGCGGACCAGCTACGTCGCCACCCTCGCCTACCGGATCGCCAAGGACGCATTCGCGCCGGGCTTCGACTACGGCGAGATCCTCTGGATGACTCCGGCCGAGTTCGAGGACTACGAGGCGTACGTGAAGAGCCGCGGTGCCACCACTGGCAAGCCGGGCACCGGCGGGAAGCTGCTGCTGGACGAGGCCGGTCCGACCATCGCCGCGCGTAGCTTCCAGGCGGACACCCAGCCGGACAACAACTGGTCGAGTCTGGCGGTGACGGTCACCGGCAAGAACAGCACCGACCTGGCGGCGGTCGGCGACGAGGTCTCCGGTGCGAAGGGCGACGAGGTGGTGGCCACCGTCGGCTTCCGCAACAACGGCCCGGCCACCCTGGACTACGGCCGTTCCGGGTCCTCGGTCACCTACATGCAGGTCGGCATTCCGGACGGCACCAGCGCGGTAAAGGTGCCCGACAACTGCTCCCCGGTGCGCGGCGAGAACGAGTGGGGCGAGCCGGGTGAGCCGGGCGCCCGCCTGTACCGCTGCTACGCCAGCTGGTTCATCAAGGCCGGTGACGAGGAGACCATGGAGTTCGGGCTCCGGATCGACAAGGTCGTCGCGAACGCCACCGGCGACGTCAAGGTCAACGTCGCCTGCCAGTGCGACGGCGGCTTCTACGCCGACCTGAAGCCGGCGAACGACATCGCCAAGCTCGTCGTCAACCCGAGCGGCGGCCAGGGCGGCGACGGCGGTGACGGTGGCGAGCTGCCGATCACCGGCGCCGACACCGCTCTGATCGCTGGCGTCGGCGGCGTGCTGCTCGCCGCCGGTGCGGCCGGCTTCGTGCTGGCCCGTCGCCGCCGTACCCACTTCACCGCGTAACTCCACGCGGTAACCGACAGCACCACCGGTGCCCCGCCGACCACCTCGGCGGGGCACCCCCCTTTCCACCCCGCCACCATTCACGTCCCAGTTGTCCCCACCCCGGCCACCTCCCACTTTCGCCACCGTCCCGTCCCCGTCCCCGCCGCCGAGCCCACCCCACCAGCCCTCGCCGCCGCTGAAAGCCGGCACTGCCGCTGAAAGCCGGACCCCGACGGGTTTGCGGGGCAGCCCCACCCGCGCAGGGATCAAGCCTGACCGCCCGGAGCGGGTGGGGCTGCCCCGCAAACCCCGCCGCAACCACCGAAAAACAGGACGGCGCAAGATCGAGAGAGCTGACACCATGGGCGGGTGCTGCTCACCCTCACCACCACGCACCAGCCGGCGACGGATCTCGGTCACCTGCTGATCAAGCACCCCGACCGGGTGCACACCTTCGACGTGCCCGTCGGCACCGCACACGTCTTCTACCCGGAGGCAGACGAGCAGCGCTGCACGGCCGCGCTCCTGCTCGACGTCGACCCGTTGAAACTGGCCGCCGCCCGGGGTCGCGGCCGGAAGTCGACCACGACGCCGGAAAGTTTCACTCTCGGGCGGTACGTCAACGACCGGCCGTACGCCGCGTCCAGCCTGCTCGCCTCGGCGCTGTCGAAGGTGTACCGCTCGGCGCTGCGGGGTGCGTCCAAGGAGCGTCCCGAGCTGGCCGCCCGAGGCATCCCGCTGGAGGTCCGGGTTCCGGTGCTGCGCTGCCGTGGCGGCGCCGACGTGGCCACCCGGGTGTTCGGCCCGCTCGGTTGGGCGGTCACCGCCACCGCCATCCCGCTTGATGAACTGCACCCGCAGTGGGGCGACAGCCGTTACGTGGACCTGACCCTCACCGGCACGCTGCGGGTGGCCGACGCGCTCAACCACCTGTACGTGCTGCTGCCTGTGCTGGACGACGCGAAGCACTACTGGGTGGCCCCGGACGAGGTGGACAAGCTGCTGCGGGCCGGCTCGGGTTGGCTGGCCGACCACCCCGAGCGTGGGCTGATCATCCGCCGCTACCTGGCGCACCGGCGGGCGTTGGCAGGTCAGGCACTGGAGCGGCTGGACGCCCAGCGACCCACCGACGAGCCGACCGTCGACGACGGGGTGGCGGACGCGGTGCCGGCCGAGTCGGCACCCCAGGCTCCGCTGGCCGCCCTGCGCCGGGAGGCGGTGCACGCCGCGCTCGTCGACGCGGGCGCCCACCGGGTGCTGGACCTGGGCTGCGGCGGGGGTGCGCTGCTGGCCACGCTGATCGGTGACCGCCGGTTCACCGAGATCGTCGGCACCGACGTCTCCGCCCAGGCCCTCACCCTGGCCGCCCGGCGGCTGCGGCTGGACCGGCTGCCGGAACGCCAACGCACCCGCGTCACGCTCCGGCAGTCCGCGCTCACCTATCGCGACGATCGGTTGCGCGGTTACGACGCGGCGGTGCTGATGGAGGTCATCGAGCACGTCGACCCGCCCCGGCTGCCGGCCCTGGAGGACGCCGTCTTCGGCTACGCCCGACCGACGACGGTCGTGGTGACCACGCCGAACGTGGAGCACAACGTGCGCTACGAGGGGTTGCCGGCGGGCACGTTCCGGCATGCCGACCACCGTTTCGAGTGGACCCGCGCCGAATTCGGCGAATGGGTCCGGCGGGTGGGCGCCACGTACGGCTACTCGGCCGTGGTGCACGGCGTCGGTACGGACGACCCGGAGGTCGGAGCACCCACCCAACTGGCCGTGTTCACCCGTGCGGAGGCACCGCGATGACCGTCCTCGACATCCCCGAGCTGGCCCTGGTGGCACTGGTCGGGATCTCCGGCTCCGGCAAGTCGACATTCGCCGGCCGGCACTTCACGCCCAGCCAGGTCCTCTCCTCCGACGCCTTCCGGGCGATGGTCGCCGACGACGAGAACGACCAGTCCGCCTCGGCGGAGGCCTTCGACGCACTGCACTACGTCGCCGGTAAGCGGCTGCGCGGTGGACGACTCACCGTGGTCGACGCGACAAATCTCCAGCCACACGCCCGAGCCGCACTGGTCCGGGTGGCCCGCGAACACGACGTGCTGCCGGTGGCGATCGTGCTGGACGTGCCGGAGGCACTGGCCTGGGAGCGTACCGAGGCCCGGTCCGACCGCACCTTCGGCCGGCAGGTGCTGGCCCGGATGTCCCGGGACCTGCGGCGCAGCTACGCCCAGCTGGCACGGGAGGGCTTCCGCAAGGTGCACGTGCTGCGCGGTGTCGACGAGATCGAGACCGCCGAGATCCGCTACGAGCGGCTGTTCAACGACCGGCGCGAGCTGACCGGTCCCTTCGACATCGTCGGTGACGTGCACGGCTGCCGGGCCGAACTTGAGGCGCTGTTGACCCGGTTGGGCTGGCGGCTGCACCACGACGACGCCGGCCGGGCGGTGGACGCGACGCATCCGTCGGGGCGTACCGCCGTGTTCGTCGGCGACCTGGTGGACCGCGGACCGGACTCGCCCGGGGTGCTCCGCCTGGTGATGGGCATGGTCACCGCCGGGCACGCGCTCTGCGTGCCCGGCAACCACGAGCAGAAGCTGGTGCGGAAGCTGCGCGGCCGCAACGTCAAGGTGGCCCACGGTCTGGCCGAGACGTTGGCGCAGCTGGACGCGGAGCCCACCGAGTTCACCGCCGAGGTGGCCACCTTCGTCGACGGACTGGTCAGCCACTACGTGCTCGACGGCGGCCGGCTGGTGGTGGCGCACGCCGGGTTGAAGGAGGAGTACCAGGGCCGGGCGTCCGGGCGGGTGCGCGCCTTCGCGTTGTACGGCGAGACCACCGGCGAGACCGACGAGTACGGCCTGCCGGTGCGCTACCCCTGGGCCCGGGAGTACCGCGGTTCGGCAATGGTCGTCTACGGCCACACCCCCACTCCGGAGCCGGAATGGGTGAACAACACCATCTGCATCGACACCGGCTGCGTCTTCGGCGGCCGGCTGACCGCGCTGCGCTACCCGGAGCGGGAACTGGTCGCGGTGCCGGCGGAGCGCGAGTGGTACGCCCCGGTCCGGCCGCTGACCGCCGCGCCGGCCCGACCCGACGAGGTGCTGGAGCTGACCGACGTGACCGGTCGGCGGCACGTGGAGCACGCGTACGGCTCGCTGACCGTGCCGGCGGAGAACGCCGCAGCCGCGTTGGAGGTGATGAGCCGCTTCGCGGTCGACCCGCGTCGGCTGGTGTGGTTGCCGCCGACCATGGCGCCCTGCTCGACGTCCGAGTTGGACGGCTACCTGGAGCATCCGGCGGAGGCGTTCACCGACTACCGGGCGGCCGGCGTGGACCGGGTCGTCTGCGAGGAGAAGCACATGGGCTCGCGGGCCGTGGTGCTGGTCTGCCGGGAGCCGGACGGTGGCCCGTTCGGGCCGGGCGGCGGGGTGGTGCACACCCGTACGGGTCGGCCGTTCTTCGGTGAGCCGCTCGACACCGAGCTGCTGGACCGGGTGCGCGTGGCGGTGACCGGTGCCGGGCTCTGGGACGAACTGGCCACCGACTGGCTGCTGCTCGACTGCGAGCTGCTGCCGTGGTCGGCAAAGGCCGCCGGCCTGATCCGCGAGCAGTACGCGGGGGTCGGCGCGGCTGGCCGGGCCGGCCTGCCGGTGGCGTTGGCGACGCTGGACGCGGCGATCGGTCGTGGACTGGACGTGACCGAACTACGGGACCGGACCGCGCGCCGCCACGACGACGTGTCGGCCTACACGGCGGCGTACCGGGCGTACGTGGGACCGACCGACGGGCTGCGCGGCGTGCGACTCGCGCCGTTCGCGGTGCTGGCCGGGGCGAAGGCCAGCTACAGCGACCGGGATCACGGCTGGCACCTGGCGTTGGCCGATCGGCTCTGCGCGGCCGACCCGGAGTTCTTCACGCCTACCCGGCGTCGGATCGTCGACCTGTCCGACGACGACTCGGTACGGGAGGCGACCGACTGGTGGCTGGCGCTGACCGGAGCCGGCGGCGAGGGCATGGTCGTCAAGCCGTACGCGGGTCCGGCCGCCCGTAGCGAGCGTGGCTCGCTGCTCCAGCCGGGGATCAAGTGCCGGGGCCGGGAGTACCTGCGGATCATCTACGGTCCGGAGTACACCGAACCGGAGCAACTCGCCGCACTGCGGCGCCGTTCCCTGGGCCGCAAGCGGGGCCTGGCGTTGCGCGAACACGCGCTCGGCCTGGCCGCGCTGGACGCTCTGGTTGACGGTGCCCCGTTGTGGCGTCGCCACGAGCTGGTCTTCGCCATCCTGGCCTGCGAATCGGAGCCGGTCGACCCGCGGCTGTGACCTGGTCGGGCGGGCGGCGGACGCCCCGGTAGCCTGATTGACCGTGGCGGTCGCCACACGGGCCAGTGATCGAGCGATTCACGGAACGGAATCTTCATGGCATTGGGCGAACGGGTAGGCCACGTCCTGCGCGGCGCGGCCATCGGCGTTGCCGAGGCTGTGCCAGGGGTCAGCGGCGGGACCATCGCGCTGGTGACAGGCGTCTACGAGCGGGTCATCGCGTCCGCCGGGCATCTGGTGAACACGGTGCGGTACGCGGTGTCCGACCTCCCGCGTGGACGCGGCTGGACGCGGGCGGGGCACCAGCTTCGGCAGGTGCACTGGGAGGTGGTGATCCCGCTGCTGATCGGCATGCTGCCCGGCCTGCTGATCGCGGCGAAGCTGCTCGAACCGCTGCTGGTCGACCATCCGGAGCAGACCAGGGGACTCTTCCTCGGGCTGGTCCTCGCCTCGGTGCTGGTGCCGATCTCGATGGTCGGCAAACCGTGGCGAGGGATGGAGGTGTTCGCTCTGGTCGTCGCCGGGGTCGCGGCCTTCGTGCTGACCGGACTGCCGCAGGCCACCATCGAACCGCACCCGCTTGTCGTGCTGCTCGCGGCGGCGGTCGCGGTCTGCGCCCTGGTGCTGCCCGGGGTCTCCGGGTCGTTCCTGCTGCTGACCGTCGGCCTGTACGAGCCGACCATCAGCGCCGTCAACGACCGCGACTTCGGCTACCTGGCGATCTTCGCAACGGGCATGGTCATCGGCCTGGCACTCTTCGTCAAGCTGCTCCAGTGGCTGCTTGAGCAGCACCGCCGGATGACCCTGGCGGTGATGGCCGGCGTCATCCTGGGCAGCCTGCGCGCGCTGTGGCCGTGGCAGTCCGAGGACCGCGCCCTGCACGCACCGGGTGACCACGTTCCGTCCATTGTGGCGCTGTTCCTGGTCGGGGTCGCCGTGGTCACGGCAATGATCATCGCCGAGCGTCGCCGGCTGCGCCGGGCCGCCCGGGACCTCACCGAGGAGACGTACGAGACGCCGCACGTCCGCTGACATCACCGCTTGGTGGCTGCCCGGCTGGGCGGCCACCAAGCGGTGCCGGTTCAGCGAGCCTTTTTGGTGGCCCGCTTACGCGGCGGGGTCAGCAGGTCGGCGATCGTGGCGATCGCGCTCGGGACCAACCGGTAGTAGGCCCACACACCGCGCTTCTCCCGCTCCAGCAAGCCGGCCTCGGTGAGGATTCGGAGGTGGTGACTGACCGTCGGCTGGGAGAGGCCGAGCGGCGCGGTGAGGTCACACACGCACGCTTCGCCCTCGGGTGCCGACTGGATCAGGCTGAGCAGCCGCAGCCGAGCGGGGTCGGCGAGGGCCTTGAGGACCCCCGCCAGCCGCTCGGCGTCGGCGCGTTCGATCGGCTCGCCGGCAAGCGGCGAGATCTGAGGCATAGTCATTTCGGCCAACGCAGTTCCCACGTATTCCATCCTTCCACCAGCAGCATCGATCCGCCTGCATATCAGCAGATCCGAATCGGCAGACTTTTACGCCACAAGGCCGAGGTCAGCCAACGTATAGGCCGCCCGATAGGGCAATCCGGCGGCTCGCACCGCGTCGCCGGCACCACGATCAACGATAACCGCCACCCCCACAACCTCGGCCCCGGCCTCGCGAAGGGCCTCGACAGCGGTCAACACGCTCCCACCGGTGGTGGAGGTGTCCTCCACCGCCAGCACTCGACGACCCGCCACATCGGGTCCTTCGATCCGACGCTGCAGCCCGTGCGCCTTGCCCGCCTTGCGGACCACGAACGCGTCCAACGGACGCCCGGCGGCGTGCAGCATCGCGGCGGCGATCGGGTCGGCCCCCAGGGTCAGCCCGCCCACCGCGTCGTACGACCAGTCGGCGGTCAGCTCCCGCATCACCCGACCCACCAACGGTGCCGCCTGGTTATGCAGCGTGACGCGACGCAGATCTACATACCAGTCGGCCTCCCGCCCTGAGGAGAGCACCACCCGACCATGGACCACAGCCAGGTCGGAGATGAATTTACGCAGGTCGTCGTGGTCCCCCATGGCGATAGAGGGTACTGCGCAAGTCTGTGTACCGCGTGTGCGGGCCACCCTGGTCAACCCTTCCGGGGGACAGATGAGTGGCGATGTCCGGTTACGCTACGTCGATCATGCTGACGGATCGAGTGACGTCACCCTGACCGGTGGGCGGCCGGCCGCCCGGTCGCCGGTCAGCGACGATCGCGGCCGATGCGGCCGCGGGTGTCCCGGGAGACCACGTCGAGCAGCCGACGCGGCGCGTGGCGCAACCCCGCCACGGCCAGCTTGTACTTCCACGACGGGACGCTTACCAACTTGCCTTTCCGCAGGTCACGTAGGGCCTCGTCGACCACATTCGACGCGTCGAGCCACATCCATTCGGGGGTTTTCGACATGTCGATGCCGGCTCGTTGATGGAACTCGGTGCGGGTGTAGCCCGGGCAGAGCGCCATGACGCGTACGCCGAAGGGACGGGCGGACTGCCCGACGGACTCGCTGAAGTTGGTGACCCACGCCTTGCTGGCCGAGTACGTCGATCCCGGCATCACCGCGCCGAAACCCGCTACGGAAGAGACATTAATCACTGCCCCACTGCGCCGCTCGGTCATCGTGGCCAGCGCGGCGAGGGTCAACCGGAGCACCGCGTGCACGTTGAGCCGCAGCAGTCGGGTCTCGTCCTGGACGGACGACCTGAGGAACGGCTTGTTCAGGCTGATGCCGGCATTGTTGACCAGAAGCTCGACAGGTGGTCCGTCGGCCAGCCGTCGTTCGGTCGCGGCACAACCGTCGTCGGTGGACAGATCCGCGGTGATGGTCTCGGTCTCCACGCCGTGCCGGCCGGTCAACTCGGCTGCCTGGGCCGCCAGCCGGGTCGTGTCGCGGGCGACAAGCACCAGGTGCCATCCGTCGGCGGCGAGCCGGGAGGCGAACGCCGCCCCGATACCCGCCGTCGCTCCGGTGATCAACGCCCAACGGTCGCTTGTCGTCCGGTCGGGCGTCACGGGCGTCATCACCTCGGCGGGTACGGAGGCGACGTCGGCGCCCCGGGCGGCGGGTAGGGCTGGTACGGCGGTGCCGGCGGCTGGTACGGGGGTGCCGCCGGTGGGTGTCCGAACGGTGGGGTGGGTGGCTGGTACGGGGATGCCTGCTGCTGGGGTGCCGGCCGACGCCGGAACCAGGCGTTGGCCGCGGGCAGTGCCAGCAGCACGGCTACCACAAGGTAACCGAGCACCTGGGCGATCGAAAGGGCGACGGTGAGCGGAATCCACCAGGACGGGTGGGCATCCGGCACCAGGGCGAGCAACTCGGCCGTCGCCTGATCGTCGCCGAAGTCCAGCGGTGCCGCGAGCTGCACGATCAGGGTGGCGAGCCCACCACACCCGCAGCACATGCCCAGCCCGGCGACCACCCAGGTCGCCACCCGGGCCGCAGGCCGACGGGTGGCCAGTCCCAGCGCCAGGCCGACGAGGAGCAGACCGGCGATGATGCTCAGCACCGCCGACACCACGACCGAGGCCCGCAACAGCGCCGCCACCGCGTCGACCTGACCGGCGTCGGCCTCGGCACCGGCCGCCGCGCGGAACCGGTCCACCGTGCCGCGCACGGACGCGAGCCCGATCACCGCGTACACGAGCGCGCCGAGCGCCATCACCACAAGCGTCGCCACGGCCAGCACGACCGCGGCCGGCCGGCGGGCTGGTGCCTGTTCGGGGTACGACACGACGAGTCCCTCCGGTAGGCGTCGGGAAGCAACCTACTCGGAGGGACTGTCGCGGTCGTGCCTACTCGCCGAAGGTCAGCCGGGGCGATCGGTGGGCGGCTGGGTACCGGGCTGGTCCGGGCCGCCGGACGGCGGGGTCTGGCCGCTCGGCCCGCTCGGCGGGCTGCCCTGGTCACCGGTCGGAGGCTGGGCCCCGGTGGTCGGGTAGCCGGGCTCGGTCGGCTGCTGCGGGGTACCCGGGTAGCCGGGCTCGGTCGGCGGGGTGCCCGGGTAGCCGGGGGCCGGCGGGTAGCCGGGCTGGCTCGGGTAAGCACCGCCGGGCGTCGGCGGCTCCCACTGCTGGGTCGGCTTGCGGAAGAACTCGTTGGCCTTCGGCAGCGCCAGCAGGATCAGCGCCGTCAGCAGCGAGATCAGGCTGATCACCCCGAGCAGGATGCTGACCGGCGTGGTCCAGCTCGGCAGCGCATCCTCCAGCCGGCGCTGGATCTCCTCGCCGCTGGGCATGTCACCGCTGGAATCGCCGGGAGCGCTGAAGTTGCCGGCGAACCCGCTGAGCAGGCTGAACCCGGTGCAGCAGAACAGGATGCCACCGACGATCCAGGTGGCGATCCGGGAGCCGTTCTTGCCCCGCAGGTTCATCAGCCCCAGGCCGAACAGCGCGAAGGCCACCACCAGCAGGAAGATGGCGGTGCCGACACCGATGACGACCGTGATGTCGGCGACGTTCTGCGCCCCCTCGACGGTGGAGTCCCGGTAGGCCTCCTCCATCACCTCGCGGACGGTACCGATGGTGGCCAACGAGATGATCACGCTGATCAGCTGGCAGATCGCGAACAGCAACAGCAGGTAGGTGGATATCGTCACCACGCCCGGCCGCGACCGGGCCGGGGTGTTCTGAGGATCGACCATGTTTCTCCCTTCCTGGAACGCGCTTCACCGTATCGGCAACGGGCCATTCCGGCACGGTGCGACGCCGAGCGGTGGGCGCGTCACCGGCCGCCCGGTCGGGATCGATCGGACGAGCCGGTGGTTCGGCTCAGGATCCGCTCTGCGGGTGGACGGTCACCGCGTCACTGTCGAGCCGTTCCCCACGGGCCATCACCCAGCCCGCCTCGCCGTACGCCTCGAAGGTGAGCCGGGCCCCGCCCGGTGCCCGGTAGTCGTGGTAGCGCATGGTGCCGCTCGGCGTCAGCTCGGTGATCCCGGAAGCGACGTACCGGGCCTGACCGGACTCGTGCCAGCTGTAGCGCCGGTCGCCGGACTCCACCACCGGCGCACCGGGCGTGACGGTGGCGTCGCGGGGCGCCGACTCCCACAGCACCAGTTCGAAGCCGGGATTCTCCGCCACCGAGAGTCGACGCCGACCGCCGTGCTCGTCGAGGTCGTCGAGGAGGTGCTCGGCCCACCGCCACTCGCCTTCCTCCAGGCGGATCGAGCCCCGCACCGAGTAGGTGACGTCCCCGATCTCGACGAGGTCGCCGACCTCGATGCGGCGGGGATCACGTCGCTGCCCGCCGCCGGACCGCTGCTGCCGACCTGCCGGCGCTGCTGACCGGTTGCGCCACCAGCGCAGCGCGAACACGACGACGAGCAGTCCGGCCAGGCAACCGGTCGCCAGGTACGCCGATGTCCCGTTCACCCGGTCACCTCCCGAGACGGTTCAGCGGAGACGTCGACCATGATCCGGGCAGGTGGCCCCTCCCGCCAGCCGGCTACCGGTCCGCCTGATCCGGTCCGCCGGAGCCGACACCGCCCTGCTCACCCTCGCCGGGCGCGGCCGGTCCGTCGGACGCGGGTGGAGCAGCCGGTGCCGGCGGCGTCTCCGGGACGGTCGGCGAGCCCGCCTGGTGCGGGGGATACCCGGCCGGATCCGGGCCGCCCACGCCACCGGGCCCGGGATACCCGGGCACCGCATACCCCGCACCGGGCACCCCATACCCGGGCAGCACCGGATACCCGGGCGGCGGCGGATAACCAGGCGGATACCCGGGCGGTACCGGATAGCCGGACACCGGCGGGGCGGCACCGAGTGGCGGATGTCCGGGCAACGGCGGGTATCCAGGCGGCACCGGGTAGCCGGGGATCGTCGGATAGGCGCCCGGCGGCACGGGACCACCGGGTGGCGCGGGATAGGCGGGGTAGCCCATCGGCACGGGATAGCCGACGAGGTGGGAATTCGGGATGTCGCCCCCGGCGGGCGGCCGGGCCGCTGCCGGCTCGGTGCGGGGTACGAACCAGCGGTGGGCCGGCGGCAGCGCCAGCAGCAGCACCACCGCCGCGGTGAGCAGGAACACCAGCAGTACGCCGAGGCCCGCCAGCGGGAAGAGGTAGTCGAACGGGCTCGGCTGGCTGTAGAGCGCCTCGGCGAAGTCCGACTCCTGCCAGAAGTCGTCGCCCGGCGGCGGCACGTCGTCCGGGTACGACTCGTCGACGTAGGGCTCGTCGACGTACGGCGCGCCGGACACCGCGAACGCCAGACCGAACGGGATCAGGAACGCGCCGAGACATCCCTGGACGATGCAGAGCAGCAGTTGCACGCCACCGGCCGCGAAGACCATCGTCCGGGCGGTGTTGCTGCCCGCGCGTACCCGGGGCGCGGTCAGGCCCAGCCAGAGCGCCAGCAGCAGGGCGGGCACCCCGAACACCGCCGCCATCGTGACGCTGCTCCACCGCTCCGCGCGTACCTCGCCCGGGTCCGCGTCGGGCACCAGCCGCACGGCGCGGTCGATCGCGGCATCCCACTGGACCGCCTCGATCACCACCAGGGCGACCAGGCCGAGCAGGATCAGCACGGTGCCGAGTTGCAGCCAGAAGGCCACGGTGACGGTGCCGGGACGCGGCGGACGGGGCGGGGGCACGGCTGCCGGTGCGTCGGCGGTCGCGGTCATACCGCGGACGGTACGGACCGGCCGCAACCCCCGGCAGCGCCGTTCGGGTGGACCCGATCGGCGTACGGATCATGCTTTGTCGAGTCGCTCGGCGGCGTACTCCCCGACGGTGGTGCTTCCCATCACGCAGCCGGTCATGGTGCTCAGTTCAGCCTCGTCACCGCGCAGCGTCGTCCAGGCCGCCCGTCCGGCCGCCGGGTCGAGCCGCTCCAGCAGCGTGGCGGCGTAGACCCGACCAGCGGGGGCGCCGCCGGCAAGCAACCGGTCGAGCAGGTCGCGTACCTCCTCCGGGTGGTCGGCCACGGCCGCCGCGACACGTTGGTACGCCTCGGTCTCAGGCAGCACCGTGCCCGCGATCCCGACCCCGCCGAACGCCAGCGTGTTGGCGTGGCCGAGTTCCGCGACGGCCCGCGCCAACTCCGATTCCTTCTTGCGCCGCATCCCGAACATGTCTCCATCCTCGCCCGGGGAGCCCGCCTCCGCCCGTCGGAGGCGGGCCCGGTGCGACCGGTTCAGCTGGACGTGACCGACAGGCCGTCCTTGCTGTCCCGGAGGTCCACCCGTACGGTGTCGCCGTCGCGGACCTCACCGGCGAGCAGGGCCCTGGCCAGCTGATCGCCGATCGCCGACTGGACCAGACGCCGCAGCGGGCGGGCGCCGTAGATCGGGTCGTACCCGTGCTCGGCGAGCCACCCACGGGCGTCGTCGGTGACGTCCAACGTCAACCGGCGGTCCGCGAGCCGCCGGCGCAGCCGGGCCAGTTGGATGTCCACGATGGCCCGCAGGTCGTCACCGTGCAGGGCGGCGAAGACCACGATGTCGTCGAGTCGGTTGAGGAACTCCGGCTTGAAGTGCGACCGGACCACCGCCAGGACGCCCTCGCGGCGCTGCTCCTCGGCCAGCGTCAGGTCGCTGATCACCGCCGAGCCGAGGTTCGAGGTGAGGATGAGGATGGCGTTGCGGAAGTCGACGGTACGGCCCTGGCCGTCGGTGAGCCGGCCGTCGTCGAGCACCTGGAGCAGGATGTCGAAGACGTCCGGGTGGGCCTTCTCCACCTCGTCCAGCAGGATCACCGAGTACGGCCGGCGGCGCACCGCCTCGGTGAGCTGGCCGCCCTCCTCGTAACCGATGTAACCGGGTGGGGCACCGACCAGCCGGGCCACGGAGTGCTTCTCGCCGTACTCGCTCATGTCGATGCGGACCATCGCCCGCTCGTCGTCGAAGAGGAACTCGGCGAGCGCCTTGGCCAGCTCGGTCTTGCCGACGCCGGTCGGGCCGAGGAAGAGGAAGCTCCCGGTCGGGCGGTCCGGGTCGGCCACTCCGGCACGGGCCCGCCGGACGGCGTCCGAGACCGCGCCGACCGCCTCGGTCTGGCCGACCACGCGCCCGCCCAGCGACTCCTCCATCCGCAGCAGCTTGGCGGTCTCACCCTCCAGCAGCCGGCCGGCGGGAATGCCGGTCCAGGAGGCGACCACCGCGGCGATGTCGTCCGCGCCAACCTCCTCCTTGAGCATCGCACCGGCGGACTGGAGCCCGGCCAGTTCCTCCTCGGCGGTCGCCAGTTCGGCCTTCAGGGCGGGGATCCGGCCGTACCGCAGCTCGGCGGCGCGTTCCAGCTCGCCGTCGCGCTCGGCCCGCTCGGCCTCGCCACCGAGCCGCTCCAGTTCCTCCTTGGCGGTGGAGAGCTTGGTGATGTGGCTCTTCTCCAGCTGCCAACGCTCGGAGAGGGCGGTGAGCTGCTCGCGCTTGTCGGCCAGCTCCTTGCGTAGCCGCTCCAGCCGCTCGGCGGACGCCGCGTCCGGCTCCTTGGCCAGCGCCATCTCCTCGATCTCCAGCCGGCGCACCGCCCGCTCGATCTCGTCCACCTCGACCGGCCGGGAGTCGATCTCCATCCGCAGCCGGGACGCGGACTCGTCGACCAGGTCGATCGCCTTGTCCGGCAGGAACCGGTCGGTGATGTACCGGTCGGAGAGCGCGGCGGCGGCGACCAGCGCGGCATCGGTGATGCGTACGCCGTGGTGCACCTCGTAGCGCTCCTTGAGCCCGCGCAGGATGCCGATGGTGTCCTCCACGGTGGGCTCACCGACAAGCACCGGCTGGAAGCGGCGCTCCAGCGCCGGGTCCTTCTCGATGTGCTCGCGGTACTCGTCGAGCGTGGTCGCGCCGACCATGCGCAGCTCACCACGGGCCAGCATCGGCTTGAGCATGTTGCCGGCGTCCATCGAGCCCTCACCCTTGCCGGCGCCCACGACCGTGTGCAGCTCGTCAAGGAAGGTGATGACCTGCCCGTCCGAGTTCTTGATCTCCTCAAGGACGGACTTCAACCGCTCCTCGAACTGGCCCCGGTACTGGGCACCCGCCACCATCGCGCCGAGGTCGAGCGAGACCAGCTTCTTGTCGCGCAGCGACTCCGGCACGTCGCCGGTGACGATCCGCTGCGCCAGGCCCTCGACGATCGCGGTCTTGCCGACGCCCGGTTCGCCGATCAGCACCGGGTTGTTCTTGGTACGCCGGGACAGCACCTGGATCACCCGGCGGATCTCGGAGTCCCGGCCGATCACCGGGTCGATCTTGCCGTCCCGCGCGCTCGCGGTCAGGTCCACGCCGTACTTGGTCAACGCCTGGTAGGTCTGCTCCGGATCGGCGGTGGTCACCCGGCGGTCCCCGCCACGCACCGTCGGGAAGGCCGCCACCAGACTCTCCTCGGTGGCACCGGCGGCCTTGAGCGCGGCGGACACGGCTCCACCGACCCGGGCCAACCCGGCGAGCAGGTGCTCGGTGGAGGTGTACTCGTCACCCAGCGGGCGGGCGATCTGCTCGGCGGCACCGATGGCGTTGACGAACTCGCGGGCCAGGGTCGGCTCGGCGATGCTGGAGCCCCGCGCGGCGGGCAGCGCGTCCACGGCCCGCTGGGTGGCCCGGCGCAGCTCGGCCGGGTCGGCTCCGACAGCGCGCAGCAGGCCGGCAGCGGTCGAGCCCTCGGTGTCCAGCAGCGACAGCAGCAGGTGCCACGGCTCCACGGTGGCGTGCCCCCGCTGGTTCGCCAGGGCGACGGCGCCGGTGATGGTCTCGCGGCTCTTGGTGGTGAGGCGTTCGGTGTTCATGGGCTCCCCTGGATCGGTGTGTCCACTGATACCGACAGAACCAGAGTTGAGCCTATTCCACTCAACCTTGTAGTCGTGATGTGAGTCACATCATTTCAGTCGGTCTCCAGGTTCACGGCCACCCAGGTCCGTTCGGCGACCTCACCGGTACCGAGCAGGACCCCCTGTGGCGCGGCCGCGAACAGCGTCCCGTCGAACAGAACCCGCAGCGAGTGTTCGGCGGTGACCGGCCAGGGCAGGTCCAGGTAGTGGTCGCCGATCACCGCCCCCGCGCCCCGTGGACTGATCACCGCCGCCGTACTGCTGCCCAGTGGCACCACCCGCCCCGAATCCGGATGGCCCTCCGCCGGCACCCTGGACCAGTCGGTCAAGTTGGTGAGCCGCCACAGCGCCGGGAAGCTCGTCCGGTCGGGCCGCTCGCCGATCAACCACACCTCGTTCGGGGTGACCGCCGCGCGCAGCACACCGATCTCGCCCTCGGGTGGCGGGACCCTTCCCCGCTCCCAGGTGTCGCCGTCCCACGACGACGCGACCGACGGGCTGCCGTCCTCGGTCAGCCCCGCCACGATGACGGGATGGTGGGACGAACCGACGCCGCGCGGACCGCCGTCGGTGACCGTCTGCACCACGGGAACCGGCGGCTGGTTGGGCAGCGGACGCAACACACCGGCGTCCCAACGCCCCACCTTGCCCGACTCCTCGATGACCTGGAACCGTCCCTGGGCCTCCTGCCACTCGGCTGGGGCCGCCTCTCCCGGGCTGCGCCGGAAGGTCTCGCCGCCGTCGGTGGAGGTCCACCAGCCGTGCGGTTCGGCCCAGAGAGCGAGCACGTCGATGGTGGCGTACAACTGCTGGTTCTCCGCCACCGGTTTCGGGTGGCGCAGCGACTGCCAGGACCGGCCTCCGTCACGGGTCGACCAGAGCAGGGCGGGGCAGTCCGGGCCACCGGGCGGGCGGCCGTCGCAGGTGGCGAAGAGGGCGTACCCGCGTTCGGCGTCGACGAATTCGACGTACGCCGGGTCGTACCGCTCGGGTACCGCCAGACGGGTAGTGCGGGTCTCCGCGACGGGCCTTGGGACCGGCGGCGGCGGGGAGGCACTGTCCGACACCGTCGGCTCGGGTGCCGGCGCGGTCCGACGCACGTCCCCGATCGAACAGCTGGCGAGTGTCATCACCAGCGCGAACAGGGGCAGAGTGCGGGCCTGACGCGTGGTCATTCGGCCTCCGACGCGAGAGTAGCCTGAGCGCGTGCGAGTACGTGTCGAACAGACGGCCTTACCGGGAATCGGCGTACGTCATGACATGATGACGGAATCCGGCCGACGGTTGGGGGTCGTCTCCCATCGCAGCGGCCGCCGGGATCTCGTCCTGTACGACCCGGGAAGACCCGGACGGCTGCTCGGCGGACATCCCGCTCACCGACGACGAGGCGGAGGCGCTTGCCGACATCCTCGGTGCGTCGCTGATCCTCGGACAGCTCTCCGGGCTACGTGAGCAGGCCGCCGGGCTGCTCACCGAGCAGATCGCCGTCCCGGCCTCCTCCACCTACGTCAACCGGCCCCTGGGCGACGCCAAGGTACGCACCCGCACGGGTGCCTCGATCGTGGCGATCCTGCGCTCCGGCGAGGTGATCGTCTCGCCGGAGCCCACCTTCCGTTTCGCGGCGGGCGACGTGCTGGTCATCGTCGGCAACCGGCAGGGTCTGGACGGGGCCAACGCGATCTTCGCCGCCGACGACCCGGCCGGCTGAGGCCCGGATGCACGACTTCAGCACCCTGCTCATCGAGGTTGGCGGGCTGCTGTTCCTGCTGGGTCTGCTCGGACGGATCAGTCGCCGGTTCGGGCTCTCCCCGATCCCGCTCTACCTGCTGGCGGGGCTGGCGTTCGGGCACGGCGGCGTGCTGGAGCTGGACGCCAGCGAGGAGTTCTTCGCCGTCGGGGCAGAGATCGGCGTGATCCTGCTGCTGGTGATGCTCGGCCTGGAGTACTCGGCCGACGAGTTGCTCGGCAACCTCCGCTCGGCCGCACCGGCAGGGCTGCTCGACGCGGTGCTCAACGTGCTGCCGGGAGCGGCGTTCGCGCTGCTGCTCGGCTGGGGCTGGGTGGCCGCGGTGGTGCTCGGCGGGATCACCTGGATCTCGTCGTCAGGGGTGATCGCCAAGATCCTGGCCGACCTGGGCCGGCTCGGTAACCGGGAGACGCCGGTCGTCCTCTCCGTGCTGGTAATCGAGGACCTGGCGATGGCCTTCTACCTGCCGTTGCTGACCGCGCTGTTGGCTGGAGTGGGATTCGTCAAGGGCGGCGTCTCGCTCGCCGTCGCGGTGCTGACCGTGATCACGGTGCTGGTGATCGCCCTGCGCTACGGCGGTGTCCTCTCCCGGGCCCTCTCGGCCGGCAGCGCCGAGGCACTGCTGCTCGGCGTGCTCGGGCTGACCCTGCTGGTGGCGGGAATCGCGGCGAAGCTCCAGGTGTCGGCCGCCGTCGGTGCGTTCCTGGTCGGCATCGCGCTCTCCGGGCCGGTCGCCCACCACGCCACCGAAGTGCTGACTCCCCTGCGTGACCTCTTCGCCGCCGTGTTCTTCGTCTTCTTCGGGCTCGCCACCGACCCAGGGCACATTCCGCCGGTGCTGCTGCCCGCCCTGCTGCTCGCGCTGGTCACCATGGCGACCAAGACGCTCACCGGCTACCTGGCCGCCCGTCGGGCCGGCATCGCCGAACCGGGTCGCTGGCGCGCCGGCCTGGCCCTGGTCCCCAGGGGTGAGTTCTCCATAGTCATCGCCGGAATCGCCGTGGCCTCCGGCAGCGTCTCGCCGAAACTGGCGGCGCTCGCCGCGACGTACGTGCTGATCACGGTGGTCACCGGGCCGATGCTGGCCCGACTGCCCGACCTCGCCTGGTTCCGGCGGTGGCTACGGACCCGGGCGGCGGCGCAGCGGGCCCGAGTTGCGGCCGCGACGGACCCGGCGTGAGCGCCTGACCGGCCGAATCGACCGTCCGGAGGACCCCCGCCAACCAAGAGATGCCGAATTGCTTCCCGCAGGGTCTACCGGTACTCACCGGTACCGCGTTAACGTGTCGCCCCAGCAGCCAGGGTTCGCGGTGGGCACACGCCCCCGCGGGCGAGAGCGGAAGGTTGGCCGGTGAGCGTGCAGGAGTCAGCGTTCCACGGCTTCGCCAACCCCGTCGACCCGACCCCGGCGGAGTTGCGAGCGTGGGCTTATCAGCCTGATTCGGTCCCATTGACGTCGATGCCGCCCGACTGGGACCTGCTGGTCTCCGGTGACCGGCTGGTGACAACGCTGTTCGAGCTCGCCATGGACACCCGTTGTCCGGCTCGCCGGTTCGCGCTGCACTGCCTCTACATCTACGCCGCCGACGGAATCCGGACGAACTTCCGGGCCCACCCGAAGCGTCGCTTCCGCAAGCTGGTGGACCAGGCCGAGCGGAACGGCGACGAGATGATGCGCAACTGGGCGCACAACAGTCGGGTGCTGCTGACCCGGCCGGAGCTCTTCGTGTACCGGGAGTGGTGCGAGGGCGGCCTGGTGCGGGAGAACCGCCGGCTCTGAACGCGCCGAACGGGCCGGGACCCCCCGTGGCTCCCGGCCCGCACGTCGGCGGATCGTCAACGCGACCCGCCCCGCTCGCGCCGATGCTGGTCGCTGCGCACCTGGCCGGCACCACGACCGACCCGACCGCTGCCCGCGGCGGCCCGATCGCCCCGGCCGCTGAACCTGCCGGCCTGGATCTGGTCGGAGAAGCGTCCCTTGGTGAGCCGGTCGAACCGGTGTTGCACGTTCTCCGCCAGGTCGTCGAGGCGCTGCTCCGTCTCCTCGGCCACCTTCCTCGCCGATTCCGTCATGGCTCCCCCCGCCAGATCGGAGTCCGGATTGAGATGGTTTAGACCTGATTCCTGAAGGCTAATCGAGACAACCCGTCCAGCGCTCGGGTTTGCGGAAATACGAGTTCCTCCCGCCACCACCACGAGGGCACGAGGGCCGCGGAGAAGCGAGAAGGGGTGCGGCTCCGTCGATCGGAGCCACACCCCTCTTGCCGAAACGGGCGTCAGCGCCCAGGGCTGCGTCGGGGACGCCAGACCACCAGGGCGGTCGAGGTCTGGTTGGTGGGAACGAGATCACGGCCCGGGAAGCGGGCCAGCGACTCCAGCTCGGCCATCCGGCGGTACGCGGCGTCGAGTTCCGCCTCCAGCTGGGCGACCCGCTGCTGCGCCTGCTCCAGCAGCCGCTCCAGCCCGATGATGCGCTTGATCCCGGCGAGGTTGACACCGTCGTCCTGGCTGAGCCGCTGCACCTCGCGCAACAGCACCACGTCCCGAACGCTGTAGCGCCGCCCACCACCGGCCGCCCGGCCGGCCTGCACCAGGCCGAGGCGGTCGTACTGGCGCAGCGTCTGCGGATGCATGCCCGCCATCCGCGCCGCAACCGAGATCATCAGCACCTTGGCCTCGTATGCCGGGTCATCCGAGCCGACGAACCCGTCCATCCCGCTCACCTCCGCACCGCTTCACCGATCAACCGAATCGACGCACCCGCGCGTCGAGATGTTCCCGGGCCGCCGGCGGGGTCTGCTCGGCGAACGTCTCCAGAGCGGCCCGTGCCTCGTCCGAGACCCGCGCCGGCACCACCACGTCGAGGGTGACCAGCAGGTCGCCGCTCTGCCCGTCCCGGCGGCTGACACCCTTTCCCCGGGCCCGCAGGATGCGACCGCTCGGCGTACCCGGCGGCACCCGCAGGGTCACCGCGCCGTCCAGGGTCGGCACCCGCAGATCGGTGCCGAGGACGGCCTCCGCGAACGTGATCGGCACGGTCAGGGTGAGGTCGTCGCCGGTGCGCCCGAAGACCTCGTCCGGCCGGACCTTCACATGCACGAACAGATCGCCCGCCGGACCGCCGCGCTCACCCGGCTCGCCCCGACCGGCCAGCCGGATCCGCTGGCCGTCAGCCACCCCGGCGGGGAAGCGGACGTTCAGCGTCCGGGTCTTGGTGACCCCGCCGGTGCCCTGGCACTCCGGGCACTTCTCGTCCACCACCGTGCCCACGCCCTGGCAGTTACGGCAGGGCTCGGAGAAGCTGAACGCGCCCTGGTTCCGGTTGGTGACTCCGGCGCCGTGGCAGACCGGGCAGGTGCGGGGCTGCGTGCCGGGCTTGGCGCCGTTGCCGTGGCAGGTGTCGCAGACACCGGGGGCGCGCAGTGTCAGCGGCAGGGTCACGCCGCGGACCGCGTCGTTGAAGTCGAGCGCCACCTCGGTCTCGACGTCGCGACCCCGGGCCGGACCCGGCGCGCCGGCACCCCCTCCGCCGGAGAAGATCGAGCTGAACAGGTCGGAGATGTTGCCACCGGCGAACCGGCCACCACCTGCCTGCGCGCCGCCGAACAGGTCTGAGACGTCGAACGGCGCACCGCCCGGCTGGCCCGCCTGGCGGGCACCACGCCGGAACGCGCCCGAGCCGAACAGCGAGCGCAACTCGTCGTACTCGCGACGCTTCGCGTCGTCGCCGAGCACCGCATACGCCTCGGACACCGCCTTGAAGCGTTCCTCGGCCTTGGCGTCGCCGGGGTTGTGGTCCGGGTGCGACTCGCGGGCCAGCTTGCGGTACGCCTTCTTGATCTCATCAGCCGGGGCGGTCTTCGCCACGCCCAGGACCGCGTAGTAGTCCTTCTCGATCCAGTCCTTCGAACTCACCCGTACACCTCCTCCCCACCTCCGGGCCCGGTCCGCCCCGCCCACCGGGTCTCGGTGAGCGGGGCGGCCGGGTCACCGTCGCGCACTATTCCGGATCGGCGACCGCGACCATCGCGGGCCGCAGCAGTCGCTCACCGATCTGGTAGCCCCGACGCATCACCTGCACGCAGGTCGGCTCGGTCACGTCGGCCGAGGTCTGGTGGGCCACCGCCTCGTGCCGCGTCGGGTCGAACGGGTCACCCTGCTCACCGAACGGGGTCAGCCCGAACTTGCCCAACGCGGTGATGAGCTGCTCGGCCACCGAACCGAACGGGCCGACCAGGTCGCCGTGCTCCCGGGCCCGGTCGAGATCGTCCAGGATCGGCAGCAGCGCGGCGAGTACGGAGCCGGTCGCCTGCTCGGTGACCAGGCCACGGTCGCGCTCGACCCGCTTGCGGTAGTTGGCGTACTCGGCCGACACCCGCTGCACGTCGCGGGTGCGCTCGTCCAGCTCGGCGCGGAGCGCCGCCAACTCGGCACCCAGCCCGCCGGCAGCCGGCTCGGTCGACGCCTCGCCGACCGGCCGGGCCGGAGAGTCCACCACTGGCGGGCCTTCGGTGGTGGACGGTTCGCTCAGCGCACTCGCCTCCACCTCGATCGAGTCGACCACCACCTCGGCGTCCTCGACCAGGCCCTCCGCCGGCACGTCCGGTCCGGCGTCCGCCGCCGTACCGTCGGGCTCGCGGATCTGACTGATCTTGCGGTTGTTGCGGATGACGACCCGCGGCGCGTCGCCGGCGGCCGGCTCGGACGCCGAGCCACCCGGCGCCGACCCGGTGTCACCCGGGTCGGCGGCTCGTGGCTTCTCCGTCATACGACTACCTCATCCCTCTGCCCGTGAGCTCGCGTGGCCAGGACCGTCACTTCTTGTCCTCGTCCACGATCTCCGCGTCGACCACGTCGTCCGCACCGGGCCGCGCGCCGCCGGCCTGCGCGCCGCCGGTCGCACCGGCGGCACCGGCCGTACCGGCACCGGCCTCGCCGCCCTCCTGGGGCTGCTCGGCCTGCTGGGCGTAGAGCAGCGAGCCCGCCTCCTGGGAGACCTGCGCGAGCCGCTCGTGCGCCGACTTGATCTTCTCGATGTCGCTGCCACCGAGAGCGCCGCGCAGCTCACCGAGGGCCTCGTTGAGCTTCTCGCGGTTCTCGGCGGGGAGCTTCTCACCGTTCTCGGCGAGGAACTTCTCGGTCTGCCACTGCAGGGCCTCGGCCACGTTGCGGGTCTCGGCCTCCTCGCGGCGGCGCTTGTCCTCCTCCGCGTGCTCCTCGGCGTCCCGGCGCATCCGCTCGATGTCGTCCTTCGGCAGCGAGGAGCCACCGGTGATCGTCATCTTCTGTTCCTTGCCGGTGCCCAGGTCCTTCGCGTGGACGTTGACGATGCCGTTCGCGTCGATGTCGAAGGTGACCTCGATCTGCGGCACGCCGCGCGGGGCCGGCGGGAGGCCGGTCAGCTCGAAGGTGCCGAGCTTCTTGTTGTACGCGGCGATCTCACGCTCGCCCTGGAAGACCTGGATCAGCACCGACGGCTGGTTGTCGTCGGCGGTGGTGAACACCTCGGACCGCTTGGTCGGGATCGTGGTGTTGCGCTCGATGAGCTTGGTGAAGATGCCGCCCTTGGTCTCGATGCCCAGACTCAGCGGCGTCACGTCGAGCAGCAGGACGTCCTTGACCTCGCCCTTGAGTACACCGGCCTGAAGGGCGGCGCCCACGGCGACGACCTCGTCCGGGTTGACGCCCTTGTTGGGCTCACGGCCGGTGAGCTGCTTGACCAGCTCGGTCACGGCCGGCATCCGGGTCGAGCCACCGACGAGGATCACGTGCTCGACGTCCGAGACCTTGATCCCGGCGTCCTTCACGGCCTGCTCGAACGGGCCCTTGCAGCGGTCCAGCAGATCCTGCGTCATCCGCTGGAACTCGGCCCGGCTGAGCGTCACGTCCAGGTGCAGCGGGCCGGCGGCACCGGCGGTGATGTACGGCAGGTTGATGTTGCTGGTGGTGGCGGCGGACAGCTCGATCTTGGCCTTCTCGGCGGCCTCCTTGAGGCGCTGCATCGCCATCTTGTCCTGCGACAGGTCGATGCCGTGCTCGCCCCGGAAGGTCTTCACCAGGTGGTCGATGATCCGCTGGTCCCAGTCGTCGCCGCCGAGCAGGTTGTCACCGCTCGTCGACTTGACCTCGATGACGCCCTCGGCAAGCTCCAGCAGCGACACGTCGAAGGTGCCGCCACCGAGGTCGAAGACCAGAACGGTCTGCTCCTTGGAACCCTTGTCCAGGCCGTACGCCAGCGCGGCCGCGGTCGGCTCGTTCACGATCCGCAGCACGTTGAAGCCGGCGATCTCACCGGCCTCCTTGGTGGCCTGACGCTGGCCGTCGTTGAAGTACGCCGGGACGGTGATCACCGCGTCGGTGATCTGCTCGCCCAGGTAGGCCTCGGCGTCCCGCTTGAGCTTCATCAGCGTCCGGGCCGAGATCTCCTGCGGGGTGTACTTCTTGCCGTCGATGTCGACGGACCAGTTGGTGCCGATCTCCCGCTTGACCGAGCGGATCGTCCGGTCCGGGTTCGTCACCGCCTGGCGCTTGGCGACCTCGCCGACGAGCACCTCGCCGTTACGGGCGAACGCGACGATCGACGGGGTCGTCCGCGAGCCCTCAGCGTTGGCGATGACGGTGGGCTCACCGCCCTCCAGAACGCTGACGCAGGAGTTCGTCGTGCCGAGGTCGATACCGACCGCACGTGCCATCTTCGCTTCCTCGCTTCGTTACGTTGAGCAGGTGACGGGCCCTCCCGTCGCGCTGCGCGGCGGTTGCCGCCCACAGCGCCCCCACCTCAAGTTGAGTGAACTTGACTCAATAGTGCCACGCCCCCGGGAATCGTCAAGTCAGGGTTGAGTCGGATCGACGCAACTCGTCAGTCCTACTGACCGGTTGTCTTACCTTGTGTCGGTCGGGCACGCTTTAGCGGTGACGACGCATGGCGATCCCGCCTCACTGTCCGGCGCGCCCGCCGTCGCAGCCCGCACCGGGTCCACCGGCGCCGGGGAGGACCGGCCCGCGGCCACCGGGGACGACACCCTGCCAGACGCCCTGACCGGCCTGCGTGCCGCGATCGGGGAGGCCCGGTTCCCGCTGGCCCTGCCCTCGGCCGAGCCTGCGGCGCGTACCGTCGCCTCCCTCGCCGACCAGCTCGACGACTACCTGCTGCCCCGCCTGGCCCGCCTCGACGCACCGCTGCTCGTGGTGGTCGGCGGATCCACAGGCGCCGGCAAGTCGACACTGGTCAACAGCCTGGTGCAGGCCCGGGTCAGCGCTGCCGGGGTGCTGCGGCCCACCACCCGATCCCCCGTCCTGGTCTGCAACCCGGCCGACTCGGCCTGGTTCCGCCGGGGAGAGCTGCTGCCCGGGCTGACCCGCACCAATCAGCCCGGCGACGATCCCCGCACCCTGCACCTGGTCACCGCGCCGGCGCTTCCGCCAGGGCTGGCGTTCCTGGACGCACCCGACATCGACTCGGTGGTCGACGCCAACCGGGCGCTGGCCAACCAGCTGCTCGCCGCCGCCGACCTCTGGCTCTTCGTCACCACCGCCGCCCGCTACGCCGACGCCGTCCCCTGGGAACTGCTGCACGGCGCCCGGGCCAGAGGTGCGGTGCTCGCCCTGGTGCTCAACCGGGTGCCCGCCGAGGCGACCGACGAGGTGGCCACCCACCTCGCCGAGATGCTCGCCGAGCAGGGTCTCGACTCGGCACCGCTGTTCGTACTCCCGGAGACCTGGGTCGACGGGCAGGGCCTGCTCCCGGGTCGGAGCACCGCGCCGCTGGCGGACTGGTTCGCCCGGCTGGCGGCCGACGCGGACGCCCGCTCGGCGGTGGTCCGGCAGACGCTTGGCGGCGCGCTGGCCCTTCTGCATCCCACCGTCGAGAGCCTGGCCGCCGCCGTCGACGAGCAGGTCGCCGCCGCTGACGCGATGGACGACCGGGTACGTGCGGCGTACCGGGCCGCGAACCGGACCGTCGAGCAGGGACTGCGCGACGGTCGGCTGCTCCGTGGCGAGGTGCTCGCCCGTTGGCAGGAGTTCATCGGCACCAGCGACATCTTCCGCACCCTCGAGGCCCGGATCGGCCGGCTGCGGGACCGGGTCATGGCCGCGTTCTCCCGCCGTCCGGCCCCCGCCGTCGAGCTGCGGGACGCGATCGAGTCGCAACTGGTCACCCTGCTGCGGGGCGTGGCCGCCGAGGCGGCCGAGCACGCGTACACCGGATGGAAGGCGCACCCGGCCGGGGCGGCCCTGCTCGAACCCGACCTCGCCCACCATTCCGCCGACCTGCCGCAGCGCGCCGAGCGGCTGGTCCGGGACTGGCAACGCGGCGTGCTGGAGCTGGTCCGGGCCGAGGGCGGCGACCGACGCTTCGTGGCGCGGACGGCGGCGTACGCGGTCAACGCCACCGGGCTGGCCGTGATGATCGCGGTCTTCGCCTCCACCGCTTTCATCCCGACCGGGCTGGAGGTCGCCACCGGGGCCGGCACCACCCTCGCCGGACAGGCGGTGCTCCAGGCGATCTTCGGCGACCAGGCCGTGCGTACGCTGGCCCGAAAGGCCCGGGAGGATCTGCTGGAGCGGGTGACGGTGCTGCTGGACGAGGAGGCCACCCGCTATCTCGTGCGGACCCGGCAGGCCCGGCCGCCGGCCCGCACCGCGACGGCGCTGCGCCAGGCGGCCGAACGGGTGGAGGCGGCCCGCCTGCGCAGCGGCTTCGCCGACGCCGCGCCTGCGCTCAGCGCCCAGACGGCGGGCGCCGACGCCCCGGTGACCGATGGGGAGCAGCGGTGACCGGCATGGGCGGGCGCCTCCGTGAGGCGCTGCGGATCGCCGACGGGCGGGTGGACGCCGACCAACTGGTCGCCAGACTGGAGGCGGTGCGGCGGTTCCTCGGCATCGTCGACGGCCACCTGCCGGACACCCCGCTGGTGCCGGCACGAACAGTTGTCGAACGGGCCGGCACCCGGTTGGCCCTGTCGCGCGACCACACCGTGGTCGCGTTGGCCGGTGCGACCGGCAGCGGCAAGTCGAGCCTGTTCAACGCCATGGCCCGGATGGACCTCTCACCCGTCGGGGTACGCCGACCCACCACCGGTGTCACCCACGCCTGCGTCTGGGGCCCGCTCGACGGCGGCACCCGGCTGCTCGACTGGCTCGGCGTGCTCCCCCGCCACCGGTTCGTCCGGGAGAGCCTGCTCGACGGTGACGACGAGTCGACCCTGCACGGGCTGATCCTGCTCGACCTGCCCGACTTCGACTCCGTCCAGCACTCGCACCGGCTGGAGGTGGACCGCCTGCTCGGCCTCGTGGACCTGGTGGTCTGGGTGGTCGACCCGCAGAAGTACGCCGACCGGGTGATGCACCGCAGCTACCTGCGCGAGTTCCACAGGCACCGGGACGTCACGGTGGTCGTGCTCAACCAGACCGACCGGCTGCCTCCGGCCGAGGTGCCCCGGGTGCTGGCCGACCTGCGCCGCCTGCTCGACGCCGACGGGCTGGACGGGGTGCCCCTGCTGGCCACCACAGTGGCGGACCCGGACGGTCCGGAGCGGTTGCGATCGGCGCTGGAGCGCACCGTCGCCGAACGACAGGCCGCACTGCGTCGTCTCTCCGGTGACGTGGACGCCGTCGTCGACGCACTTGACGACATGGTCGGCGCGCCCCGCACCGCGCTCGCCCCGGACGATCCCGCGGTCGCCGCGCTGGATCGTGCCCTGTGCGCGGCAGCGGGGGTGCCGACGGTGGTGGAGGCGGTCGAGCAGGCGTACCGGCATCGTGCCGCAGCGGCCACCGGCTGGCCGTTGATGCGGCTCTGGCGGCGGCTGCGGGCCGACCCGCTGCGCCGACTGCACCTGCCCGAGCGGCGGGCCGGCGGTGATCCGGAGGAGAACCTGTTGGCGGCCACTTCCGTACCCGAGCCCAGCGCGGCCGACAAGTCCGCGCTGGCGCTGGCCCTGCGGACGGTGGCCGAGCGGGCCGGGGCCGGGCTGCCGAACGCCTGGCCGGACGCGATGGCCGCGGCGGCCCGGTCCCGCCTCGGCGACCTGCCGGACGCCCTGGACGGTGCGCTCGCCGGCACCGACCTCGGGATGGACCGGCCCCGTACCTGGTGGCGACTGGTCGGTGGGGTGCAGTGGCTGGTGACGCTGGCCGCGGTGGCCGGGTTGGGCTGGCTGGTGCTCGGCTACGGGATGCGGGCGCTGGGGTTGCCGGAGCTGCGGCACCCGATGGTAGGTGAGGTGCCGGTGCCGACCCTGCTGCTGCTCGGTGGGTTGCTGGCCGGGCTGCTCGTCGCAGCGCTGACCCGTCCGCTGGTGAGGTGGGCTGCCCGACGGGTCCGCCAGCGGGCGGAGACGCAGCTGGTCCGGGCCGTGGCCAGCGTCGGCGAGCAGCATGTGCTGGCCCCGGTGCGTACCGTGATCGCCGCGCACGCCGACGCACGCACCGTCCTCGAGGTCGCCCGCCACCGCTGACCCGGCCCGGTGAACGTTCCTGGACACCGCACGATCGGCGTAGGGTCGGGTCATGGCCACGCCAAAGACCCCTTACGACGCGGTGCTGCACGCCGCACGCGACGTGACCAAGCTCGACTCGGCCTTCGACGCGGAAATGCTCGGTGCGGCACTGCTGGGCAGCGTGTACGAGGTCGCCGAGACGGACCGGGAGGCGGCGGTACGGGACTTCGTGGGCGGCTTCCTCGCCGCCACCTCGCGACGACGGACGGTCGCCGCGACGACGGTCCGGGCCGTCTTCGCCGCCCTGGTGCCGGACGCGGCCGGCGCGGACCGGGTCCGGCCGGGTGCGACCGCACCGGCCTGGTCCGGGCAGCTCGGCAAGGTGCACCTCACCGGCACCTGGGCGTACGGCGACGTGTACGGCGACCAGACCTCCTACCTGGCCACGTTCGCCTATGACGACGCCACGGGAGGGCCGGAACACGCCCTCGTGGCCCTGATCGACCACAACATCGGCATCACCAAGGACGTCTTCGTCGGCGGCCCGGCGGACCGGATCCTGGAGCAGGTCCGGCAGCTGTGCGCCGAAGACGAGCTGACCTGGTTCCGGGAGGAGAGCCCGACCCGGATGCGCGACGAGGTGAGCCGGCACCTGGCCGTCACCGATCACCTGGGTCAGCTGCCCGGTGCCGCCTCGCTGGCCACCGACCGGGCGCTCGTCGGGGCGCGGCTGGCGGTCCTGCCGGCCGCGACCGCGCCACCACCCCGGCAGGCCGACGACCCGCTGCCCGACGCCGAACGGGCCGCGGAGATCCGCCGCTTCCTGGCCTCGCCGGACGCCGCCCGGGCCGGACTGGACGCGGTCGACGGCGCCGAGCTGGCCTCACTGCACTTCTGCCTGGGCCTGCTGCTCGACCACGCGGCCACCTTTCCCGACGCCGACCCGCTCCGGTGGAGTCCGACAGTCGCTGGCCTCTTCCTGCTCGACTGGGTGCACCGACGGGCGGTGCTCGACATGGACGACGCGGCGATGCTGCCCCGGGTGCTGCGCGCCTGGGCCGGGTACGCGGCCCGTCGGCGCGGGCTGCCCGAGTCGGCCGCCGCCGCGACGGATTCCGCGATCGAGGAGATGGTGCCGGAGTTCGTCCGGCTCTACGCGACCGGCGAGCGGCGCAGCCCGGCCACCGCCGCCGTGGCCCAGTTGATGGCGGACGGCATCGACCCGGACGACCCGGCGGCCCTGGACGCCTGGATCGAGGCCAACCGGCACCGCCTCTCCGACGACGGCTGAACGCCAGGCCACCACCCGCCCGGACCGGCGGCTGAGCGCCCGGCCACCGGGCCGCCACCAGCCCGGCACCGGCCGACCGGCGGCTGCACTCCAGGTCAGCGGTCCGCCACGCGCCCGGCACCGTCCGTCGTGCCGGCGGTGGGCCGGCACCTGTCGCGCAGCCGGATCCGGGCCCGGGGACGGGCGCTGCCGTTGCGCTCGGGCGTGCCGGGCAGCGCCGGTTCGGTGATCGCGCTGGTCGGCGAGGAGTCCGTCGTGGGCTCGGCACCACCCGGGGTCACCGACGGACCCACTGAAGCGCTCGGGGCGGCGGACCCGGAGGGTGCGCTCGACGCACTCGGGCCGGTGGTCGGCGGGTCACTCGACGCGGAAGGATCACTCGACGGGCTCGGGTCGGTGGTCGGCGGATCGTTCGACGCGGTCGGGTCGACCGGGTCGCTCGGGTCGGCCGAGGCGGTGGGTGGGTCCGGATCCCCGGTCGGCGTAGGCGAGCCGCTCGTCGGTGCCGGCGACGGCGTCGGGGTCGGGGTCGGGGTCGGGGTCGGGGTCGGCGTGCGGGTCGGGGTTGGTGCCGGACGCGGGGCCGGTGTGCTGGTGGGCGGCCGGGGCGCCGGTACGGTCGCCGGCACGCCCGGGCGGCGGGCCGGCGCGTGCTCGACAGGTGTGCCGACGGTCGTCAGCCGCGGCGTGGGCACCACGGGGTTGACCGGCGGTGCCGCCGGCTCGACCGAGGGCACCGCGGTCACGGTGGCGGTCGGAGCACCGGTGGGTGGTGGCGGCACCACCACCGGACCGACGGAGGGCGTCGGGATGAAGGGGGTGCTGCCGTCCGGCAGCGCCGTGCTGCCGACCGTCGCGGAGCCGGTGCTGATCGCGGCGAGGACCGGCATCGAGGCCGTGCCGGCGAGCAGCGCCACCGTCAGCAGATAACCCCGGGTGGGCCCGGCGGTACGCACGGCCCGGTGCGCACCCACCACGCGCCGGTAGCCGGGTGCCCGGTGCCGGCCGAGGATCGGCGTCCCGGGACCTTCACCTGGTTCGGACACCACGCACTCCTCGTCGTCGCCCCTGGCCGGGGCCGCCGATGGGCAACCCCGGCGGGTCGCCGAAAGCTGGATCCGACCCGCGCGATCAGCCTGGGCCAGTGACTCTGCGTCGGCCAACCCCACACCGCGTGTCGACACGCGTATCTGGCCGAATGGTGACGAACCACCACCGGATCGGTCGCGCGGCGATCGACCCGACAGTCCGACACTTCGGGTAACGAAGCGGGCCGACCACCGGATGCGGGGCGGGCGGGGTGTGGGACGCCTCACCTCTGATGCGAAACTGGAGTCACGGCGGCAGCGCAGCCGCGACCTCCGCGCACCCACGCGGTAGGCGCGACTGGGCGTCGGCGCTCCCGAACCGGGTTCGGCCATGAATCCGGCTCACGCCGCGCGGCAACCCCCACCGGGGTCAGGCGCGGTCGCCAGGAACCGATCCCGGCACCAGCCGGGATCGGGCGCACGAGTCGCGCGGCCGGGTGACCCCCCGGTGCCGACGCAGACACGACAGGGAGAGACGGATGGCAAAGGGCGACCCCGGGGGCCCCACGCGCGGTCGGCGCGCCGCACCCCGATCCAGGAAGGCCACGACCGGCGATCCGGAGCTGGTGCAGCTGCTCACCCCCGAAGGCGAGCGGATCGAGAGCGTGACCGGCCCGGACGGCACCGAGTACCGCGTCGACTTCACCGACGAGGAGTACCGCGGCCTCTACCGCGACCTGGTGCTCGTCCGGAAGCTGGACGCCGAGGCGACGGCCCTGCAACGGCAGGGCGAGCTGGGCATCTGGGCGAGCCTGCTCGGTCAGGAGGCGGCGCAGGTCGGTTCCGGCCGCGCGCTGCGTACGCAGGACATGGCGTTCCCCACCTACCGCGAGCACGGCGTGCTCTACTGCCGTGGCATCGACCCGATCATGCCGCTGGGCCTGTTCCGCGGGGTCGACCAGGGTGGCTGGGACCCGAACGAGTTCAAGTTCAACATGTACACGATCGTGATCGGGGCGCAGACCCTGCACGCGACCGGCTACGCCATGGGCGTCGCGATGGACGGCAAGACCGGCACCGACGACGGCGAGGCGGTGATCGCCTACTTCGGCGACGGCGCCACCAGCCAGGGTGACGTCAACGAGGCGTTCGTCTGGGCCGGCGTGTTCAACTCCCCGTTGGTGTTCTTCTGCCAGAACAACCAGTACGCCATCTCCGAGCCGCTGGAGCGGCAGACCCGCATCCCCCTCTACCGGCGGGCCGCCGGATTCGGCTTCCCGGGCATCCGGGTCGACGGCAACGACGTGCTGGCGACGTACGCGGTGACCCGGCACGCGCTGGACAACGCCCGGCACGGGCAGGGCCCGAGCCTGATCGAGGCGTACACCTACCGGATGGGCGCGCACACCACCTCCGACGACCCGACCCGGTACCGCATCGCCAGCGAGGTCGAGGCGTGGCAGGCCAAGGACCCGATCGCCCGGATGAAGGCGTTCCTGGAGCGGGAGAAGATCGCCGACGCCGGCTTCTTCACCGAGGTCGACGAGCAGGCCCGCCGGGAAGCGGTGGACCTGCGTGAACGGGTGCTCGCGATGCCGAACCCGGAGCCGGGCACCATGTTCGACCACGTCTACCCCAACGGATCGCCGCTGCTGGACGAGCAGCGCGTGCAGTTCAGCAGGTACCTGGAGTCGTTCGAGGGGAGCGCGCACTGATGGCCACGGAGACGCTCACCCTCGGCAAGGCCCTCAACGTCGGCCTGCGCAAGGCACTGGAGAACGACCCGAAGGTCGTCATCATGGGCGAGGACGTCGGCAAGCTCGGCGGCGTCTTCCGGATCACCGACGGGTTGCAGAAGGACTTCGGCGACCAGCGGGTGATCGACACCCCGCTCGCCGAGTCCGGCATCATCGGCACCGCGGTCGGCCTGGCCATCCGGGGCTACCGTCCGGTCTGCGAGATCCAGTTCGACGGGTTCGTCTACCCGGCGTACGACCAGATCGTGTCGCAGGTGGCGAAGATGCACTACCGGTCGCGGGGCAAGCTCAACATCCCGATGGTGATCCGGATCCCGTTCGGCGGCGGCATCGGCGCGGTGGAGCACCACTCGGAGTCCCCCGAGGCGTACTTCGCGCACACCGCCGGGCTCAAGGTGGTGTCCTGCGCCAACCCGCAGGACGCGTACGTGATGATCCAGCAGGCCATCGCCTCGGACGATCCGATCGTGTTCCTGGAGCCGAAGCGGCGTTACTGGGAGAAGGGTCAGGTCGACCTGGACGACCCGCTGTCCGAGGCGTACCCGCTGCACTCGTCCCGGGTCGCGCGGGCCGGCACCGACGTCACCCTGCTCGCGTACGGCCCGATGGTGCGTACCTGCCTCGACGCGGCCACCGCCGCGGCCGAGGACGGGCGGAACCTGGAGGTCATCGACCTGCGCACGCTCTCCCCACTGGACCTCGGTGTGGTGTACGAGTCGGTGCGGCGTGCCGGCCGCGCGGTGGTGGTGCACGAGGCACCGGGCAACCTGGGCATGGGTGCGGAGATCGCGGCCCGGATCACCGAGGAGTGCTTCTACTCCCTGGAGTCGCCGGTGCTGCGGGTGACTGGCTTCGACACTCCTTACCCGGCAGCCCGGGTGGAGGAGGAGTACCTTCCCGATCTCGACCGGGTGCTCGACGCCGTCGACCGCACCTTCGGCTGGTGAGCGGCATGTCGCGGATCAAGGAGTTCAACCTGCCCGACCTGGGCGAGGGCCTGACCGAGGGCGAGATCCTCGCCTGGCTGGTCAAGGTGGGCGACACGATCGAGTTGAACCAGCCGATCGTCGAGGTGGAGACGGCCAAGGCGGCCGTGGAGATCCCGGCCAAGTGGGCCGGCCAGGTCCAGGCGATCTTCCACCCGGAGGGCACCACCGTCGAGGTCGGCACCCCGATCATCGCGATCGACACCGACCCGGGCGCCGGCCCGGTCGAGCAGTCGACCACCGGTGCGCCCGCCACCGACCTGCCTGCCCCGTCAGCGGCGTCGTTGGCCGCCGTCGAGGTGGCGCCGGCCGAGGGTGCGGTCGAGCCGGGCCTGATCGGCGGTCCCGCCCCGGGCGGCCGTACCGCCGTTCTCGTCGGCTACGGCCCGCGCACGACGGCGGCCAAGCGTCGCCCCCGCAAGGGCACAACCCCGGCCGCGTCCGTTCCGGCCGCACCGGTCCAGGCGGCACCGGCGCGGGTCGTCCCGACTCCGGTCCAGGCCGGGCCCGTGTCCGGGGTCAACGGCAAGGGTCGGAGCACCGGCATGGTGCTGGCCAAGCCGCCGGTGCGCAAGCTCGCCAAGGATCTCGGGGTCGACCTGGGCACGCTTACCGGGTCCGGGCCGTCGGGCTCGATCACCCGGGAGGACGTACAGCGGGCGGCGGCGGCCCCGGCGGCGGCCGAGCCGCTGACGGTCACCACAGTGGCCAGCTCGGCCGCGAGCTTCGGCGCGGACCGCGAGCAGCGCATCCCGGTCAAGGGAGTACGCAGGCTCACCGCCGAGAACATGTCCCGGTCGGCCTTCACCGCCCCACACGTCACCGAGTTCCTGACCGTGGACGTGACCCGGGCGATGAAGGCGCTGGACCGGCTGCGCGAGCGGCGGGAGTGGCGCGACGTACGGGTCTCGCCGCTGCTGCTGGTCGCCAAGGCGGTGCTGCTGGCGGTCCGGCGGCACCCGATGGTCAACTCCAGTTGGGCCGGCGACGAGATCGTCGTCAAGGAGTACGTCAACCTCGGCATCGCGGCGGCCACCGAGCGCGGCCTGATCGTGCCGAACATCAAGGACGCCGGCCGGTTGACCCTGCGCGAGCTGGCCGACGCGATGACCGGCCTGGTGCAGACCGCCAAGGCCGGCAGGACCTCACCGGCGGACATGTCCGGTGGCACTCTGACGATCACCAACGTCGGGGTGTTCGGGGTGGACACCGGCACGCCGATCCTGCCCCCGGGTGAGTCGGCGATCCTGGCCTTCGGTGCGGTCCGCGAACAGCCCTGGGTCCACAAGGGCAAGGTCAAGCCGCGCCTGGTCACCACGCTCGGCCTCTCCTTCGACCATCGGATCATCGACGGCGAGCTGGGTTCGAAGTTCCTCCGCGACGTGGGCGACTTCCTCGCCGATCCGGAGGCGGCGCTGCTCGCCTGGACCTGACGCCTCACCACGGCGACGGCCGGTGTGCCACGGGTTGACGCCCGGCACACCGGCCGTTGCCATTTGGCGAAGAAAAGGTCGCCAATTGGCGCACCTGGCCTAAGATTCTTAGGCTCGTGGCCCAGCTCACCTAATAATCGCTGGCAATCCGACGTGCGCTGCGCTTCAATGGAGAGGACGACGGGACGACAACCGAATAGTCCAGGAGGAGAGACACCATGAGCATGATCGAGCGAATCCGCAACCGCCGCGACGCCAACCGCCGCGCCCGTGCCATCGAGCGGGCCCTGCGCTCCGCCAGTTCGCCCGCGGTCCGCGACGAGATCCTCGCCATCGCCCAGCGTCACATGCACTGACGCCACACGACGTTATCCGCCTCCTCCAGATCGACGACCCGCCCGGGCAACCCGGGCGGGTCGTCGGCGTTAGGACCGGCCCCTGACACCGGGATACCGCCCTGCCGCAGCGCCCGGTACGGTGGGGCTCGGTCGTCGTCCACGCTCGGGGACAGGCCGAGGCGATAGAAGCACCTCGACACCACCCGGCGACGGACAGTGACGATCGAAGCTCCCCGGAAGCCCACCAGCGGCTACCGGGATACGGTGCGGGGAGCCGGCACGGCCGGTACGCCGGCACCGCCGGCTGCCCTGCCGAGACCATCGGCGACGGCGGCCGACATGTGATGGAGGAGGCGCACGCATGACGTCCGAGGGCCCGCACCGCCCCGGCCAGGAGCCGGACGAGGTGCCGCCGGGCGGCGGCGGACCGGCGCCGTACGGCGACCGACCGGCTCAGCCGGACAACGGGTACGGCGCATCCGCCCCTGACCTCGGTTGGGCTCCACCGCCACCCGCCCGCCCGGACACGTCCGCACCAGCCTGGGCGAACCAGCAGGGCAACGCGTGGGGCAGCGCCCAGGCGACCCGGCAGGCGGAAGCCACGACGCCCGGCGGTTGGGACCAGCCCGCCGGTAACCAGCCGGCCTGGGCGTCCCAGGGGGACCAGCCGCAGCAGCCCGCCCCGGGTTGGGCGCCGGCCGGACCGCCCACATCGGATCAGCCTGCCTGGGCCAACAGCGCCCAGGCCGGGCCGGCGTGGGCCAACGGTCCCGCCAATGGGGACACCGCGCAGCCAGCGGACTGGACGCCGAACCAACCGGCCACCAGCCAGCCCGACTGGGCCGCCAACCAACCGGCCGCGAACCAGCCGGACTGGGCGAGCGGTCAGCCTGCCCCGCAGTCCAACCCGGCATCTGCCAGTGGGTGGGCCGGCGGTCAGCAGCCGGACTGGGCCAGCGCGCCGCGTACCGATGACCAGACGCCCGGCTGGGCGTCGACCGCAGGTCAACCCGAGCCTGTCCAGCCGGCCTGGGCGCAGACCGACCAGCCGATGCCCTCCCGCGAGCCGGCAGCCCGGGCCAGCGCCCAGGTGCCTGCCCCCGATGCGGGCCAGCAACAGCGCCCCACCGACGCGTCGTCCCGCGCCGAGGCATGGCCGGCCGAGCAGCCGGAACAGCCCGACTGGGCGACCGGTCAGCGGCGGGAGCCCGCCGCTGGCGGCTGGGCCGACGAGCAGCCGGCCGAGGGCTGGCAAACGGGCGGGGACCGGCCGGCGCAACCCGACTGGGCCACGCCGGCGCGAGAGGATGCCTCCGGCTGGGCCGGGGGTAACCCGGCAGCCGGGCCGCCGCCGTCCTGGAGCCCGTCCGCCGAGCCGCTCCCGTCCCGTACCGCCGCCGACCGATCCTCCTCGCCCGACATCCAGCCGTGGGCGCCCGGTGAGGCGTGGGGCCAGGCAGCCGCAGAGCCCGCCGCACCTCGCACCAGCCCCGAGCCGGACGCGGGTCGACCCGACGACGGCCCGGCCTATCAGCCCGCACCAGCGCCGGGCATCTCCCCGGCGAACATGGTGCCGTTGCCGCCGCAGGAGCAGCGGGTGCCGGGCGCCAGCCTGGCCGCCACGCCGCCCACGGACTTCGGCCAGCCCACGCCGTTCACCGACGACCCGGCCGGATCAGCCGGCCGTCCGGTCGCCGATCAGCCGGCCGGCGGAGTGGCCTGGGGACAACCCGAGTCCCGACCCGATGATCCGCAGTCACCGGCCATCCCGGCACCGCGTACCTCTCCGGAGGCCGAGGGCCGCGCCACGCCGCCGGCGGGCGGCGTCGCGGCGAGCGCCTCCGTGCCACTGTCCAGTCGGGTCCTGCCCCCGGCGGACCACGCGGCTCGCCCGGCCGGTTCGCCCGCGCCACAGCCCCGGGTGTACGGCCGACCGGCCCGCCCCGAGCACACCGAGGAGCCGGCCCAGGAGCACACCGAGCAGCCACTGGTGCCCCGCTTCGACCAGAGCCCGGGTCGGTTCGACTTCGACCAGGCCACGGAGCGCAGCGATCAGGGCCCGGAGCGGTTCGAGCAGGCCCCGGAGCCCCGCTTCGAACCACCGATGGGGCCGAACGCCTTCGCGGGTCCGGCCGCCCCGGCTTCGCCGGCTGCCCCGCCCGCCTTCCCGCCGGGGATGCCGTCCTTCGTGGACGCGCCGCCGACCAACCGGCCGGTCAACGGGGTGCGGCCGCACGCCGAGCCGGAGCGCCCGGCCGACCCGTTCGGCGGTGCACCGCGCGACCCGTTCGGTGGCCCGGGCAACGACCCGTTCGGCGGCCCGTCCGACCGCCCGGGTGGCGCCTACGGCTCTCCCGTCCGCTCCGAGCCGGGCGGCGGCGAGCACAACTCGGCCTTCCCTCCGCCGCCGCAGTCGGCGCCGCCGTGGAGCCCGGGTCCGGGCAGCGGATCGGGCGAGACGGAGCAGGGCCGCTTCGACGCGTTCAAGCCGGTCGCCGAGCCGGCTCCGGAAACCCCGGCACCGAAGGTACGCAACGGACGGGTGCTCGCCGCGGTGCTGGTCGCCGCCGTCCTCATCCTGGCCATTCCGCTCGGCCTGCTGATGCTCCTGGGCATGATCGGCGGGTCGGACGACGCGAACGCCTTCGATCCGCCGGTCGGTTCCTGCGTCAAGCGCTCCGGCACCACCGCCGTGGCCGCCGACTGCGCCGAGCCGGAAGCCTTCAGTGTGGTGTCCAAGGTCGAGTCGAAGGACAAGTGTCCCGATCCGGCAATGCCGCACGTGGACCTTCGCGGCGCCACCGCCAACCCGGTGCTCTGCCTCAAGGAGGCAACCGGCGGCTGAGTCCGCCCAGGCGACGGCGGGGTCACGGGCAACCGTGACCCCGCCGCTTTGTGCCGACCGACCTCGGTGGGCTCCGCAGGCCCCGGCTCGGCCAGGGTCGCGGTGTGCGGCATGTCGTGCCTTCCCGGGCCGGGTAAACCGCCAGGATCCCGCAAACCGTGGCGGACCGCGCAGCCTCCCCTTCCGACCGGCGGGCGTCCGCCGGTAGGGCACGATGGGGTCATGAGTGCACGCGTACGGGCTCCCCAGCTTCGGGGTCGGGCCTGGTTGAACACCGGCGGGCGAGAGCTGACGCTCGCCGACCTGCGGGGCAAGATCGTGATCGCGGATTTCTGGACCTTCTGCTGCATCAACTGCCTGCACGTCCTGGACGAGCTGCGTCCCCTGGAGCAGAAGTACGCCGACGTCCTGGTGGTGATCGGCGTGCACTCCCCGAAGTTCGAGCACGAGAAGGACCCGGACGCACTGGCCGCCGCCGTCGAACGGTACGGCGTGCACCACCCGGTGCTCGACGACCCTGAGCTGGACATGTGGCAGCAGTACGCCGCCCGCGCCTGGCCGACCCTCGCGGTGATCGACCCGGAGGGGTACGTGGTGGCCACCATGGCCGGAGAGGGCCACGCGGACGGGTTGGCCCGGCTGATCGACGACCTGATCGCCACCCACGAGGCCAAGGGCACCCTGCACCGGGGAGACGGTCCGTACGTTCCGGCCGCCGAGCCGGCGACCACCCTCCGCTTCCCGGGTAAGGCGGTGGTCCTGCCCGACGGCGACCTGCTGGTCTCCGACTCGGCGCGGCACCGCCTGGTCGAGCTGGGCACCGACGGTGAGACCGTCGCCCGTACCATCGGCACCGGCGACCGGGGGCGGACCGACGGCTCCGCCGGTGTCGCGACGTTCTCCGAGCCGCAGGGGCTGTGTCTGCTTCCGCCGCACGTTGCCGAGGTCTCCGGCTACGACCTGGTGGTCGCCGACACCGTCAACCACCTGCTGCGGGGCGTACGGCTGGCCACCGGCGAGGTGCTCACCGTGGCCGGCACCGGACGGCAGTGGCGGTCGACTGTCGACGACCACGCGCACGACGCCCTCTCGGTCGACCTCTCCTCGCCCTGGGATCTCGCCTGGTACGACCACAGGATCGTCATCGCCATGGCGGGCATCCACCAGCTCTGGTGGTTCGACCCGATCAAGCGCACCGCCGGCATGTACGCCGGCACGACCGTGGAGGCGCTGCGTGACGGGCCGTTGGCGCAGGCCTGGCTGGCCCAGCCGTCCGGGCTCGCCGTCTCCACCGACGGCAGCCGGCTCTGGGTCGCCGACAGCGAGACCAGCGCCATCCGCTACATCGAGAACGGTGTCCTGGGTACCGCCGTCGGGCAGGGGCTGTTCGACTTCGGCCACGTGGACGGGCCGGCGGCGCAGGCCCTGCTTCAGCACCCGCTCGGCGTCTGCGCCCTGCCCGACGGCTCGGTCCTGATCGCCGACACGTACAACGGCGCGGTACGCCGCTACGATCCGGCCAGCGATCGGGTCGCCACCGTCGCCACCGGTCTGGCCGAGCCGAGCGACCTGGTGCTCACCGCCGACGGCGCGGTGCTGGTGGTGGAGTCGGCGGCGCACCGGATCACCCGGCTGGCTCCGGGTGCGCTCTCGGCGGCCGGCGCGGAGACCGTCGACGGTCCCCGGCACCGTACCGAGCGCAAGCCGACGGACCTGGCCGCGGGCGAGGTCGTGCTCGACGTCGTGTTCACCCCGGCCCCCGGGCAGAAGCTGGACGACACCTTCGGACCGTCCACCCGCCTCGTCGTCTCGGCGTCGCCGCCGGAACTGCTGATCGAGGGGGCGGGCACCGGCACGGACCTGTCCCGCCGCCTGGTGATCGACGGATCGGTGCCCGACGGGGTGCTTCAGGTGACCGCCCAGGCGGCGACCTGTGACGCCGATGTGGAGCACGCGGCCTGCCACCTCACCCGGCAGGACTGGGGCGTGCCGGTGCGGGTGGTCGACGGCGGTGCCAGCCGGCTGCCGTTGGTCCTGCGGGGCATGGACGCCGGCTGAGACCCGGCCGCGTCGTCGGGACGGGCCCTGCGCCCACCGGGGCCCTTCCCGACCCGACCTCAGCTGAACGGTGCGGGGGTGACCCCGGCGTCGACGAGGGCGGCGCGGACGAGTGCCGCGGCGGCCACCGCGCCGGGGCTGTCGCCGTGCAGGCACACCGACTCCACAGCGCACGGGACCGTACCGCCGTCGACGGTCACCACGACCTGCTCGGTGGCCATCCGTACCGCCCGGCGGGCCACCTCCTGCGGGTCGGTGACCAACGCGTCGGGCGAGGTGCGCGGCACCAGGCGACCGTTGGGCAGGTAGTTCCGGTCGGCGAACCCCTCGGCCACCACCCGGATGCCGGCGCCCTGAGCGAGCTGGGCGAGCACCGACCCGGGCGGGCAGAGGACCGGCAGTTCCGGGTCGTAGTCGTCGAGCGCGGCCACCAGCGCCGCAGCGGGCATCTCCTCGCCGGCCGCCGCGTGGTAGAGCGCTCCGTGCGGCTTGAGGTAGCGGACCCGGGTGCGGTACGCCCGGCAGAAGGCGTTGAGCGCGCCGAGCTGGTAGAGCACCTCGTCGCGCAGTTCCGCGAATTCGTACGCGATGTGCCGCCTACCGAAGCCGGCGAGGTCCCGGTACCCGACCTGGGCTCCGACGGCGACCCCCCGCTCCGCGGCGGCGGCGCAGACCCGACGCATCGTGGCCGGGTCCCCGGCGTGGAAGCCGCAGGCGACGTTGGCGGAGGTGACCAGGTTCAGCAGGGCCTGGTCGTCGCCGAGACGCCAGATGCCGAAGCCCTCGCCAAGGTCAGCGTTGAGGTCCATGAAATCTCACCGTAGTGCCTGGACGGGCCTGCGCGAGCGGGGTCACGTCGTCCACCACCGCGATGACCGGGTATCCGCCGGTGGTGGGGTGGTCGGCGAGGAAGATCAGTGGTTGACCGTCGGCCGGCACCTGCACCGCGCCGAGGACGAGTCCTTCGCTCGGCAGTTCCCCGGCCACCGCGCGGGGCAGCGGCGCGCCGGTCAGGCGCGCGCCGACCCGGTTGCTCAACGGACTCACCTGGTACGTCGTACCGAGCAGCAGGTCCAGCGCCGCCGGGGTGAACCAGTCGTGCCGGGGGCCGAGCCGCACGGTGAGCCGCAGTTCCGGTGGCAACGCCACGGGCACTGTGACGTCGACCGGGGCGGGCGGGCCGGCGGGTGTGCCCAGCGGCAGCAGGTCGCCGTCGCGCAGCGGGGCCGGTCCGAGCCCGGCTAGCGTGTCGGTGGAGCGGCTGCCCAGCACCGGTGCGACGGCGATACCGCCGGCCACCGCGAGCCAGCAGCGCAGGCCCCGTCGGGCGGGACCGATGCGCAGCACCGCCCCGGCCGGCACGGCCAGCGGACGGCCGGTGTCACCTGGGCGACGGTCGACCCGTACGTCGGCCTCGGCACCGACCACCGCGACCGTGGTGGCCCGGGTGGGGCGCAGCTCGCAGCCGGTCAGGGTGATCTCCAGTCCGGCCGCCGGTTCCGGGTTGCCGACCAGGCGGTTGGCCAGTCGCAGGGCGGCCGGGTCGAGTGCACCGGAACGGGGTACGCCGAGGTGCGCCCAGCCGGGCCGGCCGAGGTCCTGCACGGTGGTCAACGCCCCGGCCCGGAGCACCTCGACGGTGCCGCCGCTCACCGGTCCACCAACCGGACCCGGGTGCCGGGGCTCAGCAGGGCCGGCGGGTCGGCCGTCACGTCGAACAGGGTCAGTTCGGTCCGCCCGACCAGCAACCAACCGCCGGGGGACGCGGTGGGGTACATCCCCGCGTACCGGCCGGCCAGGGCGACCGACCCGGCCGGCACCCGGGGACGGGGAGTCGCCAGCCGAGGCACCGCCAGCTCGGCGGGCAGCCCGGTGAGGTATCCGAAGCCGGGTGCGAAACCGCAGAACGCGACCCGGAACTCGGTGTCCCGTAGGCGACGCACGACGCCCGGTACGTCCGTCCGCCAGTGATCGGCCACCCGGGAGAGGTCCTCCCCGTCGTAGGTCACGGGTACCTCGACGAGGCGGGCGGGTGCGGCGGCGGGCTCGGCCGCGACGCTGTCGGCAGGGCGGGCGTCTGCGGTCCAGGTGGCGATCCGGGCGGCGGTGGCCGGCGGGTCCGGTACGCCGTCGAGCAGTACGGTGGCGGCGGCCGGCACGATCTCGACGGCGACCAGCTCGCCCAGCTCGCGGCGGCGCCACAGCTCCACCCGCCACGCCTCGACCGCGGCGGCCACGTCGGTGTCACGTCCGGCTGGGGCAGCGGGACCGGCGTCCTCCGGCGACGCCAGGTCGAGCAGGAGGGCGTGCGTGCCGACCGGTGTGATCCGCATTCGGTCATCCTCTCGGAAGCGCGACGCTTCCGCGTCGTCCGCTGGTCGGAGAGCGTGACCAGTTGCACTACCCGAAAGTAACCTACGCTGCCGTAACCTAAGGGCGTGACCACCTCAGCACGCCCCCGGCTCAAGCCGGTCGACATCGGGAAACCCCGGATGCGCGGCTGGCTGCACACGTACGCGTTCTTCGTCGCCCTGGTCTGCGGCATCGTGCTCTGTTCGATCGCCGCCACCCGTCCGGGCTGGACCCCCCTGGTCAGCTCCGCCGTCTACAGCTTCACCGTCTGCGGTCTCTTCGGCACCAGCGCGTTGTACCACCGTCGGGTGTGGTCGACGCGCGGCTACGCGGTCATGCGCCGGATGGACCACTCGATGATTTTCCTGTTCATCGCGGGCACGTACACACCGTTCTGCCTGCTGCTGCTGGAGACCCGGGCCGCCGTCATGATGCTGTCGATCGTCTGGGGCGGTGCGCTGGGCGGTGTGGCGCTCAAGCTGATCTGGCCGCACGCCAACCGGTGGATCTCCGCGCCGTTGTACCTCGCCCTGGGCTGGGTGTCCGTGGCGATGCTGCCCGACATCCTCCGCCAGGGCGGAGTCACGGCGTTGGTGCTGCTCGCCGTGGGCGGCGGGATCTACACCGTGGGGGCGGTCTTCTACGCGCTGCGCCGCCCCAATCCGTGGCCCACCGTCTTCGGTCACCATGAGTTCTTCCACGCCTGCACGCTGGTTGCCGCGATCTGCCACCACGTCGCCATCTACTTCGCGCTCTTCGCCTGACCCGGCGTACGACGACAGCGGGGGTGGTGAGCCTCGTTGCTCACCACCCCCGCTGGGTCCGTCGGGCGGAGGTCAGATCGTGGGACCGGGCCGGCGCACCTCGCGGTATTCCTGGACCACCCGGTCATCCTGGACCGGCACCGCGCGGTCGGCCACCACCCGCTCCTCACGCACCGGAGCGACGACCGTACGCCGGCGCGAGTTCCAGAAGTAGAGGGTCACGATCAGGCCGGCGACGCCCGCGAGCATCAGCACCCAGCCGACGACGCTCAGGTTGAGCCAGCCCAGGTCCGCCTCCACGGCGAACGCGAAGATCGCACCCAGCGCGATCAGAAAAATACTGCCACCGATGCCCATCTCGTCGTCTCCTTGGCTATCGAAGCTGGCATTCCACTCCGCCGCGGCCACGGATGAGGTTGCGGCACCGACCGACTTACCCCGGCACGGGAATCGCCAATCGGGCAAGCTGGAGACATGACGGACAGCCCCCACCCCGAGCGGACACTGGTGCTGCTCCGGCACGCCAAGGCCGAACAGCCCACGACTGACCGTCCCGACGTCGAACGCCCGCTTGCCACCCGCGGCCGCGCGGATGCCGCTGCGGCAGGGGCGTGGCTGGCCCGACACGGGCTGCTACCCGACGTGGTGCTCTGCTCGGCGGCGGTACGCACCAGACAGACCTGGCACGACGTCCAGTTGGGGATCACCGGCTCACCGCCGGAGAGCGGTCCCGCAGGCCCGGCTCCGGCGGTCCGCTACGAACCGGACGCCTACGAGGCACATCCGGAGGATCTGCTGAGCCTGGTCCGGCAGGTGCCGTCGACCGCGGCGACCGTTCTGCTGATCGCCCACAACCCCGGTATCTCGCTGCTGTCCGAACTGCTCGACCCGGTCCGGGCGGACCCGGAAGGACTGCGTACCGGCGGGCTGGTGGTGCACCGGACGGCCGTGTCCTGGGCGGAACTGAGCCGCGGCACGGCCGGCATCGAGGCGCGGCACACCGCACGCGGTTAGGGCCTGTGTGCGGTGTGGGCAGGCGCGTGGCTCAGCTCGGTGGCGCGGTCGGTGGCGGTGGATCGGGGGGTGGCGGCATCATCGCGGTCGGGTGCGAGAGCCGGTTCTCCTCCACGATCAGTGTCCGGGCCCGCTTCCGGCGGTCCTGCCAGAACCAGAGCGTGGTGAGCAGCACGGCCAGTCCGGCGAGGATGAAGACCCAACCGACCGCCCGCAGGTCGACCCACCAGACGTTTGCCCGGATGGCGAAGGTCAGGATCGCGCCGATCGCGATCAGGAAGATCCCACTACCAATGCCCATGTGCGCGGCACTCCCCCGTGCGGTTGCTCTGGGCGTACTCGGACTGGTCCGGGACGATTACCCGTCCGACCCGCGATTACCCGCAGCACTGGGCCGTGAACGCTCCCGGTGCCGACACGACGACAGCCGGCGGGCCTGAGCCCGCCGGCCGTCGCGCTGACACGGGCCGCGACGCGTTTTCTACCGCACGTCGCGGTCGGGTGCCCCGTGACTCAGAACGCCTCCTCCGGGAGGTCCATGACGTCCAGGTCGGTGCTCTCGATGATCCGCCGGTCGGCGCCGATGCGGGGCAGCACCTCGCGGGCGAAGAACCGGGCGGCGGCCACCTTTCCGGTGTAGAACGCCTTGTCCGTCGCCGTCACCTCACCGGCGAGGGCCTTCAGCGCCACGTCGGCCTGCTTCTGCAGCAGCCAGCCGACGACCAGGTCGCCGATCGCCAGCAGGAACCGCCGGCTGCCGAGTCCGACCTTGTACAGCGCCCGGGTGTCCCCACCCTGCGCCTCACCCAACCAGCCGGTCATCACGGCGAGGATGTTCTGGATCTCGGCGAGTGCCTTGCCGAGCGCCTGACGCTCCTCCTTGAGCTGGCCGTTGCCCGCCTCGGTGGCGATGAACTCCTGGATCTCGCCGGCCACGGCCATCAGTGCCTTGCCGTTGTCGCGGACGATCTTCCGGAAGATCAGGTCGAGGCTCTGGATCGCGGTGGTGCCCTCGTACAACGTGTCGATCTTGGCGTCCCGGACGTACTGCTCCAGCGGGTAGTCCTGGAGGAAGCCGGAGCCGCCGAAGGTCTGCAGCGACTCGTGCCCGAGCAGCTCGTACGCCCGCTCCGAGCCGACGCCCTTGACCAGCGGGAGGAGCAGGTCGTTCACCCGCTTCGCCAGCTTGATGGCCTTCTCGTCGCCGGCCGCCTCCGCCATGGCGACCTTGTCCTGCCAGGTGGCGGTGTAGAGGACAAGCGCCCGCAGGCCCTCGGCGTACGACTTCTGCAGCAGCAGCGAGCGACGCACGTCGGGGTGCGCGGTGATGGCCACCCGCGGGGCGGTCTTGTCCGCCATCTGGGTCAGGTCGGCGCCCTGGACCCGGTTCTTGGCGTACTCAAGCGCGTTGAGGTAACCGGTGGACAGGGTGGCGATGGCCTTGGTGCCGACCATCATCCGGGCGTACTCGATGATCATGAACATCTGCCGGATGCCGTCGTGCTTCTCGCCCAGCAGCCAGCCCTTGGCCGGTACACCGTGCTCACCGAAGGTGATCTCGCAGGTGTTGGAGACCTTCAGGCCCATCTTGTGCTCGACGTTCGTGGCGAAGACGCCGTTACGCTCGCCCAACTCGCCGGTGCTCTCGTCGAAGTGGTACTTCGGGACGACGAACAGCGACAGGCCCTTGGTGCCGGGGCCGCCCACGCCCTCCACGCCTACCGGGCGGGCCAGTACGTAGTGGACGATGTTGTCGCTCAGGTCGTGCTCACCCGAGGTGATGAAGCGCTTGACGCCCTCGATGTGCCACGAGCCGTCCGGCTGCGGGATCGCCCGGGTACGACCGGCACCCACGTCCGAGCCGGCGTCCGGCTCGGTGAGCACCATTGTGGAGCCCCACTGCTTGTCGATGAAGAGCTTGGCCCACTTCTTCTGCTGCTCAGTGCCTTCGACGTGCAGCACGTGCGCGAAGGAGGGGCCGGAGGCGTACATCCAGACCGGCGCGTTCGCGCCGAGCACCAGCTCGGCGAGCGCCCACCACAGCGCCCGGGGAGCGTTGGTGCCGTCCAGCTCCGAGGGCAGGTCCAGGCGCCAGAACTCGGACTCCATGAAGGCCCGGTACGACTTCTTGAACGACTCCGGCAGCGGCGCGGTGTGCGTGGCCGGGTCGAAGACCGGCGGGGTGCGATCGCTGTCCTGGTAACTGGCGGCCAGGTCCTCCCGAGCCAGCCGGTCGACCTCGGCGAGGAAGGTCCGCGCGGTGTCGACGTCGAGGTCGGAGTACGGCTCCTGGCCGAACGCCCGGTCCGCTCCGAACACCTCGAACAGGTTGAATTCGAGGTCCCGAAGGTTGCTCTTGTAGTGGGTCATGTCGCTGGCCCCGCTTCCGGACAGGTGTTACCGATCAGTAACCCCGACTCTATTACTCGCGGGTAGGCAGCGACAAGCCGGTCCGGACAGTGACAGGCATTACACACCTGCCGTTCAGGTGCACGCCAACCGTGGTCACCTGAGACGGCGCGACCGGAAGGGTCCTCACCCCTCGGCCGCACCGACCTCCCAGCTCGGCACCGCCGTCGTCACATCGCCCGGTGAGCCCGTGTACTCCATCAGGACCAGTGCGATGTCATCGTCCAGCCGGCCGTGCACCCATTCGACAAGAGCGGTCTCCAGGGAGGCGAGGCCGTCGCCGACCGTACCGTGGCCGAGCAACCGCCAGGCCCGATCCGTGGTGGGGAAGAACTCGCCGTCCCGCCGCGCCTCGCCGAGCCCGTCGGTGAACAACAGCAACCGGTCGCCCGGCTCCAGCCGTTCGACCCGCGGTCGGACCACCGGCATGAAACCGAGCGGGGGCGCCGGCGCGGGCGGCTCAAGAGAGATCACCGAGCCACGACGCAGCAGCAGCGGCGCGGGATGCCCGCAGTTGACGATGGTGAGCGTGCCACCGCGCTCCTCGACGAGCGCGGCGGTGACGAAGTCCTCGTCGCCGACGTTGCGCGCCACCGCCCGGTCCAGATCCGTCACCACGGCCCGCAGATCGGCCCGCTCGTACGCCACGTGCCGGTACGAGCCGAGCACGATGCTCGCCAGCCGGACCGCCTCCAGACCCTTGCCGCGCACGTCACCGATGATCATCCGAACGCCGTACGGGGTCTCGATCGCCTCGTAGAGGTCACCGCCGATCTCCGCCGTGGCGGTCGACGATATGTACCGGCCGGCGACGGAGAGGGCGCCCACCCTCGGGCCGAGGGGGCGCAGCACCGCCTGCTGAGCCACCATGGCCAGCTTCGACAACTCGGCGATCTGCTCCGCCTGCCGCTGTCGTACCGCCGCCACCGCTCCCGCGATGCCCGTGCCCAACGCGATGCCGACCACCGCGACGGCCGTGGATAGCGAGACCGTCCGCTCGGCCAGGGCGAAGGTCGCCCCCAGCACGGAGGCGGCGGCACCGACGCCGAGCACGATCCGCCACGAGGCGAGCGCGGCGGCCAGAAACGGCGCGGCAACCATCAGTGCGATGTAGTTCGCCGTGCGACCATCCGCCAGCTCGACAGCCGAGACGATTGCGAGCAGGACGAGGGCCGCGCCGAGGCCGGCGCGGGATCCGGGGCTCAGCGGGCCGCGGCCCGGCTGGAGGAGTTGCGTGCGTACATCCGACAGCATGCCCGATGTACGTGAGCGAAAGAATGAACCTGGCCCCTCGGACGAGATGGTTCTGGCCGCGAGGATCCAGCGCCGGAGCCGATCGCGGCGCTCCACCGGCTCAGCCGAGCACCTCGTAGCGAACCTCGATGTGACCGAGGTCGAGCGACGCGATCTCGGCGAACGCCCCCCGCGCCAGATCCAGGCAGCGTCCCTCGATGAACGGACCGCGATCGTTGATCCGGACGGTGACCGACTTGCCGTTGGCCGGGTTGGTCACCCGCACCTTCGTGTCGAAGGGCAGGGTCTTGTGAGCGGCCGTCATCCCCTCCGGGTTGAACGTCTCGCCGTTGGCGGTCATCTGCCCCTGCCAGTAGAAGGACGCACCGCAGGAGCCGGTGTCGACCACCGGGCGGGCCGTCGTCTTCTTGGCCGTCGGCTTCGGCGTCGGGCTGGCCGTACGCTGCTTGCTGCGCGACGGCGCCTGTGCGGTGCGGCTCGGCGTCGGACTCACCGTCGGACTCGGCGAGGCACTGGCGCTGGCACTCGGCGACGCACTAGGCGAGCCGGGTGCAGGGCTGCTGGTCTCGCTGGTCGGCGACAGGTCGATCGCGGCCGGTCGTACCGGCTCCGACTCGGCGGTCAGCCGTACGGCGCCGACGGTGCCACCGACGGCGAGCGCGACCGCCACCACGGCGCTGGCCGTGAGACCGGCCGGCGAGGTGATCCTGCGGGTACGGGAGTGCTTACCAGCCACCGGCCCGGGTCCTTTCTCAGCGGGTCAAACCGGGTCGGACCATAACGAGAGAAGCACTTCCGAAGTCAACGTGATCATGATGTTATGCCCGTAATTGCGGTGATACGTGCAGCCGATCATCCGATCCATGGTGGGCCGGGCGGGCCGGTGCTCGGCAGGTGCCTGGCGCAGGATGGTGACATGCCCGCTGAGCTGAGAGAACGCCTCGTCGAGCTGTTCGGATGGGTCGACCCCGGTCCGGGTTCGAGCCACCTGGTCAGCGACACCTCCGGGTGGTGGCGCGACCCGGCGACGCTCGCCGCACTGGGGCCCGCGCTTGTCGCCCCGTTCCGGGCGGCCCGGCCCACGGTGGTGGTGTCCCCCGCCGTCACCGGGTTCCTCCTCGGGCCGATGGCGGCCACCGCCCTCGGCGTGGGGTTCGTGGCGGCGCACAAGCCGGGTGACGGGCGGCTGCCCGCCGGCTCGCTGACCTGGGCGCAGAGTCCCCCCGACTTCCGCGGCCGGCGGGTGGACCTGGCGGTGCGTGACCGGCACCTGGGTCCGGACGACCGGGTGCTGGTGGTGGACGACTGGGTGGACACCGCCGCCCAGGTACGCGCTCTCTACGAGATCTGCATGACGCGAGGAGCCGAACCGGTAGGTACCGCCGCCGTGGTGGCCACCTGCCCGCCGACAGTGGCGACGAACCTACGCATCACCGCCCTCCTCACCACCGCCGACCTCCCCGACTCACCCCATTGATCATGAAGTTGTTGTCCCACACATCGGTGTGTCGCGACAACAACTTCATGATCAACGGGGAGGAAGAGGGTTGGGAGTCAGCGGACGAAGTCTTCGACCACGGTGCAGACCTGGCCGAGGGCCTCGGCGGAGCGGGCCAGCGGGCCGGGGACCATCAGCGCGTGGTCGGCACCGGGGATCTCCAACACGTGCGGGGTGAGCCGCCGAGCGACCCCGCCGTCCCAGGACGAGTCGGCGGTGCCACCGACCAGGATGAACGGCGCGGTGGCCCGGCGCAGCGCGTCGACCACGTCACCCCGGTGCAGCAACGGGGTGAGCCAGACGGCGGGCAGCCCCCGGCCGGCCGCGAGCGGCGCGGCGAGGGTGCCGAGCGACTTACCGACCAGCAGGTCCGTCCGCTCGTTCAAGGTCGGAGCGACCTGGTCACACACCCACCTGCCGATGGTGTCGATGTCGAAATGTTCCGGCACCTGCCAGGAGATCCCGTGCAGCCCGAAACCGACCCGGCGCAGCGCCTCGCCCAGGTAGAGAAAGAGGGGGTACCGGGTGTCGTACCCGCGCCCCGGGATGAGCACCGCCCGTCGGTCCGCCATGGACATCTCCTTGTCGTCGGCCATCGACCGTACCCCCATTCAAACCCTTCCGGGACGGCAGAAGCACCACCGGATGCCCGCGAGCGGGCGGTAGCCTCGGCAGGATGTGGCCCCGGATCGGCGGACTCCGCGCGCTAGCCCTCGGCACCCCCGGTGAACTACGGACGCGCCTCAACACCCTCGTGCTGGCCGGCGTGAAGACCGCCACCGCCGGCCTGCTCGGCGAGTACGCCGAGGAGGGGGAGGAACTTGAGCACGTCGGGGAGCGGCTGGCTCTCGTCGACGACGCGGACGCCCTGGTGGCCGTTGTCCAGGTGACAGGCATCGAGGTGACCCGGTTCGCCGAGGTGCCGTGGGACTTCGCCCGCGCCGAGGGGGAGGGCGACCGCTCGATCGAGGAGTGGCGGGCCGGGCACGCCGCCTACTGGGCTCGCGTCGGCACGCCGGTCACCGACGACAGCCAGATCGTCTGCGTACGCTTCCGCCTGGTGTCCGCCGGGGTCGGCGGCGTCGCCACCGGCGACCTCGGCACCTGAGCCGACCCGTCCGGCGGTCGGCCTCCGGACGCGGGCCGGGAGGCGGCGGCGCCGTAGGTTCAGCTGTGCAGCTCGGGCAGGAGGCGGGTGGCGACGTCGGCCAGGACCGCCTCGTCACCGGCGTACCAGCCGCTCTCCCGCGGCCAGTGCGTGATCACATCGGTGAAACCGAGCTTCGCCGCCCGCTCCACCTGATCGGCGAAGAACTGCGCGCTACTCAACGAGAAGACGGGTGCCGAGTCCAGCGACAGGTAGCGGTCCAGGCTGGCCGGGTCGCGCCCCTCGGCCGCCAAGGCACCGTCGAGTCGGGTGGTCACCTCAGCCACCCCGGCCCACCAGTCGTTCAGGTCGTCCCCGCCGGCACCGTTGGTCACCCAGCCCTGACCGAAGCGGGCCACGATCCGCATCGACCGGGGCCCGTTGGCGGCCACCACGAACGGTGCCCGGGGTTCCTGTACGCAGCCGGGACTGCTCCGCGCGTCCACCGCCGCGAACCAGTCGCCCCGCCAGGTGGTCCCGTCCTGCCGCAGAATCGCGTCGAGCAACTCGGTGAACTCGGCGAACCGGTCCACCCGCTGCCGTGGCGTGAGCGTCTCACCGCCGAGCACGGCCGCGTCGAACCCGATGCCGCCCGCGCCGAGGCCGAGCAGTGCCCGCCCGGCGGAGACGTCGTCCAACGCGGTCACCTGCCGGGCGAAGGTCGCCGGATGCCGGAAGTTCGGCGAGGCGACGAGCGTGCCGAGCCGGATCCGGGAGGTCACCGTCGCGGCGGCGGTCAACGTCGTCATCGAGTCGAACCAGGGCCCGTCCACCAGATCGCGCCAGCCGAGATGGTCGTACGTCCAGGCGTGGTCGAAACCCCACTCGTCGGCCCGTCGCCACCGGTGCCGGGCCACCGACCAGCGCTGGTCAGGCAGGATCACGATGCCAATCCTCATGATCACCAGCGTACGGGGACCGCGGTCGCACCGCCGGTGCACGGCAGAGGCCCGGCCCGAGGATCTTCCCTCGGACCGGGCCCCGTGGTGCCTCGGCGGGCGCGTCACGCCCGTCGCGCTCACATACGGGCTTCGACCGCGGCCGGTGCCCGGGTCAGCGTCACAGTGGTCGCCGGGATCTCGGCCCGCACGATCTCACCCTGGTAGTTCGGGTCGTTCGCCCAGGCGCTGCCGGTGACCTCGACCTTCCCCTTCTGGAACGGGGTGGTGCCGGTCGGGTCCGCCGTGGCGGACCACTGCGCCGTCACACCCTGGACGCAGTCGACCTGGCCGCTGAACGGGCCACGGATAATGACCTTGTTCTTGACCTGGGTCACCAGGCCGTTGAGTTGCACGGTCGCGTCCGCGTTGCAGACCACCGTGCCGTGCACGGTGGCCTTGCCGTTCAGCTTGCTGAAGACGCCGTCGGCAGCCGGCGTGACGGTGAACTCCAGCGGGGCCGGCGGCGGCGGATTGCCGATCACGACCCGCCCGCGCAGGGCCGGGGTGCCGCCCTCGCAGTGCTGCTCGAAGGTGGCGTCGAGGCGCTCCACGTAGCCGTGCGGGCCGAAGGCGACGTCGGCGACGACGAACGAGCCCGTGATGGTGTTGCAGCCCCGACCGTTGCCGCTGATGTCGATGCCGGCGCCCGCGCCGCTGAACGGTGCGCGGGTGGCATCCGGGTAGTTGCCGACGGCGAGCTGCTGCCCCGCCGGCGCCTTGAGGTCCATCGACCACCAGTCGCCGTTCCTGCCGTTGATCGACAGGTAGACGCCACGAAGCTGGTCGTCGGCGCGGATCGACATCTGGTCGCCAGCGGCGGCATCGTAGTTGTAGGTGGCGCCGCCGGTGATGTAGTCGCCGGGGTCACCGGCCATCGTGAAGGTGCCGGCGGTCACCGGATCTGCCTGAGCCGCAGCCACCCCCGTCAGCAGGCCGGTCGCGGTCACAACGCCCGTGATGAGCGTTGCCGCGATGGCCCGCCTGGTGCGCATGGTCATGGATGCCTCTTTCTCCAGGGAATAGGCGTTCCTCGCTGGAGAGCCTAGGAACGGCGGGCCGGCCGCATGACCCCAAGGGTCAAAGTGGACAGTTGGCTCTCTTTGGCGCTTCGGCGCCAATCCGACGCCAGACTGCCGGCCGACGCGCAGGTCCTCAGCGACGGTCACGAGATCGACTGACCGCCCAGACACCACCGGCGATAGCCACCGCAGTCGGCAGGAGGCAGCAAAACGCGCTGCCGAGTGCCCGTGGGGTGCTCGGGGCGGCGGAACGTCGAAGACCCCGGCGGACATGCGTCCTGGCCAGGGCCTTCGGATCCGAGCGGGTGACGGGAATCGAACCCGCACTGTCAGCTTGGGAAGCTGATGTTCTGCCATTGAACTACACCCGCAGGCGAAATCACTCTACCCGAGCCGCCCACCCTGATGCATCCAGGGCTCCAGCCCCGCGCGCTGCGCGTCGCGGTCGGTCCGAGACGGCAGCAGCCCCGATGCTGCTGCGTCGCGGCGGGCCGGAGGCAGCAACATCACCGAAAGTGCGTGGATCTTGGACTCCGGGCGAGGTGGCCGGACGGACCGGCAAGAAGTTTCATCAACGCAACATATGGCCATGTTCAAATCTGTCTATGGGTTGTAACGTCTGCCCCACGTTTTCCGCACGGCGCGACACAACCCCCGGTCGCGTCGCCAGAAAGAGGTGGGCTTATGGGACTGCGTCCCGTCCTGCTGAACCGGCGCATGGCCGGCATCGCTTCGACGTCGTTCGCCCTGGTGCTCGGCGTGGCAACGGTCGGCCTGCTGCCGGCCGCCACCACGACCGCGAGCCCGGCGGTGGCCGCCGCCACCGCCGACGAGGTGTGTGAGGATCCGACGGGCACCCTGGCCCGCGCCAAGGGTGGCGGTGCCGTCGAGCACGATCCGAACCAGCTCACCCTCGCCCAGGTGCACCAGCGCGAGGCCGAGTTCGCCGACATCCTGCAGGAGCGAGCCAAGCGAGTTGGCCAACGTACGCTGAGCACCCAGGCCGCGGCGGCCTCGGTCACCATCCCGGTGGTGGTACACGTGATCCGCAAGGACACCACCCGGGCCGGCGGCAACATCCCCGACTCGATGATCCAGTCGCAGATCAACGTGTTGAACCAGTCGTTCAGCGGTGCCACGGGTGGGGCGGCCACCGCCTTCGCCTTCCAGTTGCAGAGCATCAACCGGGTGACCAACACCTCGTGGTACCCGATCCGGCAGGGCTCCACGGCCGAGCGGCAGATGAAGACCCAGCTTCGCCAGGGCAACAAGGCGACGCTCAACATCTACCTCGGTGCGCTCAGCAACAACCTGCTGGGCTGGGCGACCTTCCCGCAGAGCAGCCTCAACGTGATGGACGGCGTGGTCGTGCTGAGCGAATCGCTGCCCGGCGGCACCGCCACCAACTACAACCAGGGCGACACCGGCACCCACGAGGTCGGCCACTGGCTGAACCTGTACCACACCTTCCAAGGCGGCTGCTCGGGCAGCGGCGACCAGGTCGGGGACACCCCCGCCGAGGCCTCGCCGGCCAGCGGCTGCCCGACCGGCCGGGACACCTGCTCAAGTGCGGGCCTGGACCCGATCACCAACTTCATGGACTACTCGTACGACTCCTGCATGTACCAGTTCACCGCAGGCCAGGCCACCCGCATGATCAGCGCCTGGAACGCCTACCGCGCGGCATAGCGCGTTCGCAGCACCGCGTACCGCAGGTGCCGGCTCCGTGGGACGGGGCCGGCACCTGCGTGTGTGCGGGGTCAGGCGGCGCGGCGGTGATGCCGCCCGGAGTGGGCCGGGACCGGCCGGGTGGCCTGAGGTGCGGCGCCGGCCGGGTCGAGCCAGACCTGGACGGCCGGGCGGGACGCCAACTCGCTCGGCCCACCCACCGACTGCTCACGTCGGGCCAGCATCGCCACGTCGACAGTGAACTCGAAAAGGCGCCAGTCGGCGTGCGGGGCGGCCCGCGCCGCGAACGCCAGCCGGGCGACTGTGGCGTCGTCCGTCACGGGCCGGGCGCGCCCGGCTACGTACGCCTCGTCGTCGCTCTCCTCCGGCGGGAACGAGTGCAGCGCGTAGCGACCGTCGCGTTCCAGGTCGCGCCGCTTCGGTGAGTCGATCACGAAACAGTAGAGACCGTCATCGGTGATCACCGGGGAGACCGGGTGCACCCGGGGCCCGCCGTCGGAGCGGACCGTGGCCAGGTAGCCGAAGCCCGGGCCGTACTGCTGCATGAGAAGGCGGATCCCGTCGGCGAGTCGAGGCTCGTCAGCGGCGAATTCGGACCAGGAAGCCATGCGGACATCCTATCGAACACACGTTCGAAGCGGGTAGCCCGACACGCCTGTCGCATACCGGCAGCTATGGTGTGGCGATGCTGCTCTCCGACCGTGACCTGGTCTCCGAGATCAAGGCGGGCACCCTGGCGCTCGACCCCTTCGAGCCCACCCTGGTGCAGCCCTCCAGCATCGACGTACGTCTGGACAAACTGTTCCGGGTCTTCAACAACCACCTCTACACCCACATCGACCCGGCCACCCGACAGGACGACCTCACCTCCGCCGTCGAGGTGCCCGACGGCCAGGCCTTCGTGCTGCACCCGGGCGAGTTCGTGCTCGCCTCCACGCTGGAGGTCATCTCGCTGGGCGACCAGCTCGCCGGTCGGCTCGAAGGCAAGTCCAGCCTGGGCCGGCTCGGTCTGCTCACCCACTCCACCGCTGGCTTCATCGACCCAGGCTTCTCCGGTCACGTCACGCTGGAGCTGTCGAACGTGGCAAACCTGCCGATCACCCTCTGGCCGGGTATGAAGATCGGCCAGCTCTGCATCTTCCGGCTCTCCTCGCCGGCCGAGCACCCGTACGGATCGGCTGTCTACGGCTCCCGCTACCAGGGTCAGCGCGGCCCGACGCCGAGCCGTGCCTGGCAGAGCTGGCGTACCTGGCCCACCCGCTGACTTCGCGGGCGGGCCAGAGGTCGACGTCGGCCAGGAACCGGGCCACCGTCCCGGACGCCGCGCTAGCCGGGTCGTCCGAAGCTGTGCACCGGGCTGCTGTCGAGCCGTTTCATCTTGACCGGCTGACCCGCCCGGGAGGCGTGCACCACCCAGCCGTCGCCGACGTACATGCCGACGTGGTGCAGGTCCCGGTAGTAGAAGACGAGGTCACCGGGGCGTAGCGCGCTGCGGCTGACCGAGGCGGTGGCCCGACGTTGCCGCGCCGCGTTGTGCGGCAACGAGACACCGGCCCGCGACCACGCGGCCAACGTCAGCCCGGAACAGTCGTACGCGTTCGGCCCCTCGGCACCCCAGGAGTACGGCTTGCCGATCTGGTCGCAGGCGAAGGTGACCGCCTCGCCGGCCGGCCCGCCGGGATAACTGGCCGGGCAGGGGGCCGGCCGCAACGGCCCACCACCCCCGTTCCCGTACGCCCGCAGCCGGAGCCGCTGCAACCTGTCGATCTCGGCGTCGATCTGCCGTCGCTTCGCCGCGAGATCGGCCTCGGTGCGGGTGAGCTGACCGATGGTGCGGTCCAGCCCGGCCTTGGCCGCGGTGAGTTCGTCGCGCAGCTCACTCGCGTGCCGCACATCCTGCTGCTGGAAGCGGGCGTAGCGGTCGAGCAGGCCGAGCTGCTCGAACACCTCGCCCGGCGACCGGCTGCCGAGCAGCGTGTTGACGACCCGTACCTGCTCACCCTTGTAGGCACGGGCAGCGAGCTTGCCGACCCGGTCCAACGCCTCGTCCACCTGGCGTTGCAGCGGCGCGATCCGGCTGGCCAGGGCCTCCGCTTCGCGCCGCTTGCCGGCCAGGTCCTGCCGGGTGGCGTTGTGCTGTTCGATGACGGGTTCGAGCCGGTTCCAGTCCTCGTCGATCCGGCGCTCGATGTCGGCGACCGTCGGGTCGGCCCAGGCCGCCGCCGCGCCGCCGGTCAGCATCACGGCGGTCGCGGCCAGGACGGCAGGTATGCAGCGGTACCAGCGGAAGCGCGGCACAGCCGTCGGTCGGCCGGGCATCCCCGGCCGCGGTGACGGTGGCCGCGGGGCATGGTGTGCCACCGGGCTCAGTTCTCCCTCTCTCCGGACCGCCTACCGGGCTGTAGGACGGGCAACAGGAGTGGAATGCGGTGTGCCCCGCTCCACCGGCCTGTTGTCGGTCTCTCGCGGCTGATGGGTTCGGGCGGGAGGGGACGCCCTACCGCGACGACTCGCGGATTCACCCCGGGCACCTGGGCACCCGGCTCGCTCGTGAGCGACTCGGCGGTGTCGGACCGTTACCACCCGGGTGGGCGGAGCTGTCAGCGGGCCGACGATTGACCAGCGTAGGGACGATCAGCGTCGATACGCAACACAACCGCGCCATCACTGTGGGTGCTGACATCCGACAACGGCGAGGGCCCCCGTCACTTGACCGGGGGCCCTCGGGCGTTCCTGCGCGACCGCTCAGCGGACGCTGGTGACTCAGCCGGGTCGGCGGAAGCCGGCGAGCGGCATGGTCGTGATGGGCGAGACGTTCACCGGCTTACCAGCTCGAGCCGCGTGCACCATCTGGTTGTTGCCCAGGTATAGCCCGACGTGGTGCAGGTCGCTGAAGAAGAACACCAGATCACCAGGGCGGGCGTCGGAGCGGGAGATGGCCTTGCCCTCGTTCCACTGGGCACCGGTGAAGTGGGTCAGCGAGATACCGGCGGCCCGGTACGCGTACTGGGTCAGACCTGAGCAGTCGAACGAGTTCGGCCCGGTGGCACCCCAGACGTACGGCTTGCCGACCTGTGCGCAGGCCGTCTTGATGGCGGTCCGGGCAGCCGCGCTCACCACGTCCTTGATGGTCGGGCAGTTGGTCGTCTTCACGACGGTCACCGGCAGCGACTTCTCCAGCCGCTTGATCTCGGCGTCGATCTGCTTCTTCTTCGCCGCGAGCTGCTTTTCCTTCGCCTCCTGCTCGGCGATCAGACCGTCGAGCTTGGCCTTCTGGTCGTCGTACTTCTTGCGGATCTTCATGACGCCCTCGAGCTCGCGGCGCTCCTGCGAGGCGAGCCGGTCGAGCAGGGCCATCTGCTCACCGAGTTCATCGGGCTTCGCGTTGAGCAGCACGACGCCGAGTTCCTGGGAGGGTCCGGTGATGTAGTAGCGGGAGGCGAGGTCGGCGACCCGGTTCATCGCCAGCTCCGTCTCCAGAGCCAGCGGCTGAATCTTCTTCTCCAGGCTCTTCGACTTCTGCCGGTTGACCCGTAGCTGGGAGCGCACCTTGTTGTACTGCTCGATTGTCGGTTCCAGCTTCTGCCACTGCTTGTCGATCTGTGCCTCGATCTCCTCGACCGAGGGTGCGGCGTACGCGGGGGCGGCGAGCAGGCCGGCACCGACCGCGGCGGCGGCGACGAGGACGACCAGCCCACGCGCGGCCCTACGCAGACCGCTCGGACGGGATCGTCCCGGCGCGCGACGATGGAGGGGCATGGTTGCCACCGGCAGCGTCTCCTTTGCAACCGACCACCGGGCGTCCCGCGAGCGGTAAGAGGCGGGAACAGACGACCCACGGCGGTCGGTGCCTCACATTAGGGAAGGCGCGGTGGGGAATCAAGGCGACCAACGGCTCATTCACCTTTGCGCGACGGTACGCACACTAAGGGTGTCGGCCAATTCGTTACAGTTATGTACGTCAATGCAAAAACGGGGCGGGGCGACACCCGTGGAGGTGCCGCCCCGCCCGTTGCGTACGCGCCGGTCAGCCGGCCACCGGCGTGCTCTCCTCGGCGCCACCGACCCGCTCGGGCTTCACCGACCGGAGCAGCACGCTGGCCACGTCGATCACCTCGACCTGCTCCCCAGCGCCCTTGCCGTTCACCCCGTCGGTGAGCATCGTCGAACAGAACGGACAACCGACGGCGACAGTCCTGGCCCCGGTGGACATGGCCTCCTCGACCCGGTCCACGTTGATCCGCTTGCCGATCCGCTCCTCCATCCACATCCGGGCGCCACCGGCACCGCAGCAGAAGGAGCGCTCGCTGTTACGCGGCATCTCGGTCAGCTCACCCTCGATCGCGCTGCCCAGCACCTCGCGCGGCGGGGTGAAGACCCGGTTGTGCCGGCCCAGGTAACACGGGTCGTGGTAGGTGACGCCGCCGTCGACCGGCTGCACCGGGGTGAGCTTGCCGGTGGCGACCAGGTGGGCCAGCAACTGGGTGTGGTGCACCACCTCGAACTCGCCGCCCAGCTGGCCGTACTCGTTGCCGAGGGTGTTGAAGCAGTGCGGGCAGGTCGCCACGATCTTGCGCTTGGCCTTCTCCCGGCCCTCGAACGCCTCGTTGAGGGTCTCGACGTTCTGCTGGGCCAGCATCTGGAAGACGAACTCGTTGCCGATCCGGCGGGCCGGGTCACCGGAGCAGGTCTCCCCCTCACCGAGGATGGCGAACGAGACGCCGGCCTCGTTGAGCAGGGTCGCGACGGCCCGGGTGGTCTTCTTCGCCCGGTCCTCGAACGCACCGGCACAGCCCACCCAGAACAGGTACTCGAAGTCCTCGACCTCGCCGACCCGGGGCACCTCGAAGTCGAGGCCCTTGGTCCAGTCCTCCCGGGTGTTCTGCGGCGCGCCCCACGGGTTGCCCTTGTTCTCCAGGTTGCGCAGCATCACGCCGGCCTCGGAGGGGAAGCTGGACTCGATGAGCACCTGGTAGCGGCGCATGTCGACGATGTGGTCGACGTGCTCGATGTCGACCGGGCACTGCTCGACGCAGGCACCGCAGGTGGTGCAGGACCAGAGCACGTCGGGGTCGATCACACCGCCGGACTCCGCGTCGCCGATCAGCGGCTTCTCCGCCTCGGCGAGGGCCAGCACGTCGAGGTGGGCGAGCTGCGCGGCGGTGGCCTTCTCCTCACCGGTGAGGTCCTTGCCACCTCCGGCCAGCAGGTAGGGCGCCTTGGCGTACGCGTGGTCGCGCAGGCTGAGCACCAGCAGTTTCGGCGACAGCGGCTTTCCGGTGTTCCACGCCGGGCACTGCGACTGGCAGCGACCGCACTCGGTGCAGGTGCTGAAGTCCAGCAGCCCCTTCCAGGTGAACTGCTCGACCTGGGCGACGCCGAACTGGTCCTTCTCCGGGTCGGCCTCCTCGAAGTCGAGCGGCTTGCCGTCGCTCATCATCGGCCGCAGTGCGCCGAGGCCGGAGCCGGCCGCACCCGGCTTGCGCTTGAAGAAGATGTTGGGGAAGGCGAGGAAGCGGTGCCAGGCGACACCCATCGTCACGTTCAGCGAGATCACGATGACCCAGACCATCGAGATCGAGATCTTGATGAGCGCGGCGACGCTGACACCGGACTCCCAGCCCGGCAACAGGGCACCGACCGCGTGACTGAGCGGGGTGGCCCAGGTGGGGTACTCGAAGTGGTCGGTGGCCACCTTGAAGCCACGGATCACGAAGCCCATGACCAGTACGGCGAGGACGACCGCCTCGACGAAGTAGCCCTGCCACATGGTGGATCCGGTGAACCGCGACCGGCGTCCCGCCCGGTTCGGTCGGTTTGCCACCCGGATCGCGATCAGGACCCCGATGCCGACCACGCCCAGAATGCCGATCCACTCGGTGACCAGCCCGTAGAGCGTCCAGGAACCGATGAGCGGCAGCCCGCCGGTCGGCGACACCACCTCGAAGTACGCCTCAAGCACCAGCAGCGACAGCACGATGAAGCCGACCATCACGAACCAGTGCGCCGCGCCCACCACGCTCCAGCGGAGCATCCGGGTGTGCCCGGCGGTCTCGGCCAGCATGGTCCTGGTGCGGCTGACCTTGTCGCCGGACCGGGTCGGATCGGGCTGACCCAGCCGGATGACGGCCACCATCTTCGAGACCGCGCGTACCGCAAGCCACACCGCCACGGCGGTGATGGCGGCCGCGAGGATCGTGGTGACGATCTGGACGCTGCCCATCGAGTTGGCCTCCCGGTCTGCTGCCTGTCGAGCGGCTCGGCGACCGGGGTGTCGGTGCGATCGGTCGACCCAACGCCGCCGCACCTCAACCTGATCGGTCGATGACCTCGCTCCGCTCGGTCATGCAGTGCAGCCTACGCGCAAGGTTACCCAGCAGTAACGTGAGTCATCTCGCACTCCGGGCCACGCTGCCCTGCGCACACCTTAGGAGGCCGGCGGCACCACCGCTCGGGCGGGCCGCCGGTGGTGCCGGGCAGTCCTGGCGTCGAGCTGCGGGTCAGCGCCAGCGAGAGAGCACGATCAGCGACGCGACCATCGCGCCGAAACCGACAGCCAGGTTCCAGTACCCCAGCTCCATGACCGGGTACTCCTGCTCGGAGAGGTAGTAGACCACCAGCCAGCCGATACCGAAGACGATCAGCGACACCGCCAGGACCGGCAGCCACATCGGGCTGGGCTTGTTGGTGGCCGCGGTCGTCGCCGTCGGGCGGACGTCCGTAGGCGGGGTGTACACCTTCTTCTTGCGGACCTGAGACTTGGGCACGGCGCTCTCCAGAGGGGTTACGACCTCGTCCGGCCTGACAACCGGGCGCGAGGGCGACGGTCCATGGCCAATAATGTTCGACAGCTAGCGTAGTCCGGAAGACCCGTCCGATCCACGAATGAGGCGAGACCGGTACCGGGCAGCACCGGAAAACAGAGCAGGACGCTGTCGCTCCGGCCCACACCGGGCGGCGTCGGAGCAGAACGACGAGGGGGGACTGGCCCGTGGAGTACACGTCCGGCGCAGCGTCGTGGCAGAAGGCGCTGCGACGTCTCGTCGCCGGGCTGCTGCCCGGACGGCCACGTCAACGCCGACCGTTCTGGTCGGTCGGCGTACCGTTGATCGCCCTCGCGGCGGGTCTGCTCTTCACCACCACGGCCACCACGGCGGGCGGCACCGCCCTGCGCGAGGACCGCCGGCCCCAGCTGACCGAGCTGATCGAGGATCGTCGCGCGCAGGTGGCGGCGAACGAGGAGCGGGCCGCCACGCTGCGCGGGGAGCTCGAGAGCCGGACGGCCGTCCTCGCCAACTCCGACGGCCCGATCAGGGAACAGCAGCAGCGGGCCGCCGCCAGTCGGGCCGCCGCCGGCTTCACCGCCCTCACCGGTTCCGGCCTGACCGTCGAGCTGAACGACGCACCGCAGCTCAGCAACCTGCCCGAAGGGGCCACCAACGACGACCTGGTCGTCCACCAGGGCGACGTGCAGGCGGTGGTCAACGCGCTCTGGGCCGGCGGCGCCGAGGCGATGTCAATCATGAACGTGCGCGTCCTGGCAACCAGCGCGGTACGCTGCGTGGGTAACACCCTGCTCCTGCACGGGCGGGTGTACTCCCCACCTTTCAAGATCGTAGCAATTGGCGACCCCGCCGCACTCCGGCAGGCCCTCGCCGCTTCCGAGGGAGTCCGGTGGTTCAGGGACGCGGTCAACAACTACCAACTCGGTTACTCAGAGACCCCCGGCACCGTCACGGTGCCCGCCTTCGAGGACTCCACCACCCTGCGTTCGGCGACGGTGCCGGCGGTGCCGCAGTGAGCCCGCGGTGAGCCCGCACTCCGACGGTCGGCACCGCGACCAGACCGACGAGCCGACCGCCTTCCTGCCCAAGGTCGATCGGGCAGAATCCACAAGCGCCCGTGCCGCAGGAGCCTGGCCCGACCCGGTGCTGCCCACCCGGTCCGGGCCGACCCAGGCACCGCACGACCCGGCACCGGCCACGGCTCCGCGTCCGACCGACCAGGCTCCTGCCGGTGGTCGGGTACCGGACGGCCAACGGCCGACCAACTCCGGCCGCTTCGACGGCACCGCCGAGGCCAGCTCGCCTGCCGCTGCCGGCCGGTGGGACACACCACCGGCGGCGGATCCGCCTGCTCGGACCACAGCCGCGCCCGGCGCACCGAGCGGCTGGAACGCGGCACCGGGACCGGAGCGGACCAGCACGCCTCCGGTCGACCGCCGGGGCGCCAGCGGCCAGGCGCAGCCGACCGCACCCGCCGGGCGTTGGGACACCGCGCCGGTCACGGACCACCGGGCGAACCAGTGGGACGCGCCGGCGACAGCCGCGCGTAGCGCCAACCAGTGGGACCCGGCACCGGGCGCGCAGCGCGCGGCCGATCCGGGCCGCACGGCGAACCAGTGGGATGCCCCGCCCGATCCGGGTCGTGACGCCGCCGGCCGGCAACCGGGCGCGGGGAACAAAGACCAGTGGCATGGCGTACCCCTGCCGTCGGGTCAGCCGGACATTCCGGTGGGGCCGACGCCGTGGCGCGGCGCCTTCCAGCCGACCCGGGGCGCTGGTGACACCGAGCAGCCGGGCAGCATCCGGCCGGGCAGCGCGGACCCAGGTCACGCCGGAACCGGTCGCCCGGACGTCACCGGCCCCGTGGGTCAGCCGGGATGGACCGGGCCAGCCGGCACCCCGGCCGGGCCGGGGACTGCCGAGGCGAACGGCACCCCGCCGCCCTGGCCTGGCACCGGATCACCTGACCAGACTCGGGTCGGGACGGGAGCGACGCCGCCGAGCAGTGCTGCGACCTGGCCGCCCAGCGGGCCGGCGAATCCGCCCGCCGGGGCCGCGCACCCCGCCGCTGTGCGGCCGGCCACGCCACCGTCCGGTCAGTCACCACAGCCTTCGCAACCAACGCCGACACCGCAGTTCGGCGCACCCTACGGCGATCACGCACCGCGTCCCGACTCCAGGCAGGTCAACCAGGTGGCGCCGGCACCCCAGGCACCACGTCCCGGGTCCGGGCAGCCTGCCACCGCCGCGTCGGCACCGCACGCGCCGTACGTCGGGCCGCCGAGCAACGGCGGGCCGGCGCAGCCGCCGTATCCCGGACAGCCGGGCCCGAGCGGCCCGACGCAGCCGCCGCATCCCGCACAGGCTGGCCAGGACAGGCCGGCACCGCACGCGCCACGCCCCGGGCAGGACAGGCCCGCCGGGAACGGTTCGGCGTACCCGGTGCCCGGCCAGCCGCCGACGACGCCGTCCTGGTCGGCTGAGGGTCGGGGCACCCCGGGCGTCGAACCACCACGGCAGTCGACGGACCGCGCACCCGGCCAGGCTGACTGGTCCGGTGAGGGCCCGACCGCGCTGATGCCGAAGGTCGGCGACCTGGCCGGCCCGGCAGCCGGTGGCCGGGGAACGGAGCCGACCAGGGCGAACCGGGCGACGAACGGGCAGCCGGTGGCGAGCCCGGGGGCCACGGATCGTCCGGTCAGCCCGACCAGCCCCACCTCTGGCCAGCAGCCCCGCCCGGCAGCACCCGGCCAGTCCACGACACCGGGGCAGGCTTCCGCGTCCGGCCAGCCGTCCGCGCCGAGCCGATCGGCCGACCCGGGGGCCACCGCACTCATCCCGGCGGTCACCGGGGCCCGGCCGAGTACTCCGCCCGCACTGGACTCGACCGCCCTGATGGGTGCCGTACCCAGGCCGCCCAAGGGCGAGGAACCGTCCGACGGTGCCGACCAGCCGGCCGAGGCACCGAAGCCGCGCCGCGGCGATCGGGTGGTGCAGCTGCGCCCCCACCAGACGGGTGAGGGCTACAAGAGCGTCTACTCGGAGCTGACCCGCCCGTCGGTCTGGTCCCGGGTGCGCACAGGTCTCCGGTTCAGTGGCGAGCTGCTGATCACCTTCGGACTTGTGGTGCTGCTCTTCGCCGGCTATGAGATCTGGGGCAAGTCGGCGATCGTCGACGCCCACCAGGGCGAGCTGAGCGAGCAACTGGCCCAGGCATGGGCACCCGAGCCGGACCCGACGGTGGCGGCATCAGCAAGCCCGTCCGCCAAGCCCAAGCCGGCGGTGCACGGCACGCCGATCGCCGGCCTCTACATTCCGAAGTTCGACAAGGAATGGATCGTGGTCGAGGGAGTCGGCCAGCAGGACATCCGGTACGCGCCGGGCCACTACCCGGACAGCGCCGGGCCGGGCCAGGTGGGCAACTTCTCCGTGGCCGGGCACCGGAACCGGGCAACCTTCTGGCGGCTGGACGAGCTGCGCAAGGGTGACCCGATCCTGGTCGAGGGCCGGAACGACTGGTACGTCTACCAGGTCACCGAGAGTCTGATCGTCAAACCGACGCAGGTCGAGGTGGTGGCTCCGGTGCCTGGTCGACCGGGCGAGAAACCCACGAAGCGGATGCTGACCCTGACCACCTGCAACCCGAAGTTCGACAATTACGAGCGGCTGATCATTCACGCCGAGTTGACGCGTACCCAGCCGAAGGCCGAGGGACGCCCGGCGGAGCTGGGGACCTGACGATGTACGCCTGGATCTGGCGCAAGCTGCCCTTCGGGCTGCCCGGCAAGCTGGTCGGCAGCCTGCTGCTGGCCACCACGATGGTGGCGTTGCTGTGGTACGTGGTCTTCCCCTGGGCGGAACCACTGCTCCCCTTCGACGACGTGCAGGTGACCCAGGAGGACTCCGGCGTGCCGGGCGCGCCGGACGGTGACCTCGGCCCCGGGGACGAGGGCGCGGTCGACGACGCCCCACCGGGTGACGAGCACGAACTGCCGTACGACACCGACCGGAACAACACCCCGCCGCCCGACGAGGACGAGTGAGCCCGATGCGCGTCCTGGTGATCGACAACTACGACTCGTTCGTCTTCAACCTGGTGCAGTACCTCGGCCAGCTCGGCGTGGAGTGCGAGGTACGACGCAACGACGAGATCGAGGTGGCCGAGGTCGGTCGGGTCGGCGCGGCAGGCGTCCTGCTCTCACCGGGGCCGGGCACGCCCGACCGGGCCGGCATCTGCCTCGACGTGATCCGCGAGTACGCCGGCAAACTGCCGATCTTCGGGGTCTGTCTGGGTCACCAGGCCATCGGTGAGGCGTTCGGGGCGACGGTCACCCGCGCCCCGGAGCTGCTGCACGGCAAGACGTCGGAGGTCCACCACGACGGCACCGGCGTCCTCGCCGGGCTGCCCGACCCCTTCACGGCGACCCGCTACCACTCCCTCGCCGTGCTGCGGGAGACACTGCCGGCCGAGCTGGAGGTGACCGGCTGGACCGCCTCCGGGATCGTGATGGCGATGCGGCACCGCACCCTGCCGATCGAGGGCGTCCAGTTCCACCCCGAGTCGGTGCTCACCGAGGGCGGTCACCTGATGCTGGCCAACTGGCTCGCCGCCTGCGGTCACCCCGAGGCACTGGAGCACGCACCGGAACTGGCCGCCGAGGTCGACGCCCGCCGCCGCGCCGCCTTTGCCACCACCTGACGGTCAGGTCTCGCGGTCGTTGCGGCCGGCCGCGACGGTGCCACGGCACGGCGAGGGGGGTCACCGACCCGAGCAGCGGGCCGGACCGAGCCGTCGGGCGGTCAGCGGGCCAGGGCGTCGGAGATGGCGGGATCGGCGGGTGAGCTGACGGCCGGTGGCCGGTCGCGGATCGCGTCCCAGGCCGCCTTGCCGCTGGCCAGGTAGTCCCGCGCCGCTTTGCGCACCAGCAGGCCGGTGCCGCAGCCCGAGCAGCGGGCCGGCACCCCGTCGGCGTCGATCCCGACGTGCCGGCAGAGCGTCACCGCCCGGGACAGGTGGTAGGACTGGGTGACGATCAGGGCACGCTCGATCCCGTACACCTGGCGGGCGCGTAGGCAGCTGTCGTACGTGTCCAGGCCGTGCGGGTCGGCGACCACGCGCTGCGGATCGACGCCGAGCTGCTCGGTCAGGTGGGCGGACATGATCGCCGGTTCGTCGCCGGACTCGCCAGCACCGTCACCCGAGACGAGCACCACCCGGGCCCGCCCGCTGCGGACCAGCTCGGCGGCGGTCTCCAGGCGGCCGGCGAGCCGGACGCCCGGTTGCCTGCCGTCCTCCGTCACTGCGGTACCCAGAACGATCACCACGTCGGCGGTCGGTGCCTCGGTTGCCGCGTGGACGTGGCCGCGCGCTCCGGTGGTCGTCCAGAGCCAGGGCAGGCTGGCGACCAGCAGCGCGACGAGCGCCGGCACGGCCAGCCGGAGCAGGCGTCGCCGCCGACGCCGTGCCAGGTCGGCAGGCGGGATCGGTCCCGTCAATCCTCACCGAGGCGGAACGGGGTGAAGGACGGCAGGATCCCGCCACCGTCGCCACCCCCGCCGTCGTCGTCACCATCCGGCGGCGGGGTGGTCGGCGGCGTGCTTGTCGGCGGCGTCTGGGACGGCGGGTCCGGGTCCTCCTCTTCCGGCACCGACACGACGATCTTCACGGTGCTGCCCTTGGTCCGCTCGGTGTTGGCGTTCGGGCTCTGATCGACCACCCGCCCGGCCTGATCGGCGGGGACCTCCGGCCCGAGTTCGGGGTCGACCTTGAAGCCCGCGCGTTCCAGGGTCCGCGTCGCCTCCGCCTGGGGCAGACCGACCACCGACGGCACCGCCACGACGTTGCCCCGGGAGACGGTGAGGGTGACCTCGGTGCCCTCCGCGACCTTCTCGCCCGATGGCGGGTCGACCTTCAGCACCTGGTCCTTGGGTGCCGCATTGTCGACCTCGTCAAACTCGACCGTGAGATTGAGGTTCTCGAGCTGCGTCTCGGCGCTCTCGCGGGTGCTGCCGACGAGGCCGCGGGGGATTTCCACCTCGGGCTTGCCGCCGCAGATGCGTACGGTCACCGTGCTGTTCGGTGCGACCCGCTCACCGGGGGCTGGGGACTGGCTGGTGACCGTCCCCTCCTTGCAGTCCGAGGTGAACTCCGGCTCACCGAGTGCCGGCACGAAGCCAACCTGCTCGATCTGCTCGAAGGCGTCGGCCTGGCTCAGCCCGGTGACCGTCGGCACCGGAGCGTCCTGCGGGTCGTTTCCCTGGTTCAGCAGCAGGGCGGCGACCAGGGCGATCACCGCCAGCACGCCGAGCGCGGCGAACGTCGCGATCAGCCAGGACGACGCCTTGCGCTGGCGCGGGTCACCCACCCGGGCCGGGATCTGGCGGGTCTGCGTCGCACCCCCCGACGGGTACCCCGGACGGCCGGCCGCGGCCATCGCCACGGTCTCGTCCTCGCGCATCACCGGGGTCGCCATCACCGGCCGGCCGGCTGCCGCGCGGAGCAGGTCCGCCCGCATCTCCCCGGCGCTCTGGTAGCGGTTCAACGGGTTCTTCGACAGTGCCTTGAGCACTATCGCGTCGACCGCCGGGTTGACGTCCGGGTTCAGGTCGCTCGGGGTCGGCGGCGCTTCCCGCACGTGCTGGTACGCGACACTCACCGGGCTGTCCCCGACGAACGGCGGATGCCCGCAGACCAGCTCGAAGAGCACACAACCGGCGGCGTACACATCGGAGCGGGCGTCGACCGCCTCGCCGCGCGCCTGTTCCGGGGAGAGATACTGCGCGGTGCCGATGACCGCGCTTGTCTGCGTCATCGTGGTGGCGCCGCTGGCCAATGCCCGGGCGATGCCGAAGTCCATCACCTTGACCTGGCCGGTCTGGGTGAGCATCACGTTGCCCGGCTTGATGTCGCGGTGGATGATGCCGTGCCGGTGGCTGAAGTCCAACGCGGCGCAGATGTCCGCGGAGATCTCCAGCGCCCGCCGGGGTTGCAGCCGGCCCTCGGCGCCGAGCACCTCCTTCAGCGTGCGTCCGTTCACGAACTCCATCACGATGAACGGCAGCGTCTCGCCGGTCGGCGCCTGCTCCTCACCGGTGTCGTAGACGGCGACGATGGCGGGGTGGTTGAGGGAGGCGGCGTTCTGCGCCTCCCGCCGGAAACGCATCTGGAAGGTGGCGTCCCGGGCCAGGTCCGCGCGGAGCATCTTGATCGCCACGTCCCGACCGAGTCGCAGGTCACGACCGCGATGTACCTCGGCCATGCCGCCGTACCCGAGCAGCTCGCCGACCTGGTACCTGCCACCGAGCAGGCGGGCCTGCGCTGTCATCGCGTCTGTCGTCCTTCGCTCGTCGTCGTCTCGTCGCCCGGTCGGGGCTGATCCAGTCGACGGTACGCCGTACCGACCGGATCGTCTCGCCCGTCGGGCCGCAGCGCGTCGGACGTCACCGTTCGCACGGAAGCCCCACCCGGCGTGCCCGCGCCGAGGTTGTTCCGCAGTTGGTAGGAAATCACGCCGGAGCAGATAAGGACCAGTGCGCCAAGCATGATGACCAGGAAGACCATGCCGGATCGTGACCGTCGGGGCACCGGACGTGACGGTCCGGGCTGCGGAGCGTACCCGGATGGAACGGTTGCCGCGCCACGCGGGTAGCCGGTGGCGGCCGGTGCCACAGTGGTGGGGCGGTGCGGGGCCATCGGCGGACGGGCCTGCGGGTGGGCCGGCGGTTGCCGGTGCCCCACGGCCTGCGGGTGCGCGGGGGCCGGGGAGTGCGGGGCCGCGACCGGGGGCGGTGGCTGCGGTGGCGGAACCTGCGCGCGGCCCGGTGCCGGCGAGGCCGGCGCGGCGGAGATCGGTGCGGCCTGACCGCCGGCCCGGGCCTGCCGGGACAGCGCGGTCTTCAACTGCCGCGCCACACCGGCCAGGGCGGCGGCGCTCGGCCAACGGTCCTTCGGGTCCTTCGCCAACGCCCGCTCGACGAGCGCGCGGACCTGGGGCGGGATGTCGGCGGGCAGTGGCCGGGGCGTCTCCCGGACGTGCCGCATCGCGATGTCGAGGGGATTGTCCCCCTCGAAGGGTCGCCGGCCGGCGAGGCACTGGTAGGCGACCACACCGAGCGCGTAGACGTCCGAGGCGGGCGTGGCGACCTGGCCGGTGGCCTGCTCCGGCGAGATGTACGACGCGGTGCCGAGCACCGACCCGGCTGCGGTGAGCTGCCCGACCAGTTCCGACCGGGCGATGCCGAAGTCGGTGAGCACGAGCGTGCCGTTCGGGCGGACCAGCAGGTTCCCGGGCTTCACGTCCCGGTGCACGATGCCCTTCACGTGTGCGGCGTGCAGCGCGTCCGCGGCCTGGGCGACAAGCGCCATGGTCCGCGCCGGGGTGAGCCGGCCGACCCGGCTCAACGTGGCCGAGAGGGGATCGCCCTCGACGTACTCCATCACCAGGAAGGCGATGTGCTGGTCGTTGCCGAAGTCGTAGACGTCGACCACGCCCGGGTGGTTGATCGTCGCCATGGTGCGGGCCTCGCCGCGGAACCGCTCAGCGAACCCGGGCTCGTCCAGCAACGCCGGGAGCAGGCTCTTGACCGCCACCGTACGTCCCAGCACCTGGTCGGTGCCGCGCCAGACGTCGCCCATGCCACCGCTGGCGATCCGCTCGTCGAGCCGGTAGCGGTTACCGAGCTGCACACCGGGACTGAGCATGTCAGCGCCCCCCGGGTTCGGCGATGGCGGCCCGCATGATCTGACCGGCGATCCGGGCGGCCTCGGCGCTGCCGCCGCTGCCGGCTTCCTCCAGGACGACGCAGACGGCGGAGACCGGCTTGCCCTCGGAGTCGAGGGCGAACCCGATGAACCATCCGTGGTCAGGGCGGTCCGGTGCGGACTGGGCGGTGCCGGTCTTGCCGCCGACGGTGTAGCCGTTGATCCGGGCGTTGCGGCCGGTGCCGTTCTGCACCACGCTCACCATCATGTCCCGCAGGTCGGCGGCGACCTGGCCGCTCACCGGCCGGCGCAGCTCACGCGGGTTGGCGGTGTCGTAGACGGTGGTGCGGTCCGGTGCCAGGAGCTGGCGCACCAGGTACGGCCGCATCTGGCTGCCGCCGTTGGCCACCGCAGCGGCGATCATGGCGCCCTGCAACGGGGTCATCCGCACGTCACGCTGGCCGATGGAGGACTGGGCCAGCGCCGCCGGGTCGGGGCCACCGTCCGGGTTCTCCATGCTGCCGGTGCGGCTGGCCGCCACGCCCAGGCCACTCTCGCCGAGCCGGCCGACGGTCAGGTCCTCCTGCTCGAAGCCGAACTGCTGGGCCTTCTCCTTGAGCACGTCCGGGCCGAGCTGTCCGCCGAGCTTGGCGAACCCGGTGTTGCAGGATTCGGTGACCGCGCTCATCAGGGTCACCTGTGCCTCGGGGCAGATCGACGGCGCCGCGTTGCGGATCGGCTCACCGGAGGTGGGCGGGGTGTAGCTCGACCCGGCCGGGATGTTCGTCTCCTTGGTGATCCCGTTCTCCAGGGCGGCCGCGGCCACCACGATCTTGAAGGTGGAGCCGGGGGGCAGCACCTCGCCGAGCGCCCGGTTCCGCAGCGGCCGTCCCGCGTCCTGCTCCAGCTTGTTGTACGCGCTTGTCGCCTCGTTGCTGTTGTGGCTGGCCAGCGGGTTCGGGTCGAAGCTGGGGATGGAGACCAGCGCCTGCACCGCCCCGGTGGCCGGGTCGATGGCGATCGCCGCGCCCTTGCTCGCCCCGTTGTTGTTGCCGCGCAGCTCGTCGTAGGCGGTGTCCTGGGCCCGCTTCGAGAGGGTCAGCAGCACGTTGCCACCGGCGGTGGTGTCGCCGGTGACCATGTCCCGCAGCCGGTTGACGATGAGCTGGTCGCTGGTGCCGGCGAGGAAGTCGTTCTCGGCACGCTCCAGGCCGGTCGCGGAGCCGTTTACCGGCTCGTACCCGAGCACGTGGGCGTACTTCGCGCCGCCCGGGTAGGTGCGCAGGTACTTCAGCTCGCCGTCGGTCTCCTTGCTGACCGCCAGGGCGGTGCCGCCGGCCTCGATGTTGCCGCGCTTGCGGTCGTACTTGGCGACCTGGACCCGCCCGTTGTAGTCGCTGGTGCGGTACTCGTCGGCCTTGTAGGCCTGAATCCAGTTGAGGTTCGCGAAGAGCAGGCCGAACAGGACGATGACGACGACGCCGACCCGACGCAGGGGTGCGTTCACGGCTTGATCACCTCCGTGGGGGCACCGTGCAGCTGCTCGGGCGGACCGGAGGGCCGGGTCACCTTGCCACCGGCACCGTCGACCGGACGGCGGCCGGCGTCGGAGACACGCAGCAGCACCGCGATGAGCAGCCAGTTCGCCATCAGCGAGGAGCCACCGGCGGAGAGGAACGGCGTGGTCTGACCGGTGAGCGGGATGAGCTTGCTGATCCCGCCGACGATCACGAAGACCTGGAGCGCGAGGGTGAAGGCCAGACCACCGGCGAGCAGCTTGCCGAACGAGTCCCGGACCGCCAGGGCGGCCCGCAGGCCCCGCTCGACGATGAGCAGGTAGATCACCAGTAGCGCGGAGAGGCCGAAGAGGCCGATCTCCTCACCGATGCCGGCGAAGATGAAGTCGTTCTGCACCTCCGGCAGCAGCAGCGGCTGGCCACCGCCCGGCCCGGCACCGAACAGCCCGCCGGAGCCGAGCGCGAGCAGCCCCTGGACCAGCTGGTAGCCGTCGTCGTACGGCTGGGCGAAGGGGTCGAGCCAGATCTGTGCCCGCAGGTAGAAGTTCGCGAACGGACCGCCCACCGCCTCGCCGAGCACGTACGCGAGATAGGCGCCGCCGAAGAAGAGGACCAGGCCGATGAGCAGCCAGCTGACCCGTTCGGTGGCGATGTAGACAGTGGCCACGAACATGCCGAAGTAGAGCAACGAGGTGCCGAGGTCCTTCTCGAAGACGAGGACCAGCAGGCTGATCACCCAGACCACGAGCACCGGGCCGAGGTCGCGTCCGCGCGGGAAGTCGATGCCGAGGAACCGGTGACTCGCCAGCGACAGCACCTCGCGCTTACGCACCAGGTAGTAGGCGAAGAAGACGAGCAGGGCGAGTTTGGCGAACTCGCCGGGCTGGATCGAGAAGCTGCCGATGCGTACCCAGAGCTTCGCACCGTTGATCTCGGAGATGCTGGCCGGCAGCACCGCCGGCAGCATGACCAGCACGATGCCCGCCAGACCGAGGGTGTACGCGTACCGGGAGATCGACCGGTGGTCGCGCATCAGCGCCAGCAGCCCGGCGGCGAGGACCACCGAGATCAACGTCCAGGCCAGCTGCCGACCGCCGATGCCGGCGAAGATGGCCAGGTCGGCCCGCTCCTCGGGGGCCGCATTGGCGAGGTCGAGCCGGCGGAGGAAGCCGACTCCCAGCCCGTTGAGCAGGGCCACCGCCGGCAGCAGCGCCGGATCGGCGAAGGGCGCCAGAAACCGGATCACCAGGTGCATGCCGAGGAAGACCGCGGTGAGCGTGGCGGCCGGCACCCAGAAGCCCGGGGTGACCGTGTCGAGCACGTTCGCCTCGACCATCGCCCCGTACGCGGCGACCAGCGCCATCGCCAGCAGCAGCAGCGACAGTTCGGCGTTACGCCGGGACCGGGCCATGCGTACGCCGGGTCGCTCGCCCGCGGTCGCGGGCGAGGAAGCCGGGGTGGCCGGTGCGGTCACGATCGTCCTCGGGTCGGAGCCGGTGCCTACTCGGGCGACCGGCAGGCCGCCGGATCGACCGTGGGCGTGAAGGTGTCGACGGGCGGCGCGTCGGGGGTGCTGTCCGGTGCGGCGACGGAGGTGGTGCCGGCGGGCGTGCCGCTCGGTGTGGCCGTGGCGCCGCCCCGCGGTGACGGCGATGAGCTGCCCACCTGGCTGGGTGAGCCGGCCGGAACACTCGGCGTCGGAGACGGCGAACCCACCACCGAGGGCGTGGGGCTCGGCGTCGGCGGGCAGATCGGCTTGAGGTTCACGTTCGTCGGGCTGTCCATCGTCAGCTCCGCCAGCCGTCGTTCCGCGTCCGGTTCGCTCTTGGCCGGGATACCCTGCTTGACCTGCTCCTGCGCGGCCAGGGTGAGGTCGTCCAGCTGTGCGCTGCTCTCGGAGTGCACGCTGGAGAGATCCATTCCGGCGATCTGGCCCTGGATCCCCCGGAACACGGCCACCTGGCCGTTCTCCGTCGCGCCCACGTAGTACTGGCGCTGGGTGTAGCTCCAGCCGGCGAACACCCCGCCACCGACGATCACCATCAGGGCTGTCGTCATCGCGAGCGCACGCAACGGACGGCGACGCGCCTCGGGCTCGTCGTCGTTGTTCGCGGCGGACTCGTCGGGGGTCGCGGGCCGGGGCGCGGAGAGCGCCGAGGCACGAGCCGCCGGGGTGGAGACGTCCGCCGAGGTGGCCATCCCCCGGTCCCGGGCCGCCGCACCGCCGACGATCGGCGCCGCCTCGACGATGTCCCGGTCGGTGGCGTCGGCGATGATCACAGTGATGTTGTCCGGGCCGCCACCGCGCAGGGCGAGCTGGACGAGTCGCTCGACGCACTGCTGCGGGTCGGCGTACTCCCGCATGGTCTCGCCGATGGTCTCCGCGCTCACCACGCCGGAGAGCCCGTCGGAGCAGATCAGATACCTGTCGCCGGGCAGCACCTGCCGGACCGAGTACTCCGGGTCGATGTCGCGGCCGTCCAGGGCCCGCGTGAGCAACGAGCGCTGCGGGTGGCTGCTCGCCTCCTCCGGGCTGATCCGGCCCTCGTCGACGAGCATCTGGACGTAGGTGTCGTCCTTGGTGATCTGCGCGAACTCTCCGTCGCGCAGGAGATAGGCCCGCGAGTCGCCGATGTGGACCATGCCCAGCTTGCTGCCGGAGAAGAGGGTCGCGGTAAGCGTGGTGCCCATCCCCTCCAACTGGGGGTTGGCCTCCACCGTCTCGCGGAGTTGCTGGTTGGCGGTGCCCACCGCGGAGCGGAGCGCGTCGACCAGGGCGTCACCTGGGACGTCCTCGTCCAGTGGCGCCATGGCACCGATGACGATGTTGCTGGCGACGTCACCGGCGGCCATGCCGCCCATGCCGTCGGCAACGGCGAGTAGCCGCGGCCCGGCGTAGACGGAATCCTGATTACCGTCTCGGATCAGACCGCGGTCGCTGTGGGCCGCATAGCGCAGGGTCAGAGTCATGGCCGTAATTCGAGAGAGGTGCGGCCGATCCGGATCGGCACGCCGAGGGGGACGGGGGTCGGTCCGGTGACCTTAGCGCGATCCAGGTACGTCCCGTTAGTCGAACCGAGGTCCTCGACGAACCACTGCCCGTCACGCGGTACGAGCCGGGCGTGTCGCGCGGACGCGTAGTCGTCGGTGATGACGAGGGTGGAGTCCTCGGCACGACCGATCGTTATCTGCGCCTCACCCAACGTGATCCGGGTGCCGGCCAACTGACCTGCGGTCACCACCAGCTGGTGTGCCGCCCGCCCCCGCTTCACCTTCGCCGGCTTCGCCGTCGCCTGACCTGTCGACGCGCCCACCGTCCGGGGCGCGGCCACCAGTCGACCCGAGCGGGCCCCCGCGAAGAGGTCCCGGCGGATGACGCCGACCACCGTGAACACGAAGATCCACAGCAGGACGAGAAATCCGAACCGGGCAACGGTGATAACGAGTTCCGGCAAGGCGGATCAGCCGTCCACGCGGAAGGTCAGGGTGGTCGTACCGAGCTGGATCATGTCACCGGGGTTCAACGCCACCGCGGAGACCCGCTGGCCGTTGACCATGGTGCCGTTGGTCGAGCCGAGATCGGTGAGCACCACCTGCCCACCGTCGAAGTCCAGCCGGGCGTGTCGCCGGGAGATGCCGACGTCCGGCAGGCGCAGGTTGGCCTGGTCACCACGACCGATCACGGTCGAGCCCATCTGCAGCGGGTAGGTGCGACCGTCGCCGGAGACCAGTCGGATGTTGCGCCCACCGCCGTGACCCGGCGGCGGGCCGTAGCCGCCACCCTGGTCGTAGGACGGGTAGCCGGGCGGGCCGGCGTCGTATCCGGGCGGGCCGGCGTCGTAGCCGGGCGCCGAAACCGGGGCGACCTCGCCACCGGTGTAGACCTCCGCGGTGACCCGGAACATACCGGTGTCCAGTCCTTCACCGCGCTCGATCTCGACGATCACGTCTCCGTAGACCGTCCAGGCCTGCTCGCCGATGAACTCCGCCTGCGACTGGGCCAGCTCCTGGGCCAGCGCGGCGGCGTACGGCGCCAGCCGACTGTGGTCGTACGGGGAGAGATCGATCACGTAGCGGTTGGGCACCAACGTGCGCCCACCAGCCAGGATGGCCTTGTGTGCCTCGGCCTCCCGCTGCATGGCGTTGAGGATCTCCACGGGGTGGACCACCCCTTTGAAGACCTTGGCGAAAGCCCCTTCGACCAGGCCTTCCAGACGCTTCTCGAAGCGTTGCAGCACGCTCACCGGCTCCTCCTCGGGTCCCGAGGACATGATGGTATCCGTCCAGAGCGCACGCAGCTCACACGCCGCTCGGCCGGCAGGCCACGGCCCGTTCGGACGGCCTCTGATTGTCGTGCTACTCTTTCGTCCGCCACGAACGGTAACCGCTGCCCGCAGCGAAAGCCATTCGTGGCGACAGACCAAGGTCACGTAGTATGGCCGAGGCCCGCCGGTGACCGGCGGCGCTCGGTCCAGACCACGTACATCCGAGGTCGGGCCACGGGGAAGTGGCGGAATGGCAGACGCGCACGGTTCAGGTCCGTGTGTCCGAAAGGACGTGGGGGTTCAACTCCCCCCTTCCCCACCACAGACGAGGGCTCCGCGGACGCGGGGCCCTCGCTCCGTATCGGGGCGTGCCGGACGTCACGCTATGCTCCGATGGTTTCTGCCTCCGACGCACCAGGAGTGGCATGTGAGTGTCGCATTCGTGACCGGGTCGGGCGGGCTGATCGGCTCCGAGGCGGTCCGGCACTTCGCCGGCCTCGGTCTCGACGTCGTCGGCATCGACAACGACATGCGGCAGGAGTTCTTCGGCGAGGAGGCGTCCACCGCGTGGAACGTCCGCCGGCTGACCGACGAGCTGGGTGAGGCGTACTCCCACCACAGCATCGACATCCGGGACCGGGCGGCGCTCGGCGCGCTGTTCGGCCGGTACGGTCGGGACGTGGCTGTGGTGATCCACACTGCCGCGCAGCCCTCGCACGACTGGGCGGTGCGCGATCCGTTCACCGACTTCGACGTGAACGCCGCCGGCACCCTCAACGTCCTGCAGAGCGTCCGGGAACACTGCATCGACGCCCCGGTCATCCACTGCTCCACGAACAAGGTGTACGGCGACCGGCCGAACAGCCTGCCCCTGGTGGAGCTGGAGACCCGCTGGGAGATCGAGCCGGGTCACCCGTACGAGCAGGGCATCCGTGAGGACATGTCGATCGACGCCTGCCTGCACTCGATCTTCGGGGCCTCGAAGGTGGCGGCGGACGTCATGGTGCAGGAGTACGGCCGCTACTTCGGCATGAAGACGGCCTGCTTCCGGGGCGGGACGCTGACCGGGCCGGCGCACTCGGCGACCGAGTTGCACGGCTTCCTCGGCTACGTGATGCGGGCGAACATGGAACGCCGCACGTACAAGATCTTCGGTTACCAGGGCAAGCAGGTCCGCGACGCCATCCACAGCTCGGACGTGGTCTCCGCATTCGAGGCGTTCTTCCGCAACCCCCGCTCGGCCGCCGTTTACAACCTCGGCGGAGGCCGGCACTCGAACACCTCCAACCGGGAGGCGTTCACGCTGGCCGAGCAGATCACCGGCCAGGAAATGATCACCGAATACGTCGAGGCCAACCGGATCGGCGACCACAAGTGGTGGATCGGCTCCAATGAGGCGTTCCAGGCCGACTACCCGGACTGGAAGCAGGTGTACGACGTACCAATGATCATGCGAGAGATCTACGAGGCCAACGTGGACAAGTGGGTGCCGGGAGCATGACCAAGAAGAACGTGCTCGGCGTCCTGGTCGATGCGACCGACTACGCCGAGGCCACCGAGCAGGTGGTGGCCGCCGCCCAGGAGCGTCGGCCGTTGGCGCTGACCGCGCTGGCCGTGCACGGCGTGATGACCGGCGTGCTGGACCGGGCCCACAACGCCCGGCTCAACTCCTTCGACGTGGTGACGCCGGACGGTCAGCCGGTGCGCTGGGCACTGAACCTGCTGCACGGTGCCGGGCTCACCGATCGGGTCTACGGGCCGACGCTGACCCTGCACGTGCTCTCCCGCTTCGCCGACGAGGGGCTTCCGGTCTACCTGTACGGGTCGACCGAGGAGACGCTCGCCCGGCTGATCCCGGCGCTGGAGCGGATGTTCCCGGCCCTGAAGATCGCCGGGGTGGAGGCGTCCAAGTTCCGCGGCGTGCAGCCGGGTGAGGACGTCGACATCGCCGAGCGGATCAAGGCCAGCGGTGCCCGGCTGGTCCTGGTCGGGCTCGGTTGCCCCCGGCAGGAGATCTTCACGTACGCGATGCGCCCGCTGCTGGACATGCCGATGATGGCGGTCGGCGCGGCCTTCGACTATCACGCGGGCCTGCTGCGTCAGCCGCCGCCGTGGATGCAGCGCGCCGGACTGGAGTGGTTCTGGCGCCTCGGCCTGGAGCCCAAGCGCCTGTGGCGGCGCTACGTGATCCTGAACCCCGCGTACCTGGGTCGCCTGTTCGCCCAGAAGACCGGGCTGTGGAAGGCCCGCCCGCCCGCGCCGGCCACCGAACGCCCGACCGAGTTCGCGGTCTGACCCGACCCGACGAACGGGCCCCGGCGCTGTGCCGGGGCCCGTTCGCTGTCCGGACGTCAGAGCGTCAACGTCCAGGTGTTGATGTAGCCGGTGTCACCGCCGTAGACGTCGCGGACCTGTAGGCGCCAGGTGCCGTTCGCCGCCTCGCTGGACAGGTTCACCGTGTACGTGGTGTTCACGTTGTCCGTGCCGTCGAAGATGCTGCTGTTCTTCAGCCGGTAGGACGAGCCGTCCGGGGCGAGCAGGTCGATGACCAGGTCGCCACGGTAGGTGTGCACGATGTTCACCGCGACGGTCGAGGCCGACGAGGCGTTCCGGTTGCAGCCGGAAATCGTGATCGAGCTGGTCACCGCCGAGCCGGCGTCCGGGATCGACACGTCGGTGCCGTTGGTCCCGGAGCAGCCGCCGCCACCGCTGCCGGTCACCGTAAGCGTGTACGTCGCGCTTCTGGTGCCGGAGGCCGCGGTCCCGGTGACGGTCACCGGGTACGTGCCGGCGGGCGTGCTGGCCGAGGTGCTGATGGTGAGCGTGGACGACCCGCCCGAGGTGACGGTGGCCGGGCTGAACGAGGCGGTCGCCCCGGACGGCAGGCCGCTGGCCGAGAGGCTCACCGACTGCGCGGAGCCGTTGGTGGTGGCTGTCGCCACGGTGGCGGTCGCCGAGCTGCCCGCCGCGACCGAGCCGGAGGTCGGCGACACCGAGACCGAGAAGTCGTTCGTCGGCGGCGGGGTGCTGCCGTTGACCACGTAGAGCAGCTGGTTCGGGGTTCCCGTGCCGACGTTCGAGATCACGTTCGGGGTGGAGTTGTTCACCAGGTAGTCCCGGACCTGCTGGGGCGTCCAGGACGGGTTGGCCGAGAGCACCAGCGCCGCCACACCGGCGACGTGCGGCGACGCCATCGACGTGCCGCTGATGGTGTTCGTCGCGGTGTCGTTCGTGTGCCAGGCGGAGGTGATGCTCACCCCCGGGGCGAGGATGTCCACACAGGTGCCGAAGTTGGAGAAGCTCGCGGCGGCGTCGTTGTTCTGGGTGGCGCCGACGGTGATCGCCGGTGCGGCCCGGGCCGGCGAGTAGTTGCAGGCGTTCTGCCGCTGGCCCAGGGCGTTGCCGTTGCCGGCGGCCACCGCGTACGTGACGCCGGAGTTGATGGAGTTGATCACCGCGTTGTCGACGGAGGTGTTCGCCCCGCCGCCGAGGCTCATGTTCGCGACGGCCGGCTTCACCGCGTTGGCGGTGACCCAGTCGATACCGGCGATGACGCCGGCGTTGGTGCCGCTGCCGGAGCAGTTGAGCACCTTGACCGCCACCAGGCGGGTCGCCTTGGCCACGCCGTACGCCGAGCCGCCGACCGTGCCCGCGACGTGCGTGCCGTGGCCGTTGCAGTCGGTGTTGTTGGAGTCGACGGTGTTGGTGCCCCAGGTCGCCCGACCGCCGAAGTCCGAGTGCGTGGTCCGGATGCCGGTGTCGATGACGTACGAGGTCACGTTCGTGGCCGTGTTGGGGTACGTGTACGAGCTGTTCAGCGGCAGGTTCCGCTGATCGATCCGGTCCAGGCCCCAGGACGGGGGGTTCGTCTGGGTGCCGGCGATGGAGACGACGTGGTTCTGTTCGACGTACGCGACAGCGGGGTCCGCCGCGATGCGCGCCGCGGCCCGCGCGCTGACCCGCAACTCGGCGCCCCGGACAGCCGCGGTGTAGGTCCGGGCCGTCGCACCGCCGTGCCGGCGCAGCAGCCGGTCCACGGAGGAACCGACTGTCGTACGGCTGACCTCGCTGTCCTTGAACACGACGATGTAGCTGCCTTCGACGGCGGTTGCGCCGCCGGCGCTTCGGACGGTGCCGACCGGTTCGGCCGCCATGGCCGGCGTGGCCGCCGCCACCATGGCCAGCGTGGCCAACCCGACGAACACGGATCTCTGTGGAAGAGCCATCTTCCTACCTCCCTCCGACCGGCATCGACCGTCCACCTGCTCGTGGCAGATTGATCGATGAATGCCGATCAAGGTGAGGGTAGTTGGATGTGTGCGGACAGTTGAACATGCCGGATCCCTCATAACACTGGCGAGATGGTTCCCCTACGGGGGACGGGTACGGGACGAACGGGGGGTGGGCCCGGATTCGGCGAGCGTGAATTCGGGCAAGGCTGATGGACATGCAGAGCCATCTCGCCCTCCTGCTTCCGGTCGCCGCCGTCTGGTGGACCGCCGGCTATCTCGCGGACGGGCTACCCCGCCTGAACCACGCTCGCGAGCTGCGCCAGCACACCGGCTGGCTGCTCACCCTCACGCTGACCGGGCTCGGTCTGACGGTGGCTCTGCCGATCGCCGGGCTGGCCACCGTCGGGCCGACCCTGGCGGATCGAGCCGCCGACGGGCTGGCGCTCGCTGCCGTGCCCGCCCTGCTGGTGGCCGCCTGCACCGTGCGCCGGCTGCGCCGGCTGTGGGCCGGAGCCGGCGCGCTGGCCGTCGCCGCCGGGACACCGGCCCCGCACGGACTGCGCGCCGCCGCCGCACACCCGCTGCTCGGACTGCCGTTGCAGGTGACCGGGTTGGCGCTGCTGCCGGCCGTGGTCGCGGCCAGCGGCGCCGGCCAACTCCTCGGGCCTTCGGCGACCGGGCCGGCGATCACCGTCGCGGCGCTGGCCGTCGCGGCGATCGGCGTACGCCACGCGCTGCGCCACAACCGGCTCGCCGAGCGGGCCATGCCCGAGCGGGTGTCGTCACCGCGCCCGGCCGGCGCCCTGCACGTATAGCAGTTCCAGGATCGCCCTGGTCGCCTCGAACCAGCGGTCGAGCCACCCGGGCGGCGGCACGCTGCCCCTGGGTGGCAGCTCCATCAACAGGCCACGCAGCAGCGGATGGTCCACGAGGGAGCCGTCATCCACAGTCGACCACCCGGCCGCCGGGAAGGACGGCTCGGTGAGCGGATTCGGGTCCAGCGACGGCAGGGTGAGCGGCGACGGCGGCTCCGTCGCCGCCGGGGTCTCCCGGCCCGCGTGCTCGGTCTCGGCCGACACCACCTCGGTCAGTACGGTGTCCCGCCGGGCCCCGCGATACTTGCCGCCGAACCGTTCCGGCTTTCCCGGTCCGTTGGTGAGGTTCTCCGACCCGATACTCGTCATCCGTCTCGCCTGCCTCGCTCGGTTACCCGCCCTGCCGGGGGGATGTCGACCAGCGCGTACCGAGAGGTACAACGAGACGGGCACGATGTGGCGACGGCAGCTGGCGGAGCACGCTTCCGCGACGAGGTCACGACAGCAGGATCCCCGCCCGGCCGTTGGCCGAACGGGGATCCGTCGTCACCGTCCCCGGGCGTCAGGCCCGGGGGAACGCGCCGTCCCTGGTGCTGGCGACGAAAGCGTGCCAGTCACCCGGTGCGAAGACCAGGGCCGGTCCGGCCTTGTCCTTCGAGTCCCGGACGCCGACCGCCCCGGTCACGTACGCCACCTCAACGCAGTTGTCACAGTTCGGTCCGCTCTTCGAACTCTTGAACCATGTCGCCTGCGTCAGGTTCACGGAGAATCCTTGCGTCGCCACTTCCACAACGGCTCCTCTGCCAGTCTCGCGATGTACTCGACGGACTCCTCCGGACGCTTGGCCGCTGCTCGAATGTGATCGAAGATGAAGCTGTACTTCTGTAGTTCGTCGCTTTTCTCCAGGAAAAGCCCACCCGTGGCGTTCTCCGCGTACACGACATCCGGATCACCGGCTTCGGGGAAGCTGAGGATCGTGAAGGTGCCATCCATGCCGGCGTGCGCTCCCACCTCGAAGGGCAGGACCTGCAGCGTCACGTTCGGCAGCTGGGCCACCTCCACCAACCGTAGGAGCTGGTCACGCATGACCGTGTCCCCGCCCACCGGACGGCTCAACACCGCCTCATCGAGCACCACCCACAGATCGACCGGATCATCCTGGGTCAACAACGACTGACGACCGAGTCGGACACGCACTCTTTGCTGTACCTGCTCCGGGCTGAAATCGGGACGGGCCGCGCGGATCATCGCGCTGGCGTAGTCCTCGGTCTCCAGCAGCCCCGGCACCACCTGCTGCTCGTACGCCCGGATCGAACTGGCCGCCGCCTCCAGGCCGACGTACGCCCCGACCAGCACCGTGCTGTAGGGGTGCCACCAGCCCTTCTGCCGCGCCTCACGGGCGATCTGCACCAGCTCGTCGCTCTCGGCACCGACCACTCCGTAGATCCGGAGCATGTCCCGCACGTCCCGCGGAGTCGCGGTGGTGTGGCCCGTCTCGATCCGCGAAATCTTGGAGGCCGAGCACTCCAACTGCTCCGCCACGGCCTCGATGGTGATGCCGGCGGCCTCGCGCTGGCGGCGCAGTTCCGCGCCGAGCCGGCGCCGCCGGATGGTCGGGCTGCGCCGCTCGCTCACCGTGTCACCTCTCCGCTTCGACGCGCCGCTCTCCCCGCCCGCCCACGGCGCGATCCCCCCGGCGAACGTTCGCGGCGTGGATGGTGCCGGTCCTCGGCCGGCCGCGGCGGCGAAGCCGGCTCTCAGTGTGCCGCCCGGGTGCCGGCGCGTTCAAGCGCCGTTTCGCGCGAGCCGCTCACGTATCGGCAAAAGTCGACGTGCAACTTGCATGAAGCACGCTCCTGATGCACTCTGTCCGTATGACCCGGGTTACTGACCGTCTCCGATCCGTCTCCACGAGTGATCATCACCGTGGAGAAGTGGGTCGCCGGCACTCCCGGTCGTCACCTGCCGGCACGGCCCCCGGGATCGGGAGCCGCTCGCCCACGTCTGACGGCGACGGCCACGGCGACACCTCCTGATCAGCCGACCGATCGCACAGGAGCTTCGCCACCAGCAGCTCCGCACTGACGGACCGCGCCACCGGCCCCGGCTCCCGAGACACGACCTCGGTGCCGGAGCCGAAAAACCCCCATCATCCTTAGCCGGCCCTTCCCCGCCGGCCGACCCTTCCAGGAGCCCATGTGCTTCCCCGCTCCGGTGACGTACTGCACGTGACACGCGCGGCGAGTGTCCAGTTCCTCAGGCCCATCCTGTTCCGAGTGATCCGGGTACTCGACCGGTCAACCTACGACGGCTGGCTCTGGCTCGAAGGCTACGAGTTGAACGCGGCGGGGGACGCGGTCAACCGTCGGTCGATCTTCGTCCAGCGGGCCGGGCTGCAGCAGGTCCAGGCCGCCCCGCAGCCGCGTCCACACACCGTACGTTCGGCCCGCCGGCCGACCGTCCGGACTCCGGTCCGGGTGCACTGAGCATCACGGACGACCGCCTGCGTTCAGCTTGAAAAGGATTCGGGGGGCATGCCGCAGACATAGAATCGGTATGCCCACCCCGGCATGTCTCCACCCCGCGCCTCCCGGACCCCGAACCTGGGATGGCCATGGTCAATATGTCCGCGCGGGAGCCACACCGGTCCCGTATCGCCTACACCTTCGGGCTCCTGGCGCTACTTGGTGCCGTCACCACCCTGCTGGTGCTGGGCCGCGATCCGGCCCTGTCGTCCACCCGGCTGGCCGAGCCCGTACCGGCTCCGGAGATCACCGTCGTGGAGAGCGAACCGGTCGAGCCGGACGCCCCAGCCGGCGGCGTCTGGGACGCCTTCGCACAGGACGGCTTCTTCGACCGGCCGGCCGACGGTCCTACCGAGTCCCACGGCGACTCCGAGCAGCCCACGTATCCGACCGATCAGGACGCGCCCGCTCGGGCCACGGGTGATCACAGCCGGGCGGAACTCAGCCGCTCGCTGTTCTGGTCCGGCGTGTTCGGACTGGCGATCTCCCTCGCCGGTCTCGGGCTGGTCGGCACCAGACGCCGCATGTGGTGACCCCGCGGATCAGCCTTCGCCAGCTCGACCTCGCCAGCGGCATCGCCAAGGTGTCGATCACTCGGTGGGGCTCGCCGTGACAGTCGGCTCGGTGGTCGGCTCACCCGTCGTCGGCGACGGACTCGGACCGGCCTCGGCGACCACCAGCCGAACCTCGTCGCCCGCCTCCACCAGTTCGCCGGCCTCCGGATCGGTGGCGATGACGGTCCCCGGCGGCTGGTCCGACGGGCGGTACTCCACCCGATAGTCGAGGTCCAGCCCGTCCAGTGCCGCCCGTGCGGCGGCCTCCGGCAGACCGACGAGCGGCGGTACCGGCACCTGGACCGGGGCGGCACTCGTCGTCGGTGGTGGTGACGGGGACGCGGAGGTCGGCGACGGTGACGCCGTGGTCGGTGGGGCCTGGGTGGTCGGCGAGGGCGACTCCGGCGCCGGTCCCTCGCCGTCGAGCCCCTGGCGGGCCAGCCAGAACCCGCCCCCGATCAGGCTGAGCAGGAGCAACAGCAGGACGCCCCAGAGGATCGGCAGCCACCACGGTCGGCCGGGCTGCTCGTCGGCGTACCAGTCGCCACCGGCCAGTTCGCGGTCCACGCCCGGCCGTACCGAGGGCACCTCCGCGCGCCCGGACCAGGCTGCCGGCCCGGGACGCTGGGTCGGCGGCATCGGCGCGGTGGCATCGGCCGGCACCGCCGGCTCGCCGGCTGCGCGGTCCATCGGCGCGGTCTCGTCGGGAGCGCGCCCGAGCGGCGCGGTCTCGTCCGGTGTCCGCGCCGGCCCATCCGGCGTACGCCCCAGCGGCGCGGTCTCATCCGGCGTACGCCCCAGCGGCGCGGTCTCATCCGGCGTACGCCCCAGCGGCGCGGTCTCGTCGGGCGTACGCCCGAGGGGCGCGGTCTCGTCCGGGTTGTCTCCGGACGGCGGGATGGCCCGGGTCCGATCGTCCGGTTGCCCTTCGGTCGGCTCCTGGCGGTCGTCGCTCATGGCACGTCCTTTCCGCCGGCCGGGCGGGCAACAGGCCCCTCGACGGTCAACCTAGCGGTTCTGCCGGTCATCGGTCCGCATCAGCGTGTCGGGTGCGCGTCACGGCGCCGGCGCGCTCGCGTCCGCGCTCGGCGGAGTACCGCACCAGATCTGGACCACGTCGTTCCACCTGCCGACCGTCCCGCCCGACGGTTGTTGCGACATGACCGCGCCGGAACGCCCGTTGGGATAGCGGGGGGAGAAGCCGTCGTCGACGAGTTCGGCCCCCGCCTCGTTGCACTTCTCACCGATCAGGTCCGGCACCTCGTTGGGCGGTGCGGCCCCAGCCACGTTGACCTTGACGGTGACACCGCGCCGCACCGGCGTACCCGGGGCCGGATCGGTGCTGCGGACGCTGGAACTGTCACCGCTGCCGAAGACGAGCTGCCAGCCCAGGCCCAGTTCCCGCAGCTCGTCCCGGGCCTCCTCGAAGTCCGTGCCGACCAGGTCCGGGACGGTGAGTCCGGTCGGCCGCGACGGGCTGGGGTTGTTGCTCGGCGTGGTCGGGGTGGTCGCCGTCGGCCGGTCACGCGGCGGAGAGGTCCGGACGGCAGGGGTGGGGGTGGGGGTGCCGGTCGCACCGGATGACACCCGGTCAGTGCTCGCCTGGTCGCCGGCGAGCACCCAGCCCCCGGCCGCACCGATGATCGCGAGCAGTACGGCGGCGGCTCCACCGCCGATGATCAGCCTCGTGCGATCGGGGCCGGTGTCACCGCGCCCCGGCCGCCCGTCCCTGGTCCCGTCCGTCATCCCGCCCACCACCTCATCACCCGCGACCGTAGCGACCGGGGCCAAGCACTGTCCGTAACCGTTTTCTGCCGGTGCCGCGCACGACTCGCCGCACCGACCACAGGACGTTACGCTGCCCGGCATGGCCAGACAGGGCTGGGGAGGATCGATCGCCACCGCGGCCGGCGTGGCAGCCGGTGCCGGGGCCGCCCAACTGGGTTTCGGTTACGGCCTGGGCATTCTCAACTGGGCACCCAACGAGGCGACCGCCGGCACGGCGGCCTGGGTCGCCAGCCTGATCTGGGCCACCTGGATCGCCGCCACCTCGACCATCTTCGGTGCGGTCTGCGCGCAGCGGCTGCACGACCGACGCCGCGCCGCGTCGCCGTCCGACACCGAGGCGGTGGTCAGCGGGTCAGCGACGTCCGAAGCCCCGGTTGCGCCCGCCAGCGAACCGCCGTCCGTCAAGCCGGCCGGTGGCGGGCTCCGGGGAGTCGCGCTGGCCGTGGCCGCCGGCCTCGGCGCGCTGATCACGGTGTTGCTGGTCGCCGTGCCGGCACGGGTCGCGGTGGTGCCGGACACGCCGTCTCCCCGGGACATGGCCGCCGGGTACGCCGCTGTCGGCGTGCTGATCGGCACGCTCGTCGCGGTCTGGGCGCTGCGCTGCCGAGCCGCCGCCACAAACGTCATCGCCACCGCGGGCTGGCTCTGGCTGCTCGCGGTCATCGCCGTCGTCGACTCCGTCCTCGCCGGTCGGGGGCTGACCACCGCACAGCTCGGCATCTGGCAGCTCAGCTCGGACAACGACCAGTTCTGGGTGCGGGACTACTTCTACTGGCCCGGTGCCGTTCTCTCGCTCGGTTCGGCACTGGTGATCGGCGCGCTGGCCGCCCGCAGCGGCGTACGCGCGACCGACCGGCGGGTCGGTGCCACCGCCTCGGGCGCCGCCGGACCGCTGCTGGTGGCCATCGCGTACTTCCTCGCCGTGCCGAGGCTCACCGCGATCAGCCCGGAACAGGTGTCCGCTCACCTGATCGCCCCGTACGCGGTGATCGTCGGCATCGGCGGTTCGGTCCTGGTGGCGGCGCTCGCCCAGCGATCGGCCCGGCTCGCGGAGAGCCGGTCGAGCGGCCCCGGCACCGGCCCGGTGCTGCCCCGGCAACGGGTCGGGGACACCGACCGACTCACGCGCGGGTCCGAGCCGGACACCGACCGACCCGCGCCCGGTGTCGAGCGGTCGACGCCGGGTGCCGGGCGGCTCGCGCCCGGTGCCGAGCGGTCCGCGCCGACTGCCGAGCGATCCGCGCCGGGTGGCGGGCGGCTCGACGAGACGAAATCCGGCGAAGTGACGGAGACCCGGAAGGAAGCCGCCCCCGCCGCACCGAAGCCGGCAGCAGTCAAGCCCGCAGCGCCCAAACCCGCGGCACCGAAGCCCGCAGCACCTGAGCCGAGGGGATCGGCGGAGACAGGTGGGGACACCGGCACCCCGGAGTCCGAGGTGCCGGCCGGCAGCGAGGAGACGCCCGAGGGCGGGGGACGCCGCGTCCGGCCACCGCGACGGGGTCGTTAGTGCGCCTGGATCTTGATGGGGAGCGGCCCTCCGGAGGGCGATCTCCTGTCAGGATCTGGTGAGACTGCCGGACTGCTCAGTCGAGCGGCCAGCTGTGCACCGGCTCGTTTGTGTACTGCAACTCCGCGTAGCGCTGGAGCATGTGGTGCAGGGCGGCCCGGCGGTCCAGACCCAGGTGCCGCTCGGCGGCCCATACCGTGGCGGTCTGCCAGACCGCACCGTTGCGTCCGGTACGACAGCGTTGCTCGATGATGCCGAGCAGCCGGTCCCGGTCGGCGGGGGCGACGCCGAAGCCGTCAAGCCCGGCTGCGGCGAGCGGCAACAGCGTGTCGAGCACCAGCGTGGTCACCGGGACATCACCCAGCCGAGGCCAGTGCAGGACCGCGTCCATGCCCCGGCGGGCAGCCGCGTGGAAGTTCTCCTCGGCCGAGCTGAAGGTGAGCTGGCTCCAGATCGGCCGGTCGGCCTCGGCCATGCCCCGGACCAGCCCGAAGTAGAAGGCGGCATTGGCCAGCATGTCGACGACTGTCGGCCCGGCCGGAAGCACCCGGTTCTCCACCCGTAGGTGCGGGCGGCCGTTCATGATGTCGTACACGGGCCGGTTCCACCGGTAGACGGTGCCGTTGTGCAGCCGCAGCTCGGCCAGCTCGGGAACGCCGCCGGCGTGCAGGACCTCCACCGGGTCCTCGCTCTCGCAGATCGGCAGCAGGGGCGGGAAGTAGCGGACGTTCTCCTCGAAGAGGTCGAAGATCGAGGTGATCCACCGTTCACCGAACCAGACCCGGGGGCGTACGCCCTGGGCCTTCAGCTCGTCCGGCCGGGTGTCGGTGGCCTGTTCGAACAGGGCGATGCGGGTCTCCGCCCAGAGCTGGCGGTCGTACAGGAAGGGTGAGTTGGCACCCACCGCCACCTGGGCGGCGGCGATCGCCTGCGAGGCGTTCCAGTAGTCGGCGAAGCTGTCCGGCGCCACCTGGAGGTGGAACTGGAGGCTGGTGCAGGCCGCCTCCGGCGCGATCGAGTCGTTGTGCGTACGCAGTCGTTCGACGCCCCGGATGTCGAGTTCGATGTCCTCGCCGCGAGCTCCGACGATCTGGTCGTTGAGCACCCGGTACCGCTCGTTCGTGGAGAGGTTGTCGGCCACCAGGTGTCGCTCGTTCAGCGTGGGCAGGATGCCGACCAGGACGATCCGGGTGTCCGACCGCGCCGCGCGCTCGTTGGCCCGGTTGAGGCTGGCGCACAGGTCGCGCTCGTAGTCTGCGAACCCGTTGCCGGAGATCAGCCGGGGGTTGGCGTTCAGTTCCAGGTTGAACTGCCCCAGCTCGGTCTGGAACAACGGGTCGGCGATCGCGGCGAGGATCTCCTCGTTGCGCATTGCCGGTTCGGCGGCCGGGTCGACCAGGTTCAGCTCGATCTCGAGGCCGGTCATCGGCCGGTCGGCGTCGAAGCCGAAGTCGTCGAGCATCAGCGCGAACACGTCCAGACAGCGACGGACCTTCTGCCGGTACCGGACCCGATCCTCACGGGAGAAGGCGGCTCGATCGACGTCCCTGCCCATGTTTCCTCCCGGCGCGCGACGCCACGGAACGGTGCCGCTCCGCAGCGCAGTGTGAACCATACTCGGTGGAAGCGTCGAGCCCGGCCGCCCCGAAGATCGGTCCATTGGCGCAGTCCACCCCGCCGTTGCGGTCGATCGCGCCGACTCGACCAGGTCTGTCGCTCCCACCCGGGTACCTACCCAGCCGCGCTGTCGGACCCCCGGTGGCCACCGACGAACAAGTTGTGACAATTCGCACCAGCGGCCGCGTGCCTGCGGCGTGGCCCGGACAGCCGACAGGCCCGCGCGGTGCGGGCGCGGGCCTGTCGGGGCGTACGGATCAGGACTGCCGGATGGCTTCGCCCTCAATCTCGATCTTGACCTTCTTGCCGACCAGGACGCCACCCGACTCCAGGGCGACGTTCCAGGTCAGACCGAAGTCCTCACGGTCGATCTCGGTGCTCGCCGAGAAACCGAAGATGTCCTGGCCGAAGGGGCTGCGGCCGACACCCTCGAACTCGACCTTGAGGTCGACCGGACGGGTCACGTCCTTGATGGTCAACTCGCCGGTCAGGACGAACTCGTTACCCTCGTGCGACTTCACACCGGTGCTGCGGTACTCCAGCGTGGCGAACTTCTCCGCGTCGAGGAACTCCGGGCTGCGCAGGTGCGCGTCCCGGTCGGCCTGAGCGGTGTTGATGCTGGCAGCCTGGATGGTGGCGGAGACCGTGGACTCCAGCGGTTCCTCGGCGATAGTGATGGTGGCGCTCGCGTCGGCGAACTCGCCACGGACCTTGCTCACCATCATGTGCCGGGCGACGAAGCCGACCCGCTTGTGCGCCGCATCCAGCAGGTAGGTACCGGCCGCCGGGATGGTGAGGCCGTTCCACTCGCGGGTAACCGGCTCGGTGCTGCTGGTCATGAGAAACTGCCCTCCGGGAGAGATTGTTTAGTAGCCCAACGGCTGCGTCAGCAACTATAGCCTCGACAATATTCCTGCTGTCAAGGATTGGTACGATGGACAGGTGAAAGCGAACGCGTTCGACGACCCTCGAATCACGGCCGTCGGCCTGCTCTTCGAGGTGCACGCCGGGCTGGCCGCCCGATTCGCCGCCCAACTGGAGGAGCACGGTCTGTCACCTGTCGAGTTCGAGGTGCTGACCAGACTCACCCGGTCACCCGACAACCAACTGCGGATGACCGATCTTGCCGCCCAGACCTCACTTTCCACCAGCGGCGTGACCCGCGTGGTGGACCGGATGGAACGCGACGGGTTGATCACCCGCCGCGCCTGCCCCTCCGACCGGCGCAGTTCGTACGCCGTCGTGACGCCCGCGGGCCTGCGCCGACTCGACGAGAGCCTGCCCGGACACCTTCAACTCATCGAGGACTGGTTCACCGGGCAACTCGACCCGGCCGCGCTGGGCGCACTGCTCGACGGCCTGCGCCGGGTACGCGACGCCGTGCACCCCTGCGCGACCGCCGGCAGCGGTTCCGCCGGTGAGGCGCCGGCCGACTGCGACAAGGGGGAGGCGAGGCGGTCCGCACCGGCTGCCCGACCGGACCGCTGATCCGATCACCCCGTCGACAGCTTGCGGACCCTCGGTATGCACTGTCACAGCCGAGCGTGACAGCACCGGCAGAAAGACCGGCAGAACCAGCGGGTCAATAGGCGATAGCCCATCAAACCCGACAGGCGGGCCCACGGCTCCTCGCTAATCTCGGCAACGGCGGGGCAGCGGGGGGCACCGGCGCGGGCGATGAGCGAGGGGTGGCAACAGGGGGCTTCCTCGTCCGCGCCGGCCCCGCCCCCGCCACCGGTGCCCCCGGATCGCGGCGTCTCACCGCCCGTTTACAGCGGGCCGTTCCGGTTCACCGAGAGCACGTAGAGCAGTTCCTCCTCATGCTCCAGCAGCCGGATGCCGCTCTCCCGGCAGGCCAGGTCCAGACGATCGAGGACCGCCGCGTCGGAGGTGCTCGCCGCCAACCCCACCAGGGCCTCCACCACCGTTCGTCGGTCCCGAGTTGCCTCGTCCGGCTCCGCTGCCGCCGCGAACCACTCCGCCGCGACCTCCCGGTCCCCACGATGCAGTGCCAGGTGACCCTCGATGAGCGCCCCGGTGCCGTCGAGTGGACGCAGCTCGGCGAGCACCTCGGCGGCCTCGGCCGCCCGACCGTCCTGGGCGAGCGCCAGACCCAGCGTCCCCAGCACCTGTCGCCGACTGCGCGGAGCGCCCAGATCGCTGAAGGCCGTCAACACCCGGCGGGCCTCGTCCACCGCGTCGGCGTACCGGCCCTCAAGGCGGAACACCTCCGCCACGGTGCCCCGGGCCAGCACCCGGAGCCGCTGCTCCGCGCACTGCCCACCGAGCCGGTCCACCACAGCCAGCCGGCGACGTGCCGTGACCAGGTCACCAACTCTGATCTCGTGCCACGCCAGCTGATGCTGTGCGACAGCCATCTGGCGGGTCAGACCATGCTCGGTGGCCAGGGCCAGCACCGCCTCCGCCTGCTCCCGCGCCTGACCCGGCCGCCCGGTCGCGGCCAGCAGCACGCCCAGCACCGTCCGCGCCTCCAACTCGCCCGGCACGTCACCGAGCCGACGGAACTCCGCAAGCGCCGCGCGGGCCGTCGGCAGTTCCGTCGCGGCCGCACCGTGCTCACCGGCGAGCATCGCCACACCTACCGAAGCCCACGCGCGTAGGGCCGGATCGGCGTCGGCGGTACGCGGGTCCGCCAGCAGCCGCAGCAGCCACTGCCGGCCGACCACGTCCCGCCCGCGTAGCCGCCACCACCGGGGCAGGCTCACCGCGAGGCGTAACGCGGTCAAGGGATCGTCGACCGCCGCGTACGCCAGCGCCGAGCTGATGTCGCCGGTGACCTCGTCGAGGCGGTGCGCCGCGGCACCGGCACCGGCTCCCGTCAATCCCGACGCGGTCCGTTCCACCAGGCGGGTCACCAGCCGGGCGTGCCGGCGCCGGATCACTGTCGACTCGCCGGCACCGGACGCCTGTTCGACGGCGTAGTCCCGGACGGCGTCGACGAGCCGGAACCGGAACGAGCCACCACCACGTACGCTCAGCAGCCCGAGATCGAGGAAGCGGTTCAGCAGGGGCACGGGGTCGACGCCGGTGCCGGCGAGCATCTCCTCGGCCAGCTCGACCGACCACCGGTTGCCGAAGGCGGCGAGCTGCCGCAGCGCCGCCCGCTCCTCGACGGCGAGCAGCCGGTAACTGGTGGCCACCGCGTCGCGCAGTGTCTCCGCCACCGCGGTACGCGCTTCGTCGCTCCGCGGCCGCGTCTCCCAACCGCTGTGCGTGGCGGCCGAGGTGTCCAGGTCCAGTACCCGGTCGCCGTACCGGTCGAGCAGTTCGGTGAGGTCGAGCAGCCGGCCGCGCGCCGCCATCAGTTCGATGGCCAGTGGCAGCCCACCCAGCCGACGTACCAGTGCGGCAAGCGCCGGCAACTCGGCGTCGGCTGGCGGTTCCCGCCGGACCTGGGCCAGTCGCGAGGTGAACAGCGTGACCGCCGGATAACCGGCGAGGGTGGCCGGATCGGTGTCGCCCGGTGGCGGCACCTCCAACGGCGACACCGGGCGCACCCACTCGCCCGGCAGCCCGACCGGATGCCGGCCGGTGACCAGCACCCGCAGCGACGGCACCGCGCCGACGAGCCGCCGCAGGGTGCCGGCCACCGGGTCGGGTGCCCGCTCCACGGCGTCCACCAGCAGCAGCGCCCGCCGGTCACCGAGCCGCGCGGCCAACTCGGTGTCCCGGGCCACGCCGAAGACCGTCATCGCGGCGGCGTGCACGTCGGCCGCGTCCGACCCGGCGCCGATCAGTACGCCGGCGACACCGCCGGTATGAGCGGGCGCGACGGCGTGGACCGCCGCCAACGCCAGCGCCGTCTTGCCGACGCCGGCCAACCCCACCAGGCTCACCACCCGGGGACCACGCGGATCGTTCAACAGGCTGGCCAGCTCGGTGACGTCGCGCTCCCGGCCGATCAGCTCCGGCGGTTGCGGCAGCCCCAGCGGCGTACCGACCTCCGGTTGCGCGGTAGCCGTGCCGGCGCCCCGGGCGGCGGCCAGGAACGCCGTCCGGGCGGAGCCGGCCAGCCCGAGCGCCCCGGCAAGCAGCTCGACGGTGGTGCGCTGGGGCCGGGTGGCCCGCCCACGTTCCAGGTCGCGGACCGTCCGTACCCCGATGCCGGCACGGGCCGCCAGCTCAGCCTGGGTGGCGCCGGCAGCCAGCCGATGCGCTCGCAGCAGCTCCGGCAGACCGGCGTGCGGCGGACCGGATTGACGATCATGACCGGGAGCCATGGGCACGGACAATACGGGCCAGGCCCGACATCGGACACGGGATCGTCGGCCACCCGACGGTGCCGTGCCGAAACCTGACAACGACCGGCTGGTGGCCGGCACGGGACGAACAGCCATTGATGAAGCTTCCGGTTGGCGGTGACAATGCCGCCCATGTCGTACGAGCGGATGCCCGGGGGTCTCGGTACGTGGCGAGCCCGGTGGCTGCTGGCCCGCCACAACGGGTTGCTCGGCGCGCTGTTCTACCCGCTGGCGCTGGCGGTCGTCATGCCGGCGGTGCTGGTGTGGGGCGCCGTCCTCGCGTTGCTCGACATCGGGTCGGCCCGGCTCGGCAACCGGGGCGCGGTGCCGGTCACCCCCGGACGGCATCCTGAGTTGTACGCGCTCGTGGAGCAGACCGCGCGGCGGCTGGACACCCCGATGCCCGACCGGGTCCTGCTCACCGCGGCGCCGACGGTGGAGCTGACGGTGTTCTACCGGCAGCGGCACCTGCTGATCGGGCTGCCGCTGCTGGACTGTCTCACCGCCGACGAGCTGCGAGCCCTGCTCGGTCACCGGCTCGCGCTGCTCCGGTACCGGCACGCCGGTCTGGTCACCGGCCTGCTCGACCTCTGGGTCGACGCCGTGCGCGCGGAGTCGTACGAGGAGGGTGCTGGTCTGCGCCGGGCCACCGAACTGCGGACCAGGCTCGCCGACCTCGCGGCCGAGGTGCAGCGCGACGCCGACGAGGCGGCCGTGCGCGCGGCCGGCGGAACGGAGCGCGCGGCCCGCGCGTTCGCCCTGGCCACCATCGTCTCCGATGAGTACGCCGATTACCTGGAGCATGCCGGGATACCGGAGCACCGCTGGTGGCGGCCGGTCGAGGTGGGCATCAGCGACGTCGACGAGGGTTGGCGTCAGGTGCTCAGCCACGGACTCGCCGACTCCGGGTGGGACGCCGACGAGGCCCGCGTGCTGGCCACGGTCCATCCTCGGCTCTCCGTGGCGCTACCCACCCTCGGCACCGAACCGCTGCGGCCGACCCGCATCGCCGATCCGGTGCCGGTCGCGCCGTTGACGGAGCGGGAGCGGCGCCGGCTGGTACGCCGGCTCATGGAGATTCCCCGGCCGCGTCACATCCGTTGGTTCACCTTCGCCGACTCGCCGCCGGGCTGGTGGCACCGACGCGCGACCCGGGATGCCGATTCGGTACGGGCCGACGTGGCGCGAGTGCTGGGCCGCGAGGCGGCCGACGACCTGGAGGTGTTCGAGGTTGTCCGCACCCGCCCCCGGGACGTGCTGGCGGCGGCCATGGACGTTCCGGTGCACGAGTTGTCGGCCGATCCGCGTGACTACGAGACGGACCAGCCACCCGAGGCACTGGTGTGGCTGATCGAGACGAACCTGCTGCGGCGCGGCTGGCGGCTGGCACACCCGGCCGTGCGGGGCGTGCTGATCGGGCCGGACGGTACCCGGGTCGACGCCCGCGAAGTGATCACCCGGATCGAGCGGGCGGCGGTGCCGGCCGGGAACGCTGACCCGACCGCGACGAAGCTCCTTCGCTCCTGGCTGACACCGACCGGGACGCAGGGCTGACCGGCCGGCTCACATCCCCAGGTCCCGCGCGATGATCATGCGCTGCACCTCGGAGGTGCCCTCACCGATCTCCAGGATCTTGGAGTCCCGCCAGAACCGGGCCACCGGGTACTCGTTCATGAAGCCGTATCCACCGTGGATCTGGGTCGCCTCCCGGGCGTTGTCCACCGCGATCGTGCTGGCGTGCAGCTTGGCGATCGCCGCCTGTCGCTTGAACGGCTCGCCGGCAAGCATCCGGGCTGCGGCGTCGTAGTAGGCCAGCCGCGCGGTGTACGCCTTTGCCTCCATGTCGGCGATCTTGAACTGGATGGCCTGATAGTTGCCGATCGGCTGGCCGAAGGCGTGCCGCTCCTTCGCGTACTTGATCGACTCGTCGACGCAGCCCTGGGCGAGGCCCACGGCCAGCGCGGCGATGGCGATCCGACCCTCGTCGAGGATGCGCAGGAACTGGGCGAAGCCGCGACCGCGCTCGCCGAGCAGGTTCTCCGCCGGCACCCGGCAGTCGTCGAAGGTCAGCTCGTGGGTGTCCGAGGCGGTCCAACCGACCTTGGAGTAGCCGGGCGCGACGGTGAAGCCGGGCGTACCGCTGGGCACGATGATGGAGGACAGTTCCTTCGTACCGTCCGGCCGGGTGCCGGTGACGGCGGTGACGGTGACCAGGGCGGTGATGTCGGTGCCGGAGTTCGTGATGAACGCCTTCGAGCCGTTGATGACCCATTCGCCTGTGGTCTCGTCCAGCACCGCCCGGGTCTCGGTGCCACCCGCGTCCGAGCCGAAGCCCGGCTCGGTCAGTCCGAATCCGGCCAGCGCCTCGCCGCTGAGCAGTCGCGGCAGCCACCGGGCCTTCTGCTCGTCGGTGCCGAACCGGTAGATCGGCATCGCGCCCAGCGAGACCGCCGCCTCCAGGGTGATCGCCACGCTGGAGTCGACCCGGGCCAGTTCCTCCAGGGCCAGGCAGAGGGCGAAGTAGTCGCCGCCCATGCCGCCGTGTTCCTCGGCGAAGGGCAGGCCGAACAGGCCCATCTTGCCCATCTGGCGGATGATCTCGTACGGGAAGGTGTGCTGCTCGTAGTGCTCGGCGATGACCGGCGCGACCACTTCGCGGGCGAAGTCCCGCACGCTGTCGCGTAGCGCCGCGTGCTCCTCGGTGAGCCGGAAGTCCATCGGGTTTCCTCCTGTGTGGACGGCCCGCCGGGCGCTCGTGACGCCGGAGCGGGTACCTGCTGGTGCCGGGCGGACGACTCAGACCGGGGTGACGCCGTGCCGTCGGCGGGAGAAGTGCCGCTGCTTTCCCCGGGCTGCGGCGAACCGGCGTACCAGCTCGGTACGCAGCTCCTGCGGCTCGACGATCGCGTCGACCACAAGTTCGCTGGCGAGCCGCACGATGTCGATGTCCCGCTCGTACTCCTCGCGCCGGGCGGCGACGAACGCGGCCCGCTCGGCCTCGTCCCCGATCGCGGCGATCTTGTTGGCGTAGACGGCGTTCACCGCGGCCTCCGCCCCCATCACGGCGATCTTTGCGGTGGGCAGGGCGATCGTGGCGTCCGGCTCGAAGCCCGGCCCGGCCATGGCGTAGAGGCCGGCACCGTAGGCCTTGCGGACCACCACACAGATCTTGGGTACGGTCGCCTCGGAGATCGCAGTGATCATCTTCGCGCCGTGCCGGATGATGCCCTGCTTCTCCACCGCACTGCCGACCATGAACCCGGGCACGTCACTCAGGAACAGCAGCGGCACGTTGAACGCGTCGCAGAGCTGCACGAAGCGGGTCGCCTTGTCGGCCGAGTCGACGAAGAGCACCCCGCCCTTGAACATCGAGTTGTTGCCGACCACGCCGACGACCTCGCCGTTCAGTCGGCCGAAGCCGATTGTCAGCTCCTTGGCCCAGAGTGCCTGGATCTCGAAGAAGCTCTCCTCGTCGAGCAGGCCCTTGACGTAGCGCCGCATGTCGAACGCCTGGCGTTCGCTCGCCGGCACCAGTGCGGCGAGGTCGGCTTTGGCCGGCGCCTCGACGGCCTCGGCGGCCGGTGGTTGCTGGGTCCAGTTCGCCGGCAGGTACGACAGGTAGCGCTTCACCACATCGAGCGCCTCGGCCTCGGACTTGCAGAGGAAGTGTCCGACGCCGGATTCGGCGCAGTGCACCCGCGCCCCGCCCATCGCTTCGAGGGTGGTCTTCTCACCGGTGACCATCTCGACCATCCGGTCCGAGCCCAGGTACATGCTGGCGTTGCCGTCGACCATCGCGACCACGTCACAGAACGCCGGAATGTAGGCCCCGCCGGCCGCGCTGGGCCCGAACAGCGCGCAGACCTGGGGGATCGAGCCGGAAGCGCGTACCTGGTTCCAGAAGATCTTGCCCGCGCCGCGCCGCCCGGGGAACAGCTCGACCTGGTCGGTGATCCGGGCCCCGGCCGAGTCGACCAGGTAGACCATCGGGACGCCGGTGTCGTACGCCCGCTCGATGATCCGAATGATCTTTTCGACGGTACGGGCACCCCAGCTGCCGGCCTTGACCGTGGAGTCGTTTGCCATCAGGCAGACCTGGCGACCGTCGATGGTGGCGGTGCCGGTGACCACGCCGTCCGCCGGCAGCCCTTCGGCAAGGGCGTTGGCGTAGAGGCCGTCCTCGACGAAGCTGCCCTCGTCGACCAGCAGCGCGACCCGCTCCCGGGCGAACAGTTTGCCCTTTGCCGCATTCGCCGCGTGGTACTTCTCCGCGCCGCCGGCCCGGACCCGCTTGCGCAGCTGCTCCAGCGCCTCACCGTCGAGCGTCACGCCGCCCCCTCGCCGCCTTCCCGCCGCCGCCACTCCGGCACGGGGACCTACCAGCCTGAACGATCGTTAGGTTATCTCATCGCGGCCCGTACCGGCGACTCCCCACCCCCGGGGGCCGCTACCTGGACGCCGTCCCGAGGAGCGGATTCGGATCGATCCGTGTCAGGTGGACCGATATCCTGACCGCCGATCTTCCCGAATGAGGAACAGATGGATGAGTTCGCCTACCGCGACGGTTCACTGCACTGCGAAGGGGTGCCGCTGACCTCGGTGGCCGAGCAGTTCGGCACCCCCACGTACGTGTACTCCGCGAGCACCCTGATCGACCACTACCGCCGCTTCGCGAAGGCGTTCGACGCGATCAACCCGCTCGTCTGTTTCTCGGCGAAGGCACTGAGCAACGTGCACCTGCTCCGGCTGCTCGGCCGGGAGGGTGCCGGTGTCGACGCGGTGAGCGGCGGTGAGCTGCACCGGGCGATGCTGGCCGGCATCGATCCGGAGCGCACCGTGCTGGCCGGGGTGGGTAAATCGGAGACCGAGCTCCGGGAGGCGGTCCGCCACAACATCCGGTGCGTGAACGTCGAGTCCGAGGCCGAGGTCGAGCTGCTCTCCCGGATCGCCCGGGAGGAGGGCAAGCGGCCACGGCTGGCGATCCGGGTCAACCCGGACGTCGCTCCGGACGAGCGCACCCCGGCGCGTACCACCACCGGCACCCGGGGCGGCAAGTTCGGCGTGGACATCGACCGCGCGGCGATGCTCTTCACCCGTGCCGCCGCCGACGAGGCGCTGCGGGTCGAAGGCTTCCACGTGCACCTCGGCAGCCCGATCTTCGACCCGCAGGTGTACGCCACCGCCATCGACCGCCTGCTCGCCCTGGTGGCCCTGCTGGAGCAGGCCGGGCACCGGATCACCACGCTGAACCTCGGCGGCGGATTCCCCGCCGAGTACCTCGACGGCACCGCGCCGAGCTGGGACGACTTCGCCGAGGTCATCACCGCCCGGATGACCGGCTTCACCGGCCGGGGCGGGCAGGTCATCTTCGAGCCGGGCCGGACGATCGCCGCGAACGCCGGTGTCCTGGTCAGCACCGTCCGGTACCTCAAGCAGGCCGGCGAGCGGCAGCTCGCGGTGCTCGACGCGGGAATGACCCACCTGGCCCGGGCGGCGATGTACGACAGCTACCACTTCATCTGGCCGCTCCAGCCCCCGGCGGAGGCGACACCCGCCTCCCGGGACGTGTCGGGTCTGGCCGGGCTGACCGCGTACGACGTGGTGGGTCCGATCTGCGAGTCCAGCGACTACCTGGCCCGCGACCGGTCGCTGCCCGAGCTGAGCGCGGGTGCCCATCTGGCGATCTTCACCGCCGGGGCCTACGGCATGACGATGACAAGCAACTACAACAGCCAGCAGCGGCCCGCCGAGGTGCTGGTCCACGGCGACCAGGTGACCCTGATCCGGCGGCGGGAGACCTACGACGACCTGGTCGCCCTGGAGATGCTCGACGAGGTGGACGGCCGGTAGCCGCCCCGGTGTCCGGGTCAGGCGGGCAGCGCGGTGAGGCGGGATCGCGGCCCGGCGCGCAGCACGCCGGAGGGCAGGCTGCGGCCGGTAAGTTCCTCGGCCAGCTCGGCCACCTCGATCAGGGCGTCCAGGTCGATCCCGGTGTCGATGCCCATGTCGTGCAGCATGTGCACCGCCTCCTCGGTGGCCAGGTTCCCGCTGGCCCCCGGCGCGTACGGGCAGCCGCCGAGACCGCCGACACTCGCGTCGAACTCGGTCACCCCGAGTTCCAGCGCGGTCAGCAGGTTGGCCAACGCGGTACCCCGGGTGTTGTGGAAATGCAGCAGCACCGGCACGTCAGCGTTGCGGTCGCGTACGGCGGTGAGCAGGTCACGGACCCGTCGGGGCGTACCCATGCCTGTGGTGTCGCCGAACGCGACGCGGTCGGCGCCGTCGCGGACCACCCGGTCCACGATGGCGGCCACCCGCGCCGGGTCGATGTCGCCCTCGTACGGGCAGCCGAAGCTGGTCGCGACGATCACCTCGGCGCGGGCACCGGCACCGTGCAGCAGGTCGATCAACTCGGCGATGTCGTCGAGCGACTCGTCGGTGGAGCGGTTGACGTTACGCCGGTTGTGCGTGTCGCTGGCCGAGACGACCACCTCGATCTCGGTGAAGCCGGCGGCCAGGGCGCGCTGCGCGCCGCGCGTGTTCGGCACCAGCGCCGAGTAACGCACCCCGTCGACCCGCTGCGCCCGTCGCCACACCTCGTCGGCGTCGGCCATCTGCGGAATCGCCCTGGGGTGCACGAACGACACCGCCTCGATCCGTCGTACCCCCGTGCGCGAGAGCGCGTCGAGCAGCCGCACCTTGGCGTCGGTGGGGATCGGTGCCTCGTTCTGCAACCCGTCGCGCGGCCCGACCTCACGAATGGACACGTACCCCGGCATCCCCGCCACCCACCCACCTCGCTGTAACACGTCCTGTCCCCAACTCTCTCCAGAATGTCACACCCCACCCCACCTGTGTTGATCAAGAAGTTTGAGTCGGGATTCGCGCCGGAGCCGACCAAAACCTCTTGATCAACCGGTCAATGGGGTGGGGTGGGTGGGGTGGGGGGTGGGGGGTTAGCGGAGGTGGGAGACGATGCTGGTGTCGTAGTCGCCGGAGAGGAACTCCTGGTTCTCCAGCAGGTCGGCGAAGAACGGGAGGTTGTTCTTGGGGCCGGACAGGTGGAAGGCGGCCACTGCGGCGCGGGCGCGCGCGATGGCCTCGGACCGGTCTGCGGCGTGCACGATCAGCTTCGCCATCAGGCTGTCGTAGAACGGGGTGACGGTGTTCCCCTCGACGTAGCCGGAGTCGACGCGTACCCCCTCGCCGGTCGGCTCCACCCAGGTCTTGATGGTTCCTGGGCCGGGCAGGAACCGCTTCGGGTCCTCGGCGTTGACCCGCAGCTCGATGGCGTGGCCGCGCGAGGTCAGCGCGTCCGGGTCGAAGCTCGGCGCCAGGCCGGCGGCCACCCGCAGCTGCTCCTCCACCAGGTCGATGCCGTGCACCAGCTCGGTCACCGGGTGCTCCACCTGGAGCCGGGTGTTCATCTCCAGGAAGAAGAACTCTCCGGTCGCCGGATCGAGCAGGCACTCGACAGTGCCAGCGTTGCGGTAGTCGACCGCCTCGCCCGCGCGCACCGCCGCGGCCAGCAGACGGGAGCGCAGTTCCGGCGAGACCGCCGGGGAGGGCGACTCCTCCACCAGCTTCTGGTTGCGCCGCTGCACCGAGCACTCCCGCTCGCCCAACGCCAGCACCCGGCCGTCGGCCAGGCCGAGGATCTGCACCTCGACGTGCCGCACCCGGGGAAAGTACCGCTCCAGCAGCACCGAGCCGTCGCCGAACATCCGCTCGGCGAAGGCTCGCACCTTGTCGTACTCGGTGCGCAGCGCGGCCTCGTCGACCGCGACGCCCATGCCCATGCCCCCGCCACCGGCGGCGGCCTTCACCATCACCGGATAGCCGATCTCCGCCGCCGCCGCGACCGCCGCCGCCAGGTCGGCCGCCGGCTCGGTGGTACCGGCCGCCACCGGCACGCCGGCCGCCGCCATCAGGTTCCGCGCATTGATCTTGTCACCCATCGCGCTTATCGCGTCCGCGCCGGGCCCGACCCAGATCAGGCCGCTGGCCTCGACGGTACGGGCGAAGTCGGCGTTCTCCGACAGGAAGCCGTAACCGGGGTGGATCGCCTGCGCACCTGTCGACCGGGCGGCGGCGAGGATCGCCTCGGTGTTGCGGTAGCTCTGTGCCGGGTTGGCCGGTCCGACGCAGACGGCCTCGTCGGCCTCGGCGACGAACGGCAGGTCGGCGTCGGCCTCCGAGTGCACCGCGATCGCGCGCACCCCGAGCCGCCGGGCGGTACGGATGATCCGGCGGGCGATCTCGCCCCGGTTGGCGACCAGCAGCGACTCGATCATGCTTCCTCCGAGCGTTCCATCTTGTGAGACGCGGGCTAGCCAATCACGCCGCACCGGACGCGAGAAAGACCCCCTGCCGACGCCCGGGTGCGGTGCAGCCCCGCACGGCGGCGGCCCCGAACGGGGACTCTCGTGGCAGCGGCGGGGCCCGCCCCGGGCTGGAGCCAGCCTTGCTGGCCGGGTCGATGTGAGCCGGCGGTGACGGTCAGGCGGGCTGGGTGGGGGCGAGCAGCGCGGCAAGAGTGGCGGCGCGCAGCAGCTCGGCCCGACGGCGGTGGTCGACCTCGCCGCCGAGGAACGGGGTGGAGTTCATCAGGCCGAACGCGGCGTGTGCCAGCACCCGCGCCTCACCGTCGGGCAGCCCCGGGTGCAGGGCGGTCAGCACGGTGACCCACTCCTCGACGTAGAGCCGCTGGAGTCGGCGGATGCGCCGCCGGGGCTCCTCCGGCATCCGGTCCAGTTCGTGCAGGTGCAGCGCGATGACCGCCGGGTTGGCGAGGGCGAAGTCGACGTGGAAGTCGATTAGCGATTCCAGGGCGGCGCGCGGGTCGCCGGGATGGGCGCCGGAGCGTTGCCGACCGCCGTCGAGCAGTCCTTCGCTCACCGGCGTCAGCGCGGCGACAAGCATCGCCTCCTTGCCGGCGAAGTGGTGGTAGAGCGCCGGGCCGGTCACCCCGGCAGCCGCGCCGATGTCGTCCATCGATACGCCGTGGTAGCCCCGGGAGGCGAACAGACCCACCGCGATCTCAAGAATCTCGTCCTTGCGGGATCGGCGTCGTCCCGCCCCCGTGGCCCCGCCGTTCGCGCCCCGGGCCTGCTGCTCCACCGTCACCGGGCCAGCGTAGACCCGACTGTCGACAGCGTGGGACCGTGGTTACCCGCCAGTCCGATTGCCGGGAACGGTGACTCACGTGGGGCGTTGGTTGAGGCCGGAGAGCCGGAGCGCGACCCGGTGCCGCACCGGCGGCAGTACGGAGACCAGCCGCAGCAGCACGTCCCGGGCCGGTCGGACGGATGGCGGCACGGTGGCGAGGCGGGTCAGCCGGTCGGCGAAGCCGGCCACTTCGTGGGCGAGTGGGCGGCGTCGGGCCGCGTACTCGTCCAGCCGGGTCTCGTCGGCTCCGGCCAATACGTCGGCCAGGGTGTCGCCGAGGTCGACCGCGTCGCTGATGCCGAGGTTCATGCCCTGCCCGCCGGCCGGGCTGTGCACGTGTCCGGCGTCGCCGGCCAGCAGCACCGGCCCGGAGCGGAACGTCCCGGCGACCCGTCGGTGCAGCCGGAACCGCGAGGACCAGAGCACCTCGCGCACCTGGTCCGGCCGCTGCCGCAGGCCGCGCTCGTCGAGCAGTCGTTGCAGGTAGGCCGCGTCCGGCTCGGCCGGCGGATCGGTGACGGTGGCGACGAGGCGGACCCGCCCGTCGGGCAGGGGCGCCCAGACCAGTGGCCCGCCCCGGGCGAGGAAGATCGTCGCGCCATCGCGGGGCAGGCCGCTGTCCACGCGTACGTCGGCCAGCACGAACGACTCCTCGGAGCCCGCCGGCCCGGTGAACGTGATGCCGGCCAGTTCACGGACGGTGCTGTTGATGCCGTCGGCACCGACCACCCACCGGGCGCGCACGCTCGTACCGTCGAAGTCCGCCACCACGCCGTCGCCGTCGCGGTGCAGACCGGTGAGCTCATACGGGCGCAGCACCCGCACCCCGGCCTCGGCCAGTCGGTCGGTCAGCACCTCCTCGGTCACCGACTGGGAGACCATCAGCGCGTACCGGTGGCGGCTGGGCAACCCGCCGAACGGCACTGTGACAAGCACCCGGTCCCGGTCGCGGACGCTGAACCGGGCCGATCGCAGCCCTCGGTCCACCAGGGTCCCGCCGGCTCCGATCCGGTCCAGCACCTCCAGGGTGTAAGCGTGCACGACCGCCGCCCGCGAGGTCACCGCAGGTGTCTCCCGCTTGTCGACAACTGTCACCTCGACCCCTCGCTGAGCCAGGGTGAGTGCGGCGGTGAGCCCGGTCGGGCCCGCGCCGACGACCAGGACGTCCGTTCGTTCGGGCAGCATGACGACCTCCTCGGAGGGGGATGCCAACAGGTGTTGGCCAACGCTTGTTGGCAACGTTAGGCCGCCCCGGATTGGGAAGTCAACAGCCGTTGGCATACCGTCGGTCACATGACGGAGGGCGTACCCGAACAGGCTCAGCAACCGGCCGCGGAGCCGACGGCCGACCACGGACGCCGCGACGCGGATCCGCCGCCGGGCGGCGGGGGCCGCAGCACGGAGCCGGCGGGCGGCGGGGGCCGCGAGGCGGCGCTGCCAGCCGCGGGCGGCGGACGCCGCGAGGGGACGCCGGCGGGCGGCGGAGGCCGCGAGGGAACGCCGGCAGCGGCAGGCGGCGGACGCCGCAGCTCCGAGGCGACCCGCGCGGCCATCCTGCGGGCCGCCCGCGACCGCTTCGCCGCCGACGGGTACGACCGGGCGACGATCCGGGCCATCGCCGCGGACGCGCGGATCGACCCGTCGATGGTGATGCGGTACTACGGCAGCAAGGAGAACCTGTTCGCCACCGCGGCCGAGTTCGACCTGCGGCTGCCCGACCTGAGCGGCGTACCGGCCGATCGACTCGGTAAGGCGCTTGTCAGCTACTTCTTCACCAGGTGGGAGGGAGACGCCACCCTGCCCGCGCTGCTGCGCACGGCGAGCACCAACCCGAGCGGGGCGGAGCGGGTCCGCGCCATCTTCACCACCCAGCTCGGCACGACGGTCGGTCGGGTGGTCGCCGACCCCGACGAGGCCCCACGGCGCGCCGGACTGGTCGCCAGCCAACTGCTCGGCGTAGCCCTGACCCGCTACGTCCTGCGTCTGCCCCCGATCGTCGACATCTCCCCGGCCGAGCTTGTCGACTGGCTCGCCCCGACCATCCAGCGTTACCTACGCGACCCGGCCCCGCACTGATCACATCCCGTCGATCATGAGGTTAGCGGCCGGTTTGATCTCTATAAGTGCCGTTAACCTCATGATCAACTAGGAGATCACTTCGGGTTGGGGCCCTTGACGACGGGAGCGCGGACCAGGTTGCCCCACTCGGTCCAGGAGCCGTCGTAGTTGCGCACCTTCGGGTAGCCGAGCAGGTGCCGAAGCACGAACCAGGTGTGGCTGGAGCGTTCGCCGATCCGGCAGTACGCGATCACGTCGTCGTCGGCGCTCAGGCCGAGCTGGTCGGCGTAGATGCCACGCAGCTCGTCTGCCGACTTGAAGGTGCCGTCGTCGTTGGCGGCGGACTTCCACGGCTTGCTCACCGCGCCCGGAATGTGACCGCCGCGCAGCGCGCCCTCCTGCGGGTAGTCCGGCATGTGCAGCATCTCGCCGGTGTACTCGCCCGGCGACCGCACGTCGACAAGCGGACGACCGGCGTCGACGTGCGCCGACACCTCCTCGCGGAACGCCCGCACCGGCGCGTCGTCGCGCTGCGGCACCGGATAGTCCGCCCGGGGCCGGTTCGGCTTGTCGCGGGTCAGCTCCCGCCCTTCGGCGATCCACTTCTGCCGGCCGCCGTCGAGCAGCCGCACGTCCGGGTGGCCGAAGAGAGTGAAGACCCAGAGGGCGTACGCGGCCCACCAGTTGAAGTTGTCGCCGTAGAAGACGACCGTGTCGTCACGGCCGATGCCCTTGGCGGCACAGAGTTCGGCGAACCGTTCGGCGTCCAGGTAGTCCCGGGTCACCTGGTCGTTCAGCTCCAGATGCCAGTCGACCTTGACGGCACCGGGGATGTGACCACTGTCGTAGAGCAGGACGTCCTCGTCGGACTCGACGACCACGAGACCGTCGTCGCCCAAATGGTCGGCCAGCCAGTCGGTGGTGACCAGTCGCTGCGGGTCCGCGTACGACTGAAGTCGGGGATCGGGATCGTTCGGCACAGACATGGTCCCCAAAGTACGCCGGGCTTCGCTCGGCCATCGGATTTCGGGTGCAGCGAATGTGGTCCGCCAGGCGTGACACTCCTGACTGCCGCCGAACACGAGGACCGCCATGACCGCAGCGCCACCAGGGGCCGACCCACCGCCGGTGGACTTCAGCGAGTTCTACCAGGTGCACTTCCAGCGGGTGGCGGTGCAGCTCTACGCGTACCTCGGTGACCACGCCGAGGCGCAGGACATCACCCAGGAGGCGTTCTGCCGGACACTTGAGCGCTGGGACCGGATCAGCGGGTACGACGACCCGTCGGCGTTCGTCCGCCGGGTGGCCTGGAACCTGGCCACCAGCCGGCTCCGCCGGGTCCGCACCGCAGTGCGTCACCTGGCCCGGCAGCGGGAGGAGCACGTACCGGGCCCGAACCCGGACCGGGTGGTGCTGCTGGACGCGCTCACCATCCTGCCCGCCGCCCAACGCCGGGCGATCGTCCTGCACCACCTGGCCCAGCTCACCGTCGCGGAGATCGCCGATCAGCTCGGCGTACCCGAGGGGACCGTCAAGTCCTGGCTGTCGCGGGCCCGCACCGCCCTGGCCCGCCACCTCACCGAGCGGCAGGAGGCCGGCCGTGCGTGAGATCAACCTGGACCAGTTGTTCGCCGAGTTCGAGGCGACCGCCGCACCGACCTTCCGCCCGCCGGGCGTGTCTGATGTCCAGCACCGGGTGCGCCGTCGCCGGGGTTGGCGACACCTGCTGGCGGGTTGGGTCGCCCTTCTCCTGGCGGGTCCCGTCGGCGCGTACGTGTTGACCGGTGCGGACGGCGAGCCGCTTCCGCCGAACCCCATGCCGAGCCCGTCGACGGCGCTCGTGCCGGACGGAAACCTCATCGACCGGCACGTTGGTGCCCCCGGCGCGACCACTGCTCACGTGCAGCCACGATTCGTCGACGCCCGACACGGCTGGTCCTACAGCGACACCTGCTTCGGCCAGGACTTGATCGAGGACTGCGAGCGGTCCCTGATCCGGACCACGGACGGTGGCGCGACCTGGCGGGGAATCACGGTGCCGCCGTCGGTCGCCGAGCCTGAATCCTTCGATTACCTGGAGCTACTTCCGCTGGACGCCCAGCGCCTCGTCATGAGGGACGGCAATCGGTACTTCCTCACCACGGACGGCGGTGCGACGTTCACCGAACACCCCGGTGAAGGGCCGCCCACGGCAGCCCTGTTCTTCGTGGCGACCAGCGGTGGGTTCGTGATCCACTGCCCTGGTCTGAACGGTCTGGAACCACCTGCCTGCCCCCGCCAGCAGCTCACCCGAATCGGTGGAGGTGGCGGGGTCAACCAACCACCGGTGGTCCTTGCCTCCAATTATCGGCTCGCCGAGGGCGGTGACGGCCGCCTGTGGGTGGGCGTCAAGGAGGAGAAGAAGCTGACCGTCGCGGTCAGCGAGGACGGGGCGAAGACCTGGCGGAAACTGCCCCCGGTGACCGGGGCCGCCAGCCTGTTGGTCTCCCCGGACGGCGCCGACGTGTGGCTGGTCGACTCCCAGTCCGAAGACGCGGTGCCGAACCCGACTCGCACGTGGCGGCTGGTGGGCGACACCTGGCGGGAGGGTGCCCGACTGCCCGGCGACACGTACTCGGTCGAGGCCGGCGACGGCGGGCTGCTCTGGCTGACCAGGACGAAAGGTGGGGGTGGGTATTTCGTGGACGGCCGCTACACACCCGTACCCGAACTCGACGGCCTCTGGTCAGACCCCAAGGACGTCCCGTACTTTCGCACGCTGCCCGACGGCACCATCGAGTTGTCCAGCCCGCCGGCCATCTACCTCGGCGTCGGCTCCGGCACCGACCGCACCTGGATCCGCTTCCGCACCCAGTAACCCCCCACCGCAGCCACCTACCGCGTTGATCAAGAAGTTTTGGTCTTCGGCAGGCGGAAACCAGACCAAAACTTCTTGATCAACCCCGCGAGAGGTGGGGGTGGGAGGGGGTGGGTTAGTCGGTCAGGGGGGTGAGGGTGGGGCGCTTGGCGGTGCGGGTGTCGCCGGAGGAGCGGCCGGTCAGGCGGCGCCTGATCCAGGGGGCCAGGTGTTGACCGGCCCAGCGGAGATCGGCGGTGCGGGCGGACAACCAGGGGGTGGGCTCCGGGTTCGGCGGGACCAGCAGCCACTCCTCGTCGCAGCCGACACCGAGAGCGTTGAGCACCTGGCCGGCGACGCGGCGGTGCCCGGCCGGGGACAGGTGCAGCCGGTCGGTGCTCCAGAGCAACGGGTTCAGGTACGTGTCGTCGGCGTACAGGTCGACCAGGATGGCGCCGTGCCGCTCGGCGGTCTCGCCGACGGCGCGATTGAGCAGGGCGACCCGGGGCGCGATCAGCCGTTGACCGGGCAGCCGCGCCATCACGTCGGCGAACCGGAACAGCAGCACGTCGGCGCCGCCGCTGCGCAGCCGGCCGACCACCTCGTCGAAGCGGGTGACCAGGGCGTCCGGATCGAAACTGCGGCGCAGCACGTCGTTGCCACCCGCCGCGAAGCTGATCAGGTCGGGCTTCATCGCCAGCGCCGCCGGTGCCTGCTCGGCCACCACGCTCGGGAAGGTCCGCCCCCGGATGGCCAGATTGGCGTACGTGAAGTCCGGCCCGGCCTCGGCGGCGAGCCGGGTGGCCACCAGATCCGCCCAACCCCGGAAGCTGCCGTCCGGGTACGCGTCGTCCAGACCCTCGGTGAAGCTGTCCCCGACCGCGACGTAACTGCGCCAGCGCACGCTCACTCCTCCGACCTGCGAGTAGGGAAGGAACCCCTGCCTACCACCGGAAGTTTTGCATCGGTCACCCGCATGGCGGTGCCCCGTGCGGGGGAACGTGGCGGACGTCATCGACACTGCACGGGTGATGGTGTCCATCTCCGCCGGGCGGGTGCAGCTCTCCGATCGACGGACCGAGCGCCGGTGGTCGGTCGAGGTCGAGGCGTACCAACTCGCCGCCTTCCCGGTTACCCAGGCCGAGTACGCGCAGGTCACCGGCGAGCGGCCCAGCGCCTCCACAGGTGACCGGCGGCCGGTCGAGAGCGTCTCCTGGTGGGACGCGATCCGGTTCTGCAACGCCCGCTCGACTCAGGAAGGTCTGCGGCCGGCGTACCGGGTCGACGGCGAGCAGGTCGACTGGGACGTCTCCGCCGACGGCTACCGGCTGCCCACCGAGGCCGAGTGGGAGTACGCCTGCCGGGCCGGCACGACAGGCCCCCGGTACGGGCCGCTCGACGAGATCGCCTGGTACCGCGACAACTCCGGCGGACGCCTCCACGAAATCGGCGGCCGGCAACCCAACACCTGGGGCCTGTACGACATGTTGGGCAACGTGTGGGACTGGTGCTGGGACGTCTACGACGCAGAGGTCTACGGCAGTTACCGGGTGCTCCGTGGCGGCGGATGGTTCGACGAGCACTGGAGTTGCCGCGCCTCGGTACGCCGCCGCAGCCACCCGACCTTCACCGTCGACGACGTGGGCTTCCGGGTGGCGCGCTCCGGCTGAGCGGGGGGCACCGCAGCGGGCCCGTCGCGAGTAGTGTCCTGAACCACACGCCCCGTTCATGCCCCGTTCACCTGAAGGATTCTGCTGTGGCCGTTGGTCGTCGCTGGCTGTCACTGACAGCCGTTGCTGCGCTGGTTCTCGTTGGCGGGATCGCTGTTCCCGCCGGTCCCGCCTCGGCGGTCGACCCGGATCCGAAGTTCACCTTCGAGCTGACCGGCACGACGATTCCGGTCGGGTTCACCAGGAAGACGATCCACCTCAAGGTGACAAATCTGACCGACGAGACCCCGAGTGCGATCGAGTACCGCGCCCGGGCCGACGATTTGGCTTGGCATGACAGAGCCTGGTTCATGTGGCGGATGGGTGGTGGTTCCGGCGAGTGTGACGGCGATTCCAATGGTTGGTACTGCCGCGCCGACACGTTCACCGTTCCGGAGCTGCTGCCGGCACCCGGCGGCACGGTGGACTTCCCCATCTCCGTCAGTACCGGATCGATAAAGGAGCCCTTCGAGGGCAAACTCCAGATCGAGGTCTACATGATCTGGGGCGAGAACGGGGAGCGGATCACCGAGACCAGGGAGTTCACTGTCAGGCTCGTCGACGATCCCGAGGCCGACCTGTGGGTGGTGGCGCCGGACGTCAAGCAGTCGGTGCGCGTCGGTGCCGGTGGCCGGCTGGAATCCACCGGGACATTGAATCCGGGTGAGACGGGCGCGGTGCGGTACCGGATCGTCAACCACGGCCTGAAGGCGGTAAGCGGTGTCACCGTCACCCTTCGCCTGCCTGAGAAGGTGACGTTCACCAGGCCGCCGCAGGAGTGTGTGATCGACGACGACGGACGGTCGGCGGTCTGCACCTACGATTCGCTCGCGCTCGCGCCGCCCACCAGGAACAGCGAGCCGGACGACGACCTCCACTCCGCTGTCGAGCTGTACAACCTGGTGACGGTGCCGGCCGACATCAAGGCACCTGTCACCCTGGCCGGCGGGACCGTGCAGGTCGAGGGCCTGACCGAGGGCATCAGCGCCCGCTCCGCTTCGGAGCGGACCGTGCTGCCGGCGAACGCCGTCGCCGTACCGGCTGCCGACGTCGACGCCAGCGACAACCAGGACGGGTACGCCGTCGTGGTCGCCGTGAAGAAGGACGACGACAACGGTGGCGGGGGTGGCCTGCCGGTCACCGGGCCGCAGGCCGGGCTGATCGCCGGAGCCGGCCTCGCCATGGTCGCGGCGGGCATCGTGCTGCTACTCGCCCGACGTCGCCGATCGGTCGCGTTCGTCTCCGGCGAGGACACCACAGCTTCCTGATCCGTCCGCCGACGCCTGACCCGGACCAGCCCAGGACTGGTCCGGGTCAGGTGGTGCGGCAGCGGCCGGTGCAGGCCGGTGGGAGGGCGACAGCCGGGCGACGGTACGGGCCCCAGGCCACGAACCGTTGGAACAGTTCGCGCGGGGTGGGGCCGCCCTCCGGGTTCAGCCGGAACAGGTCGTGGGTCGCCTCGTAGTAGAGCCCGGACAGGTAGACAGCAAGGTCCAGCCAACGGTTGTCGTACTCGACGCGGAGCAGCAGCCGGGCCTCGGCGCACGGCCAGGACAGCCCGCAGGCGCGACACAACCAGAGCGGGCGTAGCGGCAGATGCTGCGGCCCGTCCAGCGGGTGCCGCCGGGGCCGCTCGGCCGCCGGGCCGCGGCGCGGCACGGGCATTCGGTTCGGGTCGGGCATCTCCACCTCCTGTGGCAACTGGGAAGGGGCCACCCCGCACGGGGGATCGCGGGGCGGCCCCGGCGCAGCCCCACCCCGTCCCCGATGGATGGGAGCAGGACCGCCAGGTGACAGTGTGGTGACCGGGTGACTACTGTCGGAAGGCATCGCCGCCGGCCGTGGCGCGACCGATGCTCGGCCGGGAAGCCCGCCCGAGCAGCCGATCGATCGTGGAGGCACTGTGGAATCCGAGCCGACCGCTGAACTGATCCGGGCGCAGTTGCGCCGGCTGCGGCTGGCCGCCGACCTGACCCAGGAGGATTTCGGCAAGCAGGTGCACTTCTCCGGATCGCAGATTTCCGCTATCGAGCTGGGGCAGCGCCCGTTCGACAGGCTCTTCCTCAAGCGGGCCGACGAGGTGCTGAACAGCGACGGCCTGCTGCTGGGTCTGCTGCGCATCGCCGAACTGCACGGCCAACCACACTTCCTGCGCCCCTGGCTGGACGCCGAGCGCGTCGCTCAGCAGTTGCGCTGCTACCACCCGACGCTGGTCCCCGGTCTGCTCCAGACCGAGCACTACGCCCGCGCGGTGATCCGGTCCGACGACATGCTCACCGACGACGAGGTGGAGCGGCGGGTGGCGGTACGGATGGACCGGCAGGCGATCCTGACCCGACCGGACCCGCCGATCCTGATCGCAGTGATCGAGGAGGCGGCCCTGCGCCGAGCCGACGAGAGTTTCCGGGGCATCATGACGCAGCAGATCGGGCACCTGCTCGACTGCGTGAAACGCGGCGGCGTGCTGATCCACGTCATCTCGGCCGAGGTCAGCGTGCACGTCGGCCACGCCGGCCCGCTGACCCTGGCTCGGGGGGCCGACGGCGACTGGGTCGGCTACCTGGAGAACCAGGTCGGTGGCGCGACAATCGACAGGGCCGAGGAACTCGCTACCCTGCACGCTATGTGGGAGGGAATCCGCAGTGTGGCCCTCCCCAAAGGACAGTCCGAGCTGCTGATGAAGGAAGTGATGGAGTCATGGTCCACGATCTGACCGGCGCGACCTGGCGCAAGTCCACCCGCAGCGCCAGCAGCGAGTGCGTCGAGGTGGCCGACAACCTGCCCGGCGTGGTCGGCGTACGCGACAGCAAGGACGCCGCCGGCCCGGTGCTCACCTTCGCCCCCACCGCCTGGCGTCGCTTCGTCGCCCACGCCAAGCTCCGCTGACCGCTGACCGCCCACCCGCTGGTCCGCCGACCCGCCGACCACTGAGCGCTGGGCGCTGAGCGCTGCCTCGCCCACCCGCTGGTCCGCTGACCCGCTGGTCAGCGGGAGGCGACCGCCAGTACAGCGTCGACGAAGGCCTGCGGTGCCTCCTGCGGCAGGTTGTGCCCCACCCCGCCGGTGACAATGCGGTGTTCGTACGGGCCGGTGAACTGCTTCGCGTACGCCTCGGGTGGCAGGTGGGGTGCGCCGTTGGCGTCCCCCTCCAGGCTGATCGTCGGCACGGTGATCGGCGGTTTGCCGGCCAGCCGCTCCTCCAGGTCCGCGTACTGCGGCTCTCCGTCGGCGAGGCCCAGCCGCCACCTGTAGTTGTGGATGACGATGTCGACGTGGTCCGGGTTGTCGAACGCCGCCGCGCTCCGGTCGAAGGTGGCGTCGTCGAAGTTCCACTTCGGCGAGGCCGTCTGCCAGATCAGCCTGGCGAAGTCGCGGGTGTTCCGCGCGTAACCCTCCCGACCGCGTTCGGTGGCGAAGTAGTACTGGTACCACCAGGCGTGCTCGGCCACCGGGGGCAGCGGCACCCGCCCCGACGCCTGACCGTCGATCAGGTAGCCGCTCACCGCGACCAGCCCCTGGCAACGCTCGGGCCAGAGCGCGGCGATGATGGCGGCGCTGCGGGCACCCCAGTCGAACCCGGCCAGGATCGCCCGCTCGATCTCCAGCGAGTCGAGGAACGCGACGGTGTCGACAGCGAGGGCGGCCGGCTCGGCGTTGCGCACCGCGTCGGCGGAGCGGAACCGGGTGCTGCCGTGGCCGCGCGCGTACGGCAGGAGCACCCGGTGGCCGGCGCTGGTCAGCAGCGGCACGGTCTCGGCGAAGCTGTGGATGTCGTACGGCCAGCCGTGCAGCAGCAGCACCACCGGGCCGTCCGGCGGACCGGCGTCGACATAACCGACATCAAGTACGCCGGCCTCAACCTTCCGCACGTCAGTGAACAACGCCCCACCCCCCGCCCCCGGCCAACGGCACCCCGTCCGTCACCGAACCTAGAACGTCGCGACGGTCACCGAGACCGCTTCCGCAGATCTTGGTCCGGGAACGCCCCTGGAAGGGCGCCGCCGGACCAAGATCCTCTTCAGAGACGCCGGCGGGAGAGGGCCCAGGCGATCACGCCTGAGACGACGCCGACGATGACGCCGGTGAAGAGGCTGCTGATCGCAGCGAAGATCCGCACGATGACTGCCTGCGTTCCCGGCGCGAGGTCGGTCAGGTTGCCGCCGAGGGTCGGCTGCTCGTCGAAGGCCACGTGCCAGAGCAGCTGATGGGTCAGTGCCAGCAGGACGCCGTACAGCAGACCGACGACGAGCAGGGTCAGGAACGGGTTGGGCACCCGCTTCGCCAGCGCCACGGCGATCCACACGATCGGCGGTACGACGACCAGCAGCAGGTTCACGAAGGTGCGCTCGTGCACCAGACCCAGGTCGTGCAGCACCACCCGGGGCAGGCCGAGCAGTGCCAACCCGAGCAGGGTGAGCAACGGAAGCCCGAGAGCCGGGCGAGGTGACGTGTCCATGCCGGCAACGCTAGGAACGATCGGTGGCCGCGCCATCCGCCTGCGGACCTGCTCGAAGTACGTCGGCAGGCGACAGCCGGTGTCGCCTGCCGACGACTCCGGCGGCCCCGACCTCGCCGTACGCTGAGTTCGTGGCCGGCCAGTCGACGCAGCGGAGGGTACGTCCCTGGGTCACCGACGTACTCCTCGGCGTGGGCGTCGCCGTCACCGTCTCGATCGTCATCACGGCGAACGAGGGTGGCCGGCACGGGCCCGATCGGGTCGCGTACCTGTGGGCGGTCGGCCTGGGCGCGTTGATGCTGGTCCGACGGCGCTACCCGGTGCTGGTGCTGGCCGTCAGCGTGCTCGGCCTGTTCGCCTACTACGCCGCCGGCTACCCGGCCGTCGGTCTGGCCGTGCCGGTCGCCGCCGCCCTGTTCTCCGCCGCCGAACACGGCCGGATCACCGCCTCGATCGTCGCCGCCGTGCTGGTGATCGTGGTCTCGGTGGTCTTCCGGCTCGCCGAGGGGCAGGACTTCTCCTTCGTCGTCGGCTACGAGCTGGCCGGGCACGTCCTGCTGATGGGTGCGGCGATCGCCCTCGGCGACAGCCTCCGATCCCGGCGGGCCGCGCAGGCGGACGCCCGACGGATCGCCGAGCTGACCGAAGCCCGGTACCGGCAGGAGGCGCAGGCCCGCCTCCGGGACGAGCGGATGGCCATCGCCCGCGACCTGCACGACTCCCTCGGCCACACCACCTCGGTGATCGCACTGCACGCCGACGTCGCCCGGGAGGCACTGGGCCGTGACGAGACCGCCGCCCGGTCGGCGTTGGAGCTGATCCGGTCCACGGCCCACCGCAGCATGGACGACCTGCGGCGGACGGTGACCCTGCTGCGGTCACCGGGCGACCCGCCACGCACGGTCGTCTCGCTGGCCAACCTCGACGCGGTCACCCGGGCCGCCTCCGCCGCCGGATTCGATGTCGACGTGCGGGTGGCCGTCGACGCGCCCCTGCCGGCACCGGTGGAGGCCGCCGCGTTCCGGATCGTGCAGGAGGCGGTCACGAACGTGGTCCGGCACTCCGCCGGCAGCCGCGTAGAGATCCACGCCGAGCAGCACGGCGATCAGCTCACCGTCACAGTCACCGACACCGGCTCCGACCCGACCCCCGACCCAGGTCCGACACGCAACGCAGAGCCGACACACAGCGCAGAGCCGACACGCAACGCAGAGCCGACACGCAGCGTAGAGCTGGCCGAGCCGCCGGCCTACCGGGATGCCGCGAACGGCGTGGTCGAGCCGCCAGCGGTGGCCCGGTCCGGGCACGGCATCGCCGGGATGCGGGAACGGGCCGAGAGCCTCGGCGGCACCCTCACCGCCGGGCACCGGCAGACAGGTTTCGTGGTACGCGCGGTACTACCCCTGGCGGAGCCGGGATGACAAGCGTGCTGGTGGTCGACGACCAGGATCTCGTCCGGGCCGGGATACGTACCCTGCTGGCGGCCGACCCGCAGCTCACAGTGGTCGGGGAGGCCGCCGACGGCCGCTCCGGTCTGCGCCTGGCCCGCCAGTTGCGGCCGGACGTCGTACTCATGGACATCCGGATGCCGGTGATGGACGGCCTGGCCGCCACCGCGGCGATCCGCGCCGACGACGCCCTGGTGGGCACCCGGGTGCTGATCCTCACCACCTTCGACGACGATGAGGACATCGTCGAGGCGGTCAGCCTCGGCGCCGCCGGCTACCTGCTGAAGGACACGCCCTCGGACGACCTGCGACGGGCGGTGCACACGGCCGCTGCCGGCGGGAACCTGCTCTCGCCGACGGTCGCCCGCCGGGTCATGGAACGGCTCGCCGCCACGCCGAGGCAGCCTCCGCCAGATCCTCGGCTGTCCGTGCTCACCGAGCGGGAGCGTGCCGTGCTGACCCGGGTCGGGCTGGGCGAGACGAACGACGAGATCGGCCGCGCGCTGTTCATCAGCCCGGCGACCGCCCGCACGTACGTCAGCCGTCTCCTCACCAAGCTGAACGCCCGCGACCGCACCGCGCTGGCCGTCATAGCCCACCGCGCCGGCCTGACGACCCCCCACCCGTAACCCCACCACCCCTCCCGCACCCACCCCAGGCCCACCCTTCTCCGCGTTGATCAAGAAGTTTTGGTCGGGAAATGGCCGATCCACGACCAAAACTTCTTGATCAACCCGTCGGGGGTACGCCGGGGGGGGACGCGCAGGTGGGTCCGGCGGGTGGGGTGGGGTGGGGGTGGGGTGGGGAAATGGGTCGTTGGGGTGGGGGGTGGGGTTCTAGGGTGCGGTGATGTTGCTGCGGATGTCGACGTCGCTGATCCGGACCCTGCGGGAGGATCCGGCGGACGCGGAGGTGCCGAGTCATCGGCTGCTGCTGCGGGCCGGATACATCCGGCGGGCCGCACCGGGCGGCTACGCCTGGCTGCCGCTGGGCAGGCTGGTGCTGGACCGGGTCACCGAGATCGTGCGGGCCGGGATGACCGCGATCGGCGACCAGGAGGTGCACTTTCCGGCGCTGCTGCCCGCCGAGCCGTACCGCACCAGCGGGCGGTGGACGGAGTACGGCGACGACATCTTCACTCTGGCCGACCGGCGTGGTGCCGAGCACCTGCTGGCACCGACCCATGAGGAGTTGGCCGCGCTGCTGGTCAAAGATCTCTTCACCTCCTACCGCGACTTCCCGGTGACGCTGTTCCAGATCCAGACGAAGTTCCGCGACGAGGCCCGTCCGCGCGCCGGTCTGCTGCGTGGGCGCGAGTTCCTGATGAAGGACGCGTACTCCTTCGACCTGGACGACGAGGGCCTGCGGGCCGCGTACGGCCGGCACCGCGCGGCGTACCAGGAGATCTTCGACCGGCTCGGCCTCGACTACACGGTGGTGCACGCGATGTCGGGCGCGATGGGCGGCTCCGCGTCGGAGGAGTTCCTTGCCACCACGCCGGTCGGTGAGGACACCTACGTCGGCTGCACCGACTGCCACTACGCGGCCAACACCGAGGCGGTGACCACCCCCGCTCCGGCGGCCGGCGACCCGCACGCGCAGCCGGCCGCCGAGGTGCACGACACCCCCGAGACGCCGACAATCGCCAGCCTGGTCGCGCTGGCCAACGACCGCCGGCTGGCCGGCCGGGACGACTGGTCGGCCGCCGACACCCTGAAGAACGTCGTGCTGACGGTACGCCGACCGGGCGGCGAAGCGCCCGAACTGCTTGTGGTCGGAGTGCCCGGCGACCGGGAGGTCGACCTGAAGCGGCTGGCCGCGACGCTGGCACCGGCCACCGTGGACGTCTTCGACGCCTGGGACGAGCATCCCGAGCTGGTCCGGGGCTACCTCGGGCCGCAGGTGTTCGACAAGCTCGGCGTCCGCTACCTGGTCGACCCCCGTGTCGTGCCGGGTACCGCCTGGCTGACCGGCGCTAACGAGCCGGGGCGGCACGCCACGAACGTGGTGTGCGGCCGGGACTTCACCCCGGACGGCACCGTCGAAGCCGCCGAGGTGCGCCCCGGTGACAGCTGTCCGGCCTGCGCCACAGGTCGGTTGACCATGCGCCGGGGCATCGAGATCGGGCACATCTTCCAACTCGGTCGCCGCTACACCGACGCCTTCGCCGTCGACGTTCTCGGTCTACAGGGCAAGCCGGTCCGGCCCACCATGGGCTGCTACGGGATCGGGGTGTCCCGAGCGGTGGCGGCGATCGCCGAGCAGCACCACGACGATCGGGGACTCGTGTGGCCGTCGTCGGTCGCGCCGTGCGACGTACACCTGGTGGCCGCCGGCAAGGGTCCGCAGCTCGACGCGGCACTCGACCTCGGTGCCCGGCTCGCCGACGCGGGACTGCGGGTGCTTGTGGACGACCGGACCAACGTCTCCGCGGGGGTCAAGTTCACCGACGCCGAGCTGATCGGCATCCCGCGCACCGTCGTGGTGGGACGCCGCCTGACCGACGGGTACGTCGAGCTGCGCGACCGGGCGACCGGGCAGCGCACCGATCTGCCGGTGGCGGACCTGGTGGAGAAACTGTCGCTCGGGTAGGCAGGAACGTGGTGTAGCCGTCAGGTGACGGGGTACCGCAGTCTGATCGGCTCGACGTTTCTCTGGAGGGGCTCTCATGACCGGCTACCGGGTCGCTGACGTGATGACCAGGCAGGTGATCTACCTGCCTGCGGAGACCACCCTCGACGAAGCGGCCAAGGTGATGAAGGAGGCCGACATCGGCGATGTCGTCGTCACCGACGGCGCGAACCTGGCCGGCATCCTCACCGACCGCGACATCGTGGTGCGTGCGGTGGCGGAGAACGCCACCGCCACCGCCACCACCATCGGTTCGATCGTCACCCGGGAGGTCGTGATGATCGAGCAGTTCTGCACCGCGGGTGAGGCCGCGTCGCTGATGCGTGAGCGCGGCATCCGCCGCATCCTCGTCTGCGACAACGAGCGCAAGCTGGTCGGCATCGTCTCCCTCGGCGACCTCGCCATGCAGCTCGACCCCACGTCGGCGCTCAGCGAGATCAGCGAACAGTCGCCGACGGTGTGAGGACGGGGCGACCGCTGGTGAGCGGGGGCCGAAGGCGACCCGTACGACGCCGGTAGCCTGGCGGAATGCCCGAGATGCCGAGCAAGCTGGCCGAGATCGTCGACGAGTTCGCCGCCGCGCCGCGTGACGTGGTGCTGGAGATGCTGCTGGAGTACTCCGACGCCGTGCCGCCGCTGCCCGCCGGGCACCCCGGCCACGAGGGCATGGAACAGGTCGTGGAGTGTCAGACCCCGTTCTTCCTGCGTGCCGAGGTGACGTCCGAGGGCACCGTCGAGACGCTGTTCGACTGCCCGCCGGAGGCACCCACCACCCGGGCGTTCGCCGGCATCCTCGCCGAAGGGTTGGCCGGCGCCACTCCGGAGCAGGTCCTCGCCGTCCCGGACGACCTGTACCAACGGATGGGCCTGGCCCAGGCGATCAGCCCACTGCGGGTGCGTGGCGGCACCGCCATCCTCGCCCGACTCAAGCGGCAGGTCCGCGAGCAGACGGGGTGACCTGGGCGGCAGTCGGGAACAGACCTGCCGGTCAGCGGGTTGTCTCCGGTCATGGAGATCGACATCTACGCCGACGTGGTCTGCCCCTGGTGCTGGATCGGCCGCAGGCGATTCGCGCAGGCGCTCGCGTCCTACGACGGCAAGGTGATCGTCCGGCACCGGCCCTTCCAGCTGGACCCGTCACCCGTTCCGTCGCCGCGCCCGACGCTCGACGTGCTGGCCGAGAAGTTCGGTGGCCAGGAGCAGGCCCGGCAGATGGTCGCCCGGGTCGTCGAGGTGGGCGCGAGCGTCGGTCTGGACCTGCGTTACGACCGGGCGATCGCCGCCAACACCTTCGACGCGCACCGGCTGACCAACTGGGCCGGCCGCCAGGACCGCGATGGTGAGCTGGTCGAGGCCCTGCACCGGGCGCACTTCACCGACGGCGTCGACATCGGCTCCCGGGAGGCGCTGGCCGGGGTGGCCGCCGCTGTCGGGCTGGACGGCGACGACGCCCGCCGCTTCCTCGACTCCGACGAAGGGGTGGCGGAGCTGACGGCCGAGCTGGCCGCCGCCCGACAGCTCGGGGTGACGAGCGTGCCCACCTTCGTACTCGCCGGCAGGTACGCGGTGACCGGGGCGCAGGAACCGGCCACCCTGCTCGCCGCCCTCACCGAGGTCGAGCAGCGCGAGGCCGCCGCACACTGACGCCCGGCCATCGACGTCGTTGATGTTTCACGTGCAACGACATCGATCACGGTCGACGGTCAGGCCGGCCGGGCCAGGTCTTCCACCACCCGCGCGCCGGGCAGTGCGGCAACCGCCGCGCCCGGCAGCGCGATCTTGCTGTGCCGTACGCCCGACCCGATCACCACGTACGGCATGGCCACCACCCGCGCGTCGACCAGGATCGGCCACTGCAACGGCAGCCCGATCGGTGTGATCCCGCCGTACTCCATGCCTGTCAACTCGACCGCGTCGGCCATCGGCGCGAAACTCGCCTTGCGTACGTCAAGCGCCCGGCGGGCCACCCCGTTCACGTCGGCCCGGGTGGTGGCCAGCACCAGGCAGGCCGCGTACCGGGTCACCCCCTCGCGCTTACCGGCCACGACCACACAGTTGGCCGACTCGTCCAACCCGACGTCGTACGCGGCGCAGAACGCCGCGGTGTCGGCGAGGTCGGCGTCGATCGGCGCGACAAGCACCGTGTCGACGTCCACCGGGGAGTCGGCCGGCCACTGGGCTAGCGCGGCGGCGACCGGCGGAGCCAACAGGTCGGTACGGGTGCGAGCGGGCTCGGTCTTCAGCGTTCCCATCACGCCTGTGATCGTCGCATCCGGCGTCGGCGACGCGGGCAGGGACCGGCATCAGGACCGGCTGACGCTCGTGACCGACCGTCAGCCTCCGTTTGTCAGGAAGCCGTGCCGCTCCAGCATCGCCCGGTCGCGGGAGGCGGCCATCTCCTCCGCCCGGGCGGCCTGGACGCGGCGCACCTCGATGTCCTCCAGGGCGTGCCGCACCGCGAGCCGGATCACCCCGTAGAGGAAGACGAACCCGCAGACGTACAGAAGGCTGGTGACGACGAACGTGAGCATGGCTCGACGGTAGGGCGAACGTGAACCCGAGCAGGTGTCATCGGACCGGCGTTCGCCCGTACGTGTCCGACAGGTAGTCGGCCCAGGTCCGCCGGCCCGCCGGTCGGGCGTCGGTGACCAGGCCACCGGATCGCAGTTCCCGGCCGAGTCGACCGGGGAACCGGATCGGGAGCAGTGGACGGCGGGAGCCGCGCGCCTGCCGCCAGGCCCGTACCGCCTCGTCGAAGCGCTGCGTCTCGGGGCCGCCGTACTCCACGATGCCGCCGCGTGCCCCGGCCTGGAGCAGCTCGATCAGCTTGTCGGCCACCTCGCCCGGGTCGACCGGCTGGGCCAGCACCGCCCGGTCACCGATCACCGGACCGAACCTGCTGGACATCTGCAGCAGATGGTCGATGAACGGGAAGAACTGGGTGGCCCGCAGCACCGTCCACGGCACTTCCCCGTTGGCGATGACCTGCTCGGCGGCGAGTTTGTGCCGGTAGTAGGAGTAGGGCACTCGGTCCACGCCGACGATCGAGACGTACACCAGGTGCTGCACCCCGGCGTCAGCCGCGGCGTTGACCAGGCGACGGGTGCCGAGCACGTCGATCTGGTGGGTTCGCCGGGTCGGCGAGGACGCCAGGTGCAGCACCGCGTCCACGCCGGCCACCGCCGAGGCGAGCCCTTCGCCGGTGGCCAGGTCCGCCACCACCCACCGGACCCCCGATCCGGTACGCGGCCGGCGGCTGGTGGCCCGCACCTCGAACCCCGCGTCGACCAGCCTGGGCAGCACTTCCCGGCCCAGCGTGCCGCCCGCTCCGGTGACAAGTACGCGCATGTCAACCTCCCTCGTCGCCCGCTCGACGGATCGGACCGTCCCCCGCGTGACCAGCTGTGAGCGGGCTCACTTGACCAGGTCGAGCACGGTGATCACCACGAAGAGCCCGATGACCGCCTCACTGACCAGCCAGGAGTTGCTGTTCGCCCAGTCCCGGATCCGCGGTAGCACCGCCGCCGCCCGGCGGCCGAGCAGCAGCAGGGCCAGCAACGGAAGGGCGAGCAGGGCCAGGGTGAGCAGCGTGAAGGGCAGCAGATGCCACCACGGCAGGTCGTGGCGTGCGGCGCTGGCCCCGACGGTGGCCATGGTCAGGTCGTCGGAGGGCATGGCCAGAAACAGCAGCAGGCCCACCTTCAGCGCGTACCCGGGGCTGGCGTGTTGGAGTTGGCCCATCCAACGCGGCGGTCCCGAGTGCCGGCGCAGGAACACGACCACCGCCAGCACCGCGAGCAGCGCCAGGACGAACCAGTCGAGCCACCGTTCGACGGTGCCCCGACCCGGACCCGTGAAATTGATCTTGAACAGGTGGACCGCCAGCCAGGCCAGGGTCGTACCACCGAACACGACAAGCGCCGCGCCCGCCAGGTAGCCCAGCGAGGCGGCCCGTGGCCGGTCGGACGAGGCGAAGAAGACCGCCGCCACCAGTTGGGTTCCGGCGACCATCACCACGGCCAGCGGCAACAGCGTCAGGAAGGTCATCGCCAGCTCATCCTGCCGGCTGCCCCGACCACGCACGGCCACTTCGGCAATCCCCCGCCACCCGACCCGGATCAGGAGGCGGCCGGCCCGGTCAGGCCGGCGCCGAACGCGGCACGGGCACGACCCGACCGGCGAGCAGGGCCCCGACCAGCGCCAGCCCAGCCGCCACGGCGAGGGTCACCCCGTAGTCGAACCGCCCGGGTGCCACCCCGGCGGCGAGTACCGCCCCGGTGAGTGCCAGCACCGTCGCCGCCGCGAGCGAGTCGCACAGTTGCAGGGACGAGCTGTTGCGCCCCTGTTCGCCTGGAGCCGACAGCTCCAGGGTGAGCGCCGACAGCGACGGATACAGCAGGCCCATGCCGAGGCCGGCGACCGCCCAGCCGAGAATCCCCACCCACACCGGCACCGCCGGGACCACCCAGCCACCCACCACAGCGGTACCGACCGTGATGCAGGTGAGGCCGGCCCTCGGCAGGGTGCCCCGGGACCGGGGTGCCCGGATCCGCCCCTGCAACCAGGAGCCGAGCGACCAGGAGAGCGCGCCGGTGGTCAACACCAGCCCCGCCGCCGTCGGCGAGAACCCCCGCTCACGGGACAGCATCAACGGGATCACCACCTCGGCACCCACGAACGCGGCCGAGGCCAACCCGCGCAGCCCGACCACGGTGGGCAGGCCGCGACCAGCCCGCAGGAACCCGGCCGGCAGCAGTCGCGGAACGCTGATCAGCAGGCCGACCAGGGCCAACCCGACCAGGGTCACGGCGGCGGCGCCGCGCTGCTGACCCCCGATGTGCAGCAGTGCGGCGCTCACCCCCGCCCCACCGGCCCAACCGATCCGCGCCAGCGCCCCGACGGAGCGGCGCGTCGGGTTGGTCGCGCCGATCGACCGCAAGCCCGGATGGATCAACAGGACCGCCGGCACCGCCACCACCGGCACCGCCAGGAAGACCCACCGCCAGCCGACGTGCTCCACGACCAACCCCGCCACCACCGGCCCGACCAGCGACGGGACCACCCACGCCGCAGCGAACGCGGCGAAGATCCGGCGATGCAGCCGCTCCGGGTACGCCTGGCCGACGATCACGTACAGCGCCACCGACAGCAGCCCCGAGCCGAAGCCCTGCACGATCCGACCGACCACGAGCGTCGACATGGCGGTGGCGGCACCGGCCAGCAGCAGCCCCGCGACGAACCCGACGAGACCGGACCACATCGGCGCACGTGGGCCCCGGGCGTCACACCAGATGCCGGAGAGCACCATCGCCACCACGCCGGCCGCGAACGGGCCACCGAAAGCGATCCCGTACAACGCCAGACCGTCAAGTGCCCGGGCGACCGTGGGCATGGCGGTACCCACCGCCAGCGCCTCGAAGGCCAGCAACGAGACGAGCGCCACGCTGCCCACCGTCATCGCCCGCAGCCGAGGGGAGAAGAGCGACTCGGCGCGTACCGGAGACGGGGCGATCAGCATGGGGCAAGCCTCGGACCTCAACCCATCTTCAAGTCAAGGGTGACGCCGCTTACCCTCAGGCGGATTCCAGTGCCTCACCTAGTCCTTTTGCCAGCCCGGACAGGTGCTGGTCGGCCAGCAGGTGCCCGGCCGTGATCACCAGCGCCAAGGGCCACTCGATCACCTGGAGCGCGGTCAGTACCCCGATGCCGGCGTAGTACGTGAGCTTGTCCGGCGGCGGCACGGCCACCTCCCCCAGCCAGGGCACATTCACCCGGCGGGTGAACATCTGCAACGACTCCCGGGTTCCACTGAGCTGTCGTGTCAGCGCACTCATCTCGCCTCCCCCCGTACCGATGACGCCCACCCCGGATTCCTCCACCGCCGCCGTCCATGCCCGCCCGAGCAGGAAACTTTCCCCAGCTCCGACGGGCATAAGGGACGTCCGGCCGGGAAGCCAGGCCGCCGGGCACGAACGGTAGGAGGCGAAATGCGGTTTGGCGCCGTCGGAGTACCTCCGGTTGTGGGCGCCGCCTCCCGCAGCGTCGGTGCCGCCGCCACCCGGCTCGCCCGCGCGGCCGGGCTGACCAGCCGGCGGGTGTGGTCCCGCCCCGGCCGGCACCACATCGAGGTCCACGGCGTCTGCCAGGACGGCGGCGACACCCTCGCCCGCCAGGTCGAGACGGCCTTGGAAAGGATGCCGGGAGTGAACTGGGCGCGGGTCAACGCGCCCTCCGGACGGGTGGTCGTCGCCGTCGACACACCGGGACCCAAGGTACGCGAACTGGTCGCCACCATCGCCCGGGTGGAACGCACCTGCCCGCACGAACCCGATCCGGAGATCCCGCCGCCGCACCCACCCGAGGAAGGACCACGCACCCCACGTACCCTCGGCGCCCTCGCCTCCGACGCGCTCGGCCTGACCATCTCCGCGGCCACCCGGATCCTGCCCGTCACGCCGGTCCCCGGTGAGGTCTCCGGACTGCTCAGCGCCATCGACCTGCACCCGAAGCTGCACGCCCTCGCCGGTCTCGGACTACGCCGCGACCCCCGCGCCGACCTGCTCTTCCCGCTCGCCGAGGCGGTGGTGCAGGGCCTCACCGGCGGATGGACGGGGATAGTGCTCGACGGCGCACAGCGGATCGTCCAGTGGGGAGAAGGGCTGGCCCAGTTGCGAGCCTGGGAGAAGGCCGAACCCCGGCTCACCGGCGAACCCGATCGCGCCGTCGCCCGGACACCCGCGAACGAACGACCCTGCCCGAAACCCGACGGCTCCGTCGAGCGGTACATCAACCGGATGCTCACCGGCGGCGCGGCCGCCTTCGCCGCCGCGACGCCAGTGGTCGGCCCGAAACGGGCCGCCGCCCTCGGCCTGTCCGCGCTACCCAAGGCACCGGGCAGCGGACGAGAGGGGTACGCGGCCCAGCTCGGCCGAATTCTCGCCCGACGCGGCGTCATCGCGATGGACCGCAGCGTGCTCCGCGAACTCGACCGCATCGACACGCTGGTGCTGGACGCCCGGGTCCTCGGCTCCGACCGGGGTGTCCTGGCCGACCTGGCCCCGCTGCCCGGCGTCGACACCTCCCAGGTGGCCGCCCAGGCGTTCACCCTCTTCGAACCGACCGCGCCGAACGACGTACGTCACCTCGACGGCTGGCGGCTCGGCCCGCTGGACCGCCTCGACGCGCGGGACCCCGGCGACACCGACGACAGCCGGCGGCTACGCGAACGCGGCGGCACCCTGCTCGGCCTGGCCCAGGCCGACGCCCTCTCCGCCGTGCTGCGGGTCGAACCGGAGCCGGCACCCGGCGTCGAAGCCCTGCCGACCGTCGCCCGGCAGGCCGGCCTACGACTCGTCGTGGCCGGCGGCGACCCGGAACGGCACGCCACCGCCGACGCGCTGGTACCCGGCGACGACCACCTCACCGAGTCGGTACGTACCCTGCAACGTGAGGGCGCGGTGGTGATGCTCGTCTCCGGCGACCGGTCCGCGCTCGCCGCGGCGGACTGCGGACTGGGCCTCGCCGACCCGGACGACCCCCCACCATGGGGGGCACACCTGCTGGTCGGCACCGACCTGCGGGTCGTCGCCCTGATCATCGAAGCGGCCGGGGTGGCCCGACGGATGACCGCGCAGAACCTGCGCATCGGACTCGCCGGCACCGGCCTCGGCGCACTCGGTGCCTTCACCGCCGACCCGGCCCTGCTGCCCGGCCGTACGCTCGCCTCGGTGAACGGTGCCGCCGCGCTGGCCTTCGCCCACGGCGTGTGGCGGGCCGGTCGGCTCACCGAAGGGACCACCGCACCCACACCCGCGATCACCGCCTGGCACCTGATGCCGGTGACCACTGTCATCGACCAGCTCGGCACGGACCACGACGGGTTGACCGAGGCCGAAGCCCAGCGACGACAGGCCAACCGCCCAGGTGAGACGGCTGGCCCGGGCGGCCTGCTCCGCGCCTTCGTCGACGAACTCGCCAACCCGCTCACCCCGGTGCTCGCCGCCGGGGCGGTGCTCTCCGCCAGCTTCGGCTCGCTCGTCGACGCCGCCCTGGTCGGCGGGGTCGTCGGAGCGTCCGCGCTGGTCGGAGCGGTACACCAGCGCAACACCGAGAAGTCGCTCGCAGAGTTGCTGTCCCGCTCGGCGGTGACCGCCCGGGTCCGCCGCGACGGGGTCGAACGGGTGGTACCCGCCGACGACCTCGTCCCCGGCGACGTGATCGTGCTCGAATCCGGCGACGCCGTACCGGCCGACTGCCGGGTGTTGAAATCCGTCGGACTGGAGGCCGACGAGTCCTCCCTCACCGGTGAGTCGCTGCCGGTCACCAAGACCGACCAGCCGGTGGTCGCCGCCGCCGTGGCCGAACGCTCCTCCATGGTCTACGAGGGGACAAGCATCGCCGCCGGCCGTGGCGACGCCGTGGTCGTGGCCACCGGCACCGACACCGAGGCCGGCCGCAGTCTCGCCCTGGCCGGGCAGGCACCACCGGTCAGCGGAGTCGAAGCCCGCCTGGGCAAACTGACCCGCACCGCGATCCCGCTGGCCGTCGGGTCGGCGGTCGCGGTGGCCGGCGCCGGGCTGCTGCGTGGCGTACCCCTGGCCCAGACGGCCGCGACCGCCGCGAACCTGGCCGTCGCCTCGGTGCCCGAGGGACTGCCGTTCCTGGTCAGTGCCGCCCAGCTGGCTGCCGCCCGGCGGCTCGCCGAACACGGCGCACTGGTCCGCAACCCGCGCACCATCGAGGCTCTGGGCCGCGTCGACGTGCTCTGCTTCGACAAGACCGGCACCCTCACCGAGGGCCATCTGATGCTGACCGGAGTGGGCGACGCCGACTCGTACGCCCCGCTTGAGCAACTCGACGGCCGGCTGCGACGCACCCTGGCGGCGGCGTTGCGCGCCACCCCGGCGGCCGACGACCCCGAGGAACTTTCCATGCAGACCGACCGGGCGGTGCTGCGGGGCGCCCGCGCCGCCGGTGTCACCGAACAGGACGGGGCGCCCGGTTGGCGGGCCGCCGGTGGTCTGCCGTTCGAACCGTCGCGCGGGTACCACGCCACCGTCGGCGAGACCGACGGTGGGTTGCTGCTGAGTGTCAAGGGCGCACCGGAGGCGGTACTGCCCCGCTGCGCCGCGAACCGCGTCGCCGGACGCGACGAGCCGCTCGACGACGCGGGGCGGGCCGAACTGCACCGGCTGCTCGGCGAACGGGCCGGCGCCGGCCACCGGATCCTCGCCGTCGCCGAATGCACAGTCGCCGACCCGGACATCACCGACGAGGGCGTACGCGGTCTGGTCTTCACCGGCTTCCTGGCGATCGCCGACGGGGTACGCGCCAGCGCCGCGCCAGCCGTCCGCCGGATCCGTCAGGCAGGCGTGCACACCATCATGATCACCGGGGACCACCCGGCAACCGCCGAAGCGATCGCCGCCACCATCAGCGACGGAGACGCACAACGGGTGGTCACCGCCACCGAACTCGACCAACTCGACGACACCGCCCTCGCCGAGCGGCTGGCCGGCACCGACGTGGTGGCCCGCTGCACTCCCGCGCACAAGGTCCGCATCATCCAGGCGCTGCAGAAGTGCGGGCGTACCGTGGCGATGACCGGCGACGGCGCCAACGACGCACCCGCCATCCGGCTGGCCGACGTCGGCATCGCCCTCGGCCAACGGGGCACCCCGGCGGCCCGCGCCGCAGCCGACCTGGTGGTCACCGACGACCGGCTGGAAACCATAATCGCCACCCTCGTCGAAGGCCGAGCGATGTGGTCCTCGGTACGCCACGCGCTCAGCATCCTCGTCGGCGGCAACCTCGGTGAGATCGCGTTCAGCGTGCTGACCGCCGCCGCCACCGGCCGGGCCGCGCTCAACGGACGCCAACTGCTGCTGGTCAACCTGCTCACCGACCTGGCACCCGCGCTGGCCATCGCCGTACGGCCACCCGGCGGCGACCACGCCGACGGACTGCTCCGCGAGGGCCCGGACAGCTCCCTCGGCCAGACCATGACCAAGGAGATCGGCCTGCGCGCCGCCGCCACCACCCTCGGTGCGACCACCGGCTGGACGCTGGCCCGCTACACCGGCACCCGGCGACGCGCCGGCACCGTCGCGCTCGTCTCCCTGGTCGGTACGCAACTCGGCCAGACCGTGCTGGCCGGCGGCACCAGCCCGACCGTGCTCGCCTCCACCGCCGCGTCCTTCGGCGTGCTCGCCGCGGTGGTGCAGACCCCCGGGCTGAGTCAGTTCTTCGGCTGCACCCCACTGGGACCTGTCGGCTGGACCGTCGCCACCGGATCCGCACTCGGGGCCACCCTCGCCAACGGCGCCCTCACCCGGATCGTCGCGCGGCTCCCGCAGGCCGCCGGCGAACCGGTCGAAGGCGAACACACCGGCGGGGAGCAGGCCGGCGGTGAGCAGGCCGGACGTGGCCGGGCCGACGACGAGCGGGCCGGCGCGGGCTCGGCCGGCCCAAGCCCAGACCGACCACGCGACCCTGCACACCATGGCTAACCGTTGCCCGGGCTGTTACTCGCGGCACCGGTATGTCACACCCCGCCCAGCCGGCCGCCGTACCTGACCCACGCCGGCGACCCGTTGCAGAGGCGTCCCCCGCACCTGATCGGCCGGCGCCGTCATCGGCACCGCCGCAGCGGCCCGTCCGGCATCAGGCGGCGGGATCCCAGGTGGCGGCGGCGCGGCGCAGCCGGTCGTTCACGGCCCGGCCCACACCCGTGTCCGGTACCGGCTCCGCGACGATCTCGGCCACCCCGACGGCGTCCAGTCGATGCAGCGCGTCGAAGAGGCGGGCCGCCGCCTCGGTCAGATCACCGGAAGCGGAGAGCACCTCCACCGCCGCCCAGCCTCCCGCCGGCCGGTCCCGGAACGCCAGATACCCACGATCCGCACCGCCGGCACCCGCCAGCTCCGCACCGGACACCAACCGCAGCGGCGTACGCGGCGCGTAGTGCGCGGCCAACGCGCCCGGCGCGACCGGCTGCCCCGAGCTACCCGGCCGCACCGTCGCCGGGCCGGTCACCTTCTCCAGTTCCTCGACCGGCAACGCACCGAGTCGCAACACCACCGGATGGTCGCCCCGGGCGTCCACGATCGTCGACTCGATCCCACACCGGCTCGGCCCACCGTCGAGCACCACGTCCACTGCCGCACCCAGCCCGCGCACCACGTGCTCGGCACGGGTGGGACTGAGCTGACCGAACCGGTTCGCGCTCGGCGCCGCCACCGGAACACCGGCAGCGGCGATCAACCGCCGAGCGTGCTCGTGGTCCGGCACCCGCACCGCCATGCTGTCCAGCCCGGAGGTGACAATCGGCGGGATCTCGTCGGGTCGGTCCACGATGAGGGTCAGCGGCCCCGGCCAGAACCGGGCCGCCAGCGCCGCCACGGCCGGCGACACCGGACCCACAAGCGGTTCCAGGTCCGCCGCGTCGGCGAGATGGGTGATCAGCGGATCGAAGCTGGGCCGTTGCTTGGCCTCGAAGATCCGGGCCGCCGCCCGCGCGTCCAACGCGTTCGCGCCAAGCCCGTAGACGGTCTCCGTCGGAAAGGCCACCAACCCACCCGTACGCAGCACGGCGGCCGCCTCGCCGAGGTCACCGTCGGCAGGCAGGACGCGGGGAGTTCCGATGCTCACGCTCCGACGCTAACCTGCCGCTGGTCGGCCGGACCACGCTCCCCCGGCGGCGCGGTGCCCGAGGACCGGCGCCAAATGCCAGAATCCGGCAGTGCAGACGGTTCAATTCCTGGAATCGTGCCGCGGCTGCGGTACGGACGCGAGCTGACCGGCTCTACAACGTCTTCGAGAATTACAACAGGCTCTCCCGTGGCGCGTAGCGGGCATCGATGACGAAAGTCGGGCACATGCGAAGACTCCTTGTAGCGGTCAGTGTGAATCTTCTCCTGGGGGTCCTGGCCGTCGTGCCGTTGTTCCTGATCTGGTACGCGCTGTCCAACGGGCCCCTGGCCGCCCTCGGATGGACGCGGCCGGAACCGACCGAGAACGATGGGATGCTGATCTGGTGGCTCTTGGCCGCCGTGACGTTCGGCGGCTTCGCCTCGATCTGGGGCCTGGTAAACGTGTGGGCACGCAGCCGGGTGGCCGTCTCGGGATCCCGCTACTGGCCTGCCTGCATGGCTGCGTCCCTGGTGCCGTTCTGCGTCATTCTGCTTCGATGACGCGGAAGGTAAGATCATGAATTGCCGGTTGACTCGGCGAACCGTTCTCCGAACCGCCGCCGTCACGGGCGCGACCACCAAGTGCCGCTGACCTGCTCGACGTGCCGCCCGCCGCCGATCTCGGACCGCCTTCGTCAGTTGGCTTGGCGGTACGGACGGCTGTACTCGGACGAAGATCGTCCAAGGAAAGTGCTGGTGGAGCCCAGGGGACTCGAACCCCTAACCCCTGCCTTGCAAAGGCAGTGCTCTGCCAGTTGAGCTAGGGCCCCGTCGCGGCGCTACCGCCACCGGTCGGAGCGAACGCTGTCAGCGCAGGTCCGGCGAGGTGGTCGCCTCGTGCCAGAGAGCGCGCTCGTCGTTGGCTTCCTTGACCTTCTTGGCCACCACCGCGGCCACGCCGACGACACCGACCAGGATCAACAGCTTCTTGAACATCGGGGCTGCCCCTTACGCTCGACGTGCCGTCGGACCATGTGCGGTGGGGCTAGCTGGAATCGAACCAGCGACCTCAGAGTTATCAGCTCTGCGCTCTAACCGACTGAGCTATAGCCCCGCGTAGCGACGAGCAAGGTTAACCCATCCGCCCAGCGCCCCCCAAATCGGGGCCAGGCCCGCCAGTCACCCCGCGTCGCCCCCTGAACCTACCCGAGTACCGGGGGCGGGTACACCGGGTTAACGCGCCCGCCACCACCCCCGACGGCCCCCTCACCCCGGGTGCGGCATCTCGTGCGAACCCAGCCGCCGAAGAGGCCCGCTCGCGGCATCCCGCGCGAACCGAGCCGCCGGTATGCGGCATCCCCGCTCAGGCACCGCCGGTACCACGGGTACGGAAACGCCGGCCCGCACCACCGGAAAGGCTGGCGCGGGCCGGCGTCGGAGATCTTGTCAGTCCCGCTCGGCGAGGGTCAGTTCGATGCCGCCCACCAGGTCGGCGCAGACGTTGTAGACGAACGCCCCGAGGGTGGCGAGTGCGGTGAACAGCACGACGTTGACCAGGCCGATCAACGCCGAACTGAAGATCACACCGCGGGCCGTGATCTGGAAGCCCTCGGTGCTCTGTCCACCACCCGCGTTGACCAGGTCAGCGAGGCTGTCGTTCACGCTGGTGAACACGCCCATCGCGTCCAACGCCAGGTACAGCACCGAAGTCGCCACGACGATGACGATGAACAGCACCACCGACACCGCGAAGGCGAACTTCATCACCGACCACGGGTCGATCCGCTTCAGGTTCAGCCGGGCCCGGCGCGGTCCGCGCGAGGCGGCCGAGCTGACCGAGGTACGCGCGGCGCGTACCGCCTCACCGACCCGCGCGGCACCCACCGCCGTGCTGACCCCCGGAGGCAGCCCACCACCGTTGGCCGGACGACCGAACCCGAGCGGCCGGGTGGCGTCCGGCTTCGGACCGGCCCCGGTCACCCGGGGCTGGGTGCCGGTCGTGCCGGTGCTGGCCGCCGGAAGGACCCCGGTGGTACCCGGGGAAGGCTTGCCCGCAGGTGCAGCCGTCGACTGGGGAGGCGACGGCTTGCCGACGGAGGTCGTGGTGACGTCCGTGGTGCTGCCGCCTTCGGTCACCTTCTCCTCGGCGGCGTCACCCTCCGGCTCGTCTGTCGCCTTGTCGGGTGGTGGGGCCATACCGGGAGCCCGGGTGAATTTCGGGGCAGGCGCATCGGCGGGGACGGTGGCCCGACCCACGGCCGCGCGGCCGGTCGTTGGCGTGCCGCTCTTCGCGGCTTCCTCGTCGACCGGGTTGGCCGAGGTCCCCGCGTTCCCCGACTTCGCCTGTGTCTCCGTCATTCAACTAGTCCTGTTCGTCAGGCTCGTCGGCATTGCGAGCAATCGCCACGATAGTCACGCCGTCCGGAAGGTCCATCAGCTTGACCCCCATTGTGTTCCGGTCACGCGTACGGCGTACAGGCTTCACCGGAGTCCGGATGACGCCACCGTTGCTGGTGATAGCGAACAGCTCATCGTCCGGGTCGATCACGACAGCGCCGACCAGACCACCGCGTCGTTCGGTGATCTTCGCAGTCAGCACACCCTTACCTCCCCGGCCCTGCACCGGGTATTCCTCGATCGGAGTACGTTTCGCGTATCCGCCGTTCGTGGCCACCAGAACGTCCAAACCCTCGCGGACGACCTCCATGGCCAACAGCTCATCTTCCTCACTGAAGCGCATGCCGATCACTCCGGAGGTCGCCCGACCCATCGGGCGCAGTGCCTCGTCCGTGGCGTTGAACCGGATCGCCTGGGCGTTCTTGGAGACCAGCAGCAGGTCGTCGGTGGGGCCGGCGAGCGCAGCACCGACCAGCTCGTCCTCATCGCGCAGGTTGATCGCGATGATGCCGCCGGATCGGTTGGAGTCGAACTCCTCAAGCCGCGTCTTCTTCACCAGGCCGTTCTTCGTCGCCAGGACCAGGTAGGGAGCCACCTGGTAATTCGGGATCTCGATGATCTGTGCGATCTGCTCGTCCGGTTGGAAGGCGAGCAGGTTGGCCACGTGCTGACCCTTGGCCACCCTACTGGCCTCCGGGAGCTCGTACGCCTTGGCCCGGTACACCCGTCCCTTGTTCGTGAAGAACAGCATCCAGTCGTGCGTCGAGCAGACGAAGAAGTGGCTGACGATATCGTCCTGCCGCAACGTGGCGCCACTGACGCCCTTGCCGCCCCGCCGCTGGGAACGGTAGAGATCAACCTTGGTCCGCTTGGCGTACCCGGTCCGGGTGATCGTGACGACCACGTCCTCCCGCGCGATGAGGTCCTCCATCGAGACCTCGCCGTCGAACGGGATGATCTTGGTGCGTCGCTCGTCGCCCCACTTGGCGACGATCTCCCCCAGTTCCTCCGAGACGATCCGACGCTGCCGCTCCGGCTTGGCCAGGATGTCCTTGAGGTCGGCGATCTCCACTTCCAGCTTCGCCAGGTCGTCCAGGATCCGCTGCCGCTCCAGCGCGGCGAGCCGGCGAAGCTGCATGTCCAGGATCGCGGTTGCCTGGATCTCGTCGATCTCCAGCAGCCGGATCAGACCCTGCCGGGCGTCCTCCACCGTGGGCGAGCGCCGGATCAGGGCGATCACCTCGTCCAGCGCGTCCAGCGCCTTGGCCAGACCGCGCAGAATGTGCGCCCGCTCCTCCGCCTTACGCAGCCGGAACGCCGTCCGCCGCCGGATCACCTCGATCTGGTGCTCGACGTAGTAGCGGATGAACTGCGCCAGGTTCAGCGTGCGCGGCACCCCGTCGACGAGCGCCAGCATGTTCGCGCCGAAGGTCTCCTGAAGCTGGGTGTGCTTGTAGAGGTTGTTCAGCACCACCTTCGCGACCGCGTCGCGCTTGAGCACCAGCACGATCCGCATGCCGGTACGCCCGGAGGACTCGTCGCGGATGTCGGCGATCCCGCCGAGCTTGCCCTCCTTGATCAGCTCCGCGATCCGCTCAGCCAGGTTGTCCGGGTTCACCTGGTACGGCAGCTCGCTGACCACGAGCGCCGGGCGACCCCGCTTGTCCTCCTCCACCTCGACCACGGCGCGCATCCGGATCGAGCCACGGCCCGTGCGGTACGCGTCCTGGATGGCGGACTGGCCGACGATCAGGCCGTGGGTGGGGAAGTCCGGGCCCTTGACGATCTCCAGCAGCGCTTCGAGGGTGTCGGCCTCGTCGGCCTCCGGGTGCTCCAGGCACCACTGCACCGCCGCGCCGATCTCCCGCAGGTTGTGCGGCGGGATCTTGGTGGCCATGCCGACCGCGATGCCCTCGGAACCGTTGATCAGCAGGTTCGGGATCCGCGACGGCAGGATGGTGGGTTCCTTGGCCCGGCCGTCGTAGTTGTCCTGCAGATCGACGGTGTCCTCGTCGATGTCCCGCAGCATCTCCATCGCCAGCGGGTCGAGCTTGCACTCGGTGTTGTGGCTGACGAATCCGTCGGAGACGAACGAGTGGTCGTCGGTGTCGACCCGGATGCTGTAGACCGGCTGCACACCCGCGTCCGCGACCTCGGCCACCTCGGCGTAGTAGAAACGCCCGTCGACGAGCGGCTCGACCACGTCGAGCACCTCGGTGTTGGTGATCCGGGCGGCGATCTCGTCGCGGTCCCGCTCCCACCGCTCGACCCGGTCCACGTTGTGCCGGCGCAGCCAGTCGCGCTCGGTCCACCGGCTCGCGCCGTGTTCGCGGATGAAGTCACCGACCAGCGGCACGTGATCGCTGGAGAGCGCGGTGCTGCTCGCCGGCACCGAAGCCAGCTCCGCCTCCAGCTTGGCCTGCTTACGGCCGAGGAAGCCGACCTGGGCGGCGAAGATCCGCGCGTCGCGGCGGTTGGTGATGACGACCTTGATCTCGCCGTTGTCGTAGCGGCACTGCTTGCTGACGACGCCGAACTCCAGCAGCAACTGCTGGACCTCGCGGGCCAGTCGCTCGCTGCGGGTGGAGTAGCTGATCTGGATGGAGTTCCGCGGCAGCAGCGAGGACGAGCCGTCGCCCTCGAAGATCGCCTGGAGGAAGGCCCGCTTGATGGCCGCCGGCCCCTGCCAGACGAACTCCGGCACGAACTTGCCAGCGCTACGCGCACCGACCATCTCGCCGAGGACGCTGGCCCGCAGCGCGGTGAGGTCCTGGACGTCCAACTCGTGCAGCCTGCTGCCGGAAGCGATCGTCCGCTCGCTGATGTAGCGGGGGCCGCCGACCGCGAGGTCGTAGGCAGCGAGCACCCGGACAAAGAACTCGCGATCGATGTTGTTGAACCCAGCGCGGCTCTCGGAGACCCACCCCTCGCTGACGAAGGCACCGGCGAGGACTGCGGCCTCGACGTGCTCCAGCATCGGGTAGCCGATCTCGTCCGGCACGCTGCGCTGGAGCACCACCCGGTCACCGGGGGAGATCTCGGCGAGCAGCTTCCAGAGCAGGGTCGGCACGCCGGCCACGTCCACCAGGCAGAGCACCGGGTGGTTGTGGGTACCGGTCAGCTCGTACCCCTCGCGGGTGCGCAGCCGCAGCGTCGGGTGCTCACCGGAGTGGAAGAACTTCGAGGCGTGGACCGGGTCGCCGTTGCGGTCGCGGACCTTGAGGTCGATGTCGGTCTCGCTGCTCGCCGCCGCGCCCGGCACCACATCGCCGATCCGCATACTGCCGTCGAGAGTCCGAATACGGACATTTCCGATCAGACAATACCTCATCGCCGCGGCCGGATCATTACCGGGCGAGCCGAAGTTGCCGTTGCCGTCGACCAGGGGGTAGCGCAGCGACCAGGGCTGGGCCATCCGGACCAGAGCGTCGTAGATGGCCGAGTCGCCGTGCGGGTGGAACTGGCCCATCACGTCGCCGACGACCCGGGAGCACTTCACGTAGCCGCGGTCCGGGCGGTAGCCGGAGTCGAACATGGCGTACAGGATCTTGCGGTGGACCGGCTTGAGCCCGTCCCGGACGTCCGGCAGCGCCCGCCCGACGATGACGCTCATCGCGTAGTCGAGGTAGGAGCGCTGCATCTCCACCTCGAGCCCGACGGGCTCGATCCGGTCGTGCGAGACGACGGCGGCCAGCGCCTCGGGGACCTCGGGCTCGTTAGGTGTGGACTCGGGGGAATCGGTCACTGTTAACCCTTATCAGACTGAGAGTCGCTTTTGTGCTGTGGATAACGGCTGTGGATACCGGCCAAGTTGTGGATAACTCTGTGGACCGGCAGCCGGGCCGGCAGTGGAGATCCGGCCCGGCTGCCAGGTCCGTCAGATGTCGAGGAACCTGACGTCCTTGGCGTTGCGCTGGATGAACGAGCGACGCGCCTCCACGTCCTCACCCATCAACACACTGAACAGCTCGTCGGCGGTTGCCGCGTCGTCCAGGGTCACCTGGCGCAACGTACGGGTGGCCGGGTTCATCGTGGTCTCCCACAACTCCGGGTAGTTCATCTCGCCGAGACCCTTGAACCGCTGGATGTCGTCGGGCTTGGCGTTCGCCTTCTTCTGCTGGCGCAGCGCGATCAGCCCGTCGCGCTCCCGGTCGGAGTACGCGTACTGCGCGTCGTCGCCCTTCCGGTTCCACTTGATCTTGTAGAGCGGCGGGGCCGCCAGGTAGACGTGGCCCAGTTCCACGAGCGGGCGCATGAAGCGGAACAGCAGGGTGAGCAGCAGCGTCTGGATGTGCTGGCCGTCGACGTCGGCGTCGGCCATCAGCACGATCTTGTGGTACCGCAGCTTCTCGATGTCGAAGTCGTCGTGGATGCCGGTGCCCAGCGCGGTGATCAGCGCCTGCACCTCGTTGTTCTTCAGCACCCGGTCGATCCGGGCCTTCTCCACGTTGAGGATCTTGCCGCGGATCGGCAGGATCGCCTGGGTACGCGGGTCGCGGCCCTGCTTGGCCGAGCCACCCGCCGAGTCGCCCTCGACGATGAACACCTCGGACTCGCGCGGGTCGGTGGACTGGCAGTCGGCCAGCTTGCCCGGCATCGACCCGGATTCCAGCAGCGACTTGCGCCGGGCCAGCTTGCGGGCCTGCTGAGCGGCGATCCGGGCACGAGCCGCCTGGGAGGCCTTGGTGATAATGATCTTCGCCTCGGCCGGGTTGCGGTCCAGCCAGTCGACAAGTCGGTCGTTGCAGACCCGCTGCACGAAGCTCTTCACCGGCGTGTTGCCCAGCTTGGTCTTGGTCTGACCCTCGAACTGCGGGTTGGTCAGCTTGACCGAGATGATCGCGGCCAGGCCCTCGCGGATGTCCTCACCGGAGAGCTTCTCGTCGCCCTTCAGCAGCTTCTTGTCCGTGCCGTAGCGGTTGACGACGCTCGTCAGCGCGGCTCGGAAGCCCTCCTCGTGGGTGCCGCCCTCGTGGGTGTTGATGTTGTTGGCGAAGGTGTAGACCGACTCGCCGTACGACTCGTTCCACTGCATGGCGATCTCGAGCGACATGCCCTCTTCCTCGGCACCGAACTCGATCACCGTCTTGTGCATCGGGCTCTTCGAGGCGTTGAGATGCCGGACGAAGTCGGCGATTCCGCCGTCGTACTTGAAGGTGACCTCGCGGAGCTTGCCTTCCTCGCCCTCCGCGACCCGCTCGTCCAGCAGGTGGATGGTGAGGCCACGGGTGAGGAACGCCATCTCCTGGAGCCGGCGGTAGATCGTCTGGAAGTCGAAGTCGACGGTCTCGAAGACGTCCGGGTCGGGCCAGAAGGAGACCGCCGAGCCGGTCCGGTCGGTGGTCTCGCCCTTGAGTAGCTCGGTCGGCTTGGAGTGGTGGTACTCCTGCCGCCAGACGAAGCCGGTCTTGTGGATCTCCACGGCCATCTTCGTGGAGAGGGCGTTCACCACGCTGACGCCGACGCCGTGCAGGCCGCCGGAGACCGCGTACGCCTTGCCGTCGAACTTGCCGCCCGCGTGCAGGACGGTAAGCGCCACCTCGACGCCCGGCTTCTTGAGCTTGGGATGCAGGTCGACCGGGAAGCCCCGGCCGTTGTCGGTGACCCGGACGCCGCCGTCGGCGAGCAGCACCACGTCGATGGTGTCGCAGTGGCCGGCCAGCGCCTCGTCCACCGCGTTGTCGACGACCTCCCACACGAGGTGGTGCAGGCCGCGCTCGCCGGTGGACCCGATGTACATGCCGGGCCGCTTGCGGACCGCCTCCAGCCCTTCGAGAACGGTGATCGACTCGGCGCCGTACTGCTGATTGTCCTGCGCTGCCACCCTCGGCCACTTTCTCGCGCCCGGCGCGCCCGTAGGGCACGTCGAACGCGGGTTCGGCGGACAGACGCGACGTCGGCACGCGGACCGGCACCGGGGACAATTCCGGGGTACGGGTCGAACGCGCCGGCCGCCGCGGTTGCCCGCGGATCGCGATCGGCTCGACCCGAGTCGGACGGATGATCGCGGGTCCGCACCGGACCCGTGACCCGTCACTCCGCACCGGGTCTTCGTCTCACGCCAATCTTACTGTGCGCGGGCGATAGAACCACCACTCGGCACCCCTTCGCAGCGGCTGAGATCTCCGTAGCGGGCCGAACCGCGCTGTCCGCGACTCCCCCTACACGCCAGGGCATGATCAACGGATCTGTCGCGTGACGGCGCTGCCGGGCCCGGCGGTGAGAGGTGGGCGGTACCGGTCGGTACGACCCGGGACGGGCGATCCGTGACCCTCGGGTTGCCGGAGCGGCCTTGATCTTTCAACGTTGGAACCGGACGATCGACCCGATCCACTCGCCCGTGCCTTGAGAGGTGACACCAGATGGGGCTGGACAATGTCGCGGTTCAGTGGCCGCGGACCGGCCGCTTCTACGACCCGGTCGCACCGGCCGAGTTCGTCGATTTCGGCGATATCGTCGAGGTGCCGGGGATCTCGGCGCCGACCGCCGCGCTCGCCGAGCTGATCGCGAAGACAGGCTCGGTCCGGGCCACCGCGTACACGGAAGTGGTGGATCTGATCCTCGGACTCGATGGTGTGCTCTACGCCACAGACGCCGCCGCCGAGGACGAGGATCCGGTGATCGACCCGGACGGGTGCGGTTGGATCGCGGGCGGCATCGAGCGCTTCGTCGCCGCGCACCGTCCGCACGGTGAGGCGGTCACCTTCGAGTCGGTGGGTACGGTGCTGCGGTCGCTGCTGGCCGACGGTCGCCTGGCCGAGCAGCAGCTGCGTTGGCTGGACAGCCGACTGGACGCGCTGCTCGACGACAGTGGCGCCGCCCCGCAGTGGACCTTCACCTGCGCGGAGCTGAGCGTGCTTGCCGCTTTCTACCGGCGCTGCGCCGACAACGGCTTCGCCATCTACGCCGAGTCGGCGGCACCTCGCCGGGCAGCCCAGACGTAGCCGGCGACGGCACCAGGGGTCGCCTCGGCCGGTCAGCCGTAGGTGTCGCGGGGGCCCCGGCCGCGTACCCGGCGTGGGCCGCGTGACCAGGACGGAGCGGCCGGGCCGTGGATGTGCAGTTTGCGGACCACGTTGTGGCCGACCTCGCGGGCGATCTGCTGCAACAGCGACCCGGCGAGCAGGCGTAGCTGTGTCGCCCAGGCAGTGGAGCGGGCCTCGACCGTCAGTTCCCCGTTCTCCAGCTTGACCGGGCGGCTGTGCTGGGCGACCTCCGAGCCGACCACCCGCTCCCAGGCACCGAAGACGGTGGCCTCGGCGGCCGGCTGTTGCCAACCACGGGCCTTCACCAGCCGGTTGAGCACCGCGCCGAGCGGCTGTGGGTCGCGGGGATCCGGGCCGGGACCGGAGTAGCCGCGCAGCCGGCGCTCGCCGTCGCCGCCCCCGGTCGCGGTGCGGCGGCGGGGACGGCCGGCGGCCTCCCGCCGAGCCTTCGCCGCGTCCAGCACCGCGCGGGCCAGCTGTGGGCCGGAGGCGCCCTCCCCGTCGCCGGTCACCGTCGCGTCGTCGCCGGCCGGTGGCGGTCCGGCTGCCGGCTCCGCCGGGCGGCCGGTGGGTGGGTCGGTGGGTGGGTCGGTGCGGCCGCCGTCTCCGGTGCCACCCTTCCCGGCGGTACGCGCACCGCGTCGTTGAGGAGTGCCACGCGGCTGTCCCGAGGGCGCGCTGTCCGGGCCCGGCTGTGGTGGTTCAGTCGGCACGACGCACCGTCCCCTCCGTCACCTCGTACCGGGTGCCGCGCAGGGCGGCTGGCACATCGTCGGGGACCGCGCAGGTCACCAGGAGTTGACTGGCCCCGCCGACCAGCTCGGCGAGCCGCTCCCGTCGGCCGGCGTCCAGTTCGGCGAAGACGTCGTCGAGGATCAGGACCGGTTCGATGCCGTCGTTGCGCAGCAGGTCGTAGCCGGCCAGCCGGAGGGCGAGCGCGTAGGACCAGGATTCGCCGTGGCTGGCGTAGCCCTTGGCCGGCAGAGGGCCGAGGGTGAGGGTGAGTTCGTCGCGGTGCGGGCCGACCAGGGTGGTGCCTCGTTCGATCTCGGCGGAACGGGACTCCTCAAGCGCGGTGGTGAGCACCGCCGCGAGGGCTTCGCGGTCGGTGGTGGGTTCGGCCAGGTCCACCGAGGGCCGGTACGCGATCCCCGCCGCGCCACGGCCGGCGGCCACCGCGTCGTACGCCTTGGTCACGTGCGGAGCCAGGGCGGCGACCAGTTCGAGCCGTCCGGCGAGCAGTTCGGCGCCGTGCCGGGCCAGGTGGGTGTCCCAGACGGCGAGGGTGGACAGGTCCCCGCCCCGCGATCCGCCGGTTTTGCGGGCGAGGTAGGCGGTGCGCAGCAGCGCGTTGCGTTGCTTGACCACCCGCTCGTAGTCGGCGCGCACCCCGGCGTAGCGGGGTTGGCGCAGCACCAGCAGGTCGTCGAGGTAGCGGCGGCGTTCGGACGGGTCACCCCGGACCAGTTCGAGATCCTCCGGGGCGAAGAGCACCAGCCGCAGCGCACCCAGCACGTCCCGGGCCCGGCGGGCCGGAGAGCGGCCGAGGCGCGCCCGGTTGGCCTTGCCCGGGACGATCTCCAGCTCGACCAGGAGTTCACGGCCGTCGTGCACCACCGCGCAGCGGATCACCGCGGCGGTGGCGCCCATCCGCACCAGCGGGGCGTCGGTGGCGACCCGGTGGGAGTCGAGGGTCGCGACGTAGCCCAGCGCTTCGACCAGGTTGGTCTTGCCGACGCCGTTCGCGCCGATCAGGACGTTCGGGCCCGGTTCGAGGTCGACGCCGATCCGCTCGTAGGAGCGGAAGTCGACAAGTTCGAGCCGGCGGACGAACACGGGGCCGCGGTGCCGGTCAGGGCTTGCGTACGGCGTGTCCGCCGAACTGCTGTCGCAGTGCGGAGACGGCCTTGAGTGCCGGGGAGTCGTCCTGCCGGGAGGAGAACCGGGCGAACAGCGAGGCGGTGATGACGTTCAGCGGCACGGCGAGGCGGACCGCCTCGTCCACCGTCCAGCGCCCCTCGCCGGTGTCCTCGGTGTAGTCGCTGAGCTGGGTCAACTCGGGATCCTCGTCGAGGGCCCGGTCGAGCAGGTCCAGCAGCCAGGAACGGACCACGGTGCCCTCGCGCCAGGACTTGATCACGCCGGGCACGTTCGTCACCAGTTCGGAGGCGGCCATCAGCTCGTAGCCCTCGGCGTAGGCGTGCATCAGGCCGTACTCGATGCCGTTGTGCACCATCTTGGCGTAGTGGCCGGCGCCGACCGGCCCGGCGTGCACGAAGCCGTACTCGCCTTCGGGCTTGAGCGCGTCGAAGATCGGCATGAGTCGGTCGACGTGTTCCTGGGCGCCACCGACCATCAGGCCGTAGCCGTTCTGCCGGCCCCACACCCCGCCGGAGACACCCACGTCGACGTAGCCGATGCCGCGTTCGTGCAGCCGCTCCGCCCGGGGGGCGTCCTCGCTGAACCGCGAGTTGCCGCCGTCGATGATGAGGTCGCCTTCGCTGAGCACGGCGGCCACCTCGTCGATGGTGGCGTCGGTGACGGCGGCGGGCACCATCACCCACACCGCCCGAGGCGCGTCCAGCTTCTCGGCCAGTTCAGCCATGCTGGCGACGTCGCTGCGCTCCAGGTTGTGGTCCAGACCGACCACCTCGTGACCGGCGGTGCGCAACCGTTCGCGCATGTTGCCGCCCATCCGGCCGAGTCCTACCAGGCCGAGCTGCATCTCTGGTGACCTTTCGTGGGTGCGGTACGTGCTCTGCCGGGTCAGCGGGACACGCGAATCGGCATGATGAGGTACCGGTACCCACCGATGAGCTCGCCATCCTCGCCGGCGGGGGAAATCACCGCAGGCTTGAAGGCGTCGACGAAGTGCAGCACGGCGAACTGGGTTCCGAGGTTGGACAACCCGTCGATGAGGTACTGCGGGTTGAACCCGATGGTCAGCGGCTCGCCGGTGAAGTTGGCCTCCATGGCCTCGCTGGCGCGGGCCTCCTCGGTGCCACCGGCCTCCACCACCAGCCCGTCGGCGCTGAAGCTGAGCAGCACGGGGGTGGCGCGCTCGGCGACCAGGGCGACCCGCTTGACCACCTCGATGAGGGTGCTGACCGGTACCCGGGCCTCGGCGTTGTGACTGGCCGGGAAGAGCGAGCGGACCGGCGGGTAGTTGGCGCCGTCGAGCAGCCGGCTGGTGGTGCGTCGGGTGCCACCGGAGAAACCGATCATGCCTTCGCCGGCGGCCCCCTGGGACAGGGCCAGAACGACCTGGCCGCCGAGGGGTCCGAGGGTCTTGGCGGTGTCGTTGAGCGTCCGGGCGGGGACCAGCGCGTTGAGGCTGATCTCGGGGTCGTCCGGGTTCCACTCCATCTCGCGCAGGGCCAGCCGGTACCGGTCGGTGGCGAGCATGGCCAGGTTGCCGCCGGAGAGTTCGACGCGTACGCCGGTCATCATCGGCAGCGTCTCGTCCCGGCTGGCGGCGACCGCCACCTGTGCCACCGCGGCGGCGAACGCGGCCGCGTCGACAGTGCCCGCGCTGGCCGGCATCTCGGGCAGGGTCGGGTAGTCCTCCACCGGCATGGTGGGCAGGGTGAACCGGGCGCTGCCACAGACCAGTTCGAGATGCGCCCCGACGGCGGCGATGTCGACAGGCTTGGCGGGCAACGCCTTGGTGATCTCGGCGAGCAGCCGCCCGGAGACCAGCGCGGCGCCGTCGGCGTCGCCCTGCACCTCCACGGTGACCTGGCTGCTGACCTCGTAGTCGAAGCCGGAAACCTGCAGGCTGCCGTCGGTGACGCGCAGCAGCACGCCGGCCAGCACCGGTACGGACGGCCGGTTGGGCAGGCTCTTCGCGGTCCAGGCCACGGCCTCGGCGAGCGCGTCGCGCTCCACTCGGAACTTCATCAATGCCTCCGCGTCGACGTCGACGTCGTCAACTCTCTCATGCCGGACGCTGCCCACCGACCCGCCTTCGTGCGGGTACCCCTCGCACCTTAGGGCGCGAGCGTATCGGCTGTGTGCCCGACCCCGTGGATCGTGTCGCTGCTGACGGGTCTGTCCCGGCTGCTGTCGACCGATCCACAGGAAGTCCAACGGTGATGATTGGTTTTTGTTCTTTCAGAAGAGATAACTCATCGTCTTCATCGCACCTGTGCAAACTGTGGAGAACCCGAGTATGGGCAGGTCAGACAGGTTATCTACAGGTGGGTTCGCTGTGGATGAGCGGGGGTAAAACCCGGCCTTCGATCCACAGGCGGTCCTCGTGCACATGGTTGTCCACCGTCGTCCACCGGTTGTCCACCGGTAATCCACCGACTTTCTCCCCAGACCTGTGGATCGTCGATGGCGGCTCGTGGGCGGTTGTCCCCAGAACCTTCAACAGCTTCCCCACAGGCGGGCGGCCGTCGGTGGACAACGCCTCTGGTCGTCCCCAGGCGTCCACAGGGGTCCACAGGGTTGTCCCCAGGGTTTCTCCACAGGCTGTGGGTAACCGGGTGTTGACGGGACGTGTTCATCCACCGCCGGTGGACAACAAGCTGTGGACAACGAATTGCAGGCGGTGTGGACACGCCTTCAACGGTGTGGCCTATACCTCGTTGAGGGTCAACCAGTGGGCGCGAAAAAGGGTCCGACCGTGATCGGCCGGACCCTCGCCGTGCACGGGCGGTGGCGCGTACCCGTCAGCTGTTCTGCTTGATCCGGTTGGTCAGCTCGGCGATCTGGTTGTAGAGCGAACGCCGTTCTGCCATCTGCTGGCGGATCTTGCGGTCGGCGTGCATCACCGTGGTGTGGTCGCGTCCGCCGAATGCCTGGCCGATTCGGGGCAGCGATAGCTCCGTCAGCTCCCGGCACAGGTACATGGCCACCTGACGGGCGTTGACCAGGACCCGGGAGCGGGACTGGCCACGCAGGTCCTCCAGGCTCACCCCGAAGTAATCGGCGGTGGAGACCATGATCTGGTCCGCGGTGATCTCCGGCCCGGAGCCGTCCGGGATGAAGTCCCGCAGCACCTCCTCGGCCAGCGACAGCTCCACGTTCGACCGGGTCAGGCTGGCGAACGCGGTGACCCGGATCAGCGCCCCCTCCAGTTCGCGGATCGAGTTCGACACCCGGGAGGCGATGAACTCCAGCACGTCCGGCGGGGCGTAGAGGCGCTCCTGCGCGGCCTTCTTCTGCAGAATCGCGATCCGGGTCTCCAGGTCCGGTGGCTGGATGTCGGCGAGCAGCCCCCACTCGAAGCGGGTCCGCAGCCGGTCCTCCAGGGTCGCCAGCTGTTTCGGCGAGCGGTCGGAGGTGATCACGATCTGCTTGTTGGCGTTGTGCAGCGTGTTGAAGGTGTGGAAGAACTCCTCCTGGGTCCGCTCGCGGTTCTCCAGGAACTGGATGTCGTCGATCAGCAGGATGTCGACGTCGCGGTAGCGGCGCTGGAAGGCGCTGGTCTTGTCGTCCCGTAGCGAGTTGATGAAGTCGTTCGTGAACTCCTCGGTCGAGACGTAGCGGACCGAGCGGGCGTTGCCCAACGTGGTGGCGTAGTGGCCGATGGCGTGCAGCAGGTGGGTCTTGCCCAGCCCGGAACTGCCGTAGATGAACAGCGGGTTGTACGCCTTCGCCGGAGACTCGGCCACGGCCACCGACGCGGCGTGCGCGAAACGGTTGGACGAGCCGATGACGAACGTCTCGAACATGTACTTCGGGTTGAGCCGGTTGCCGCCGCTGTCCGCGCCGGTCGGCAGCCGCCGGTCGTCCCGGCCGACCGGTCGCTGATCCGGGCCGCTGCGGCCGGGCCCACTGTCGGTGCCCCCGTCGGCGGGTATCGCTCGGATCACATGCTGGTCGCGGGGCGAGACGCCCGGCTCGTCGCCGTAGCGGGACGCGAAGCCGCGCGGGCCGGTGGCCGGCCGGTCGAGGTGCCCGTCCTGGTCGGTGAAGCCCAACCGGTCCTGCGCCCGCCGTCCGGTGCTCTCCGTCGGCCGGACGGGCTCGCCGAACCCGGCGCCGAAGAGGGTGTCCTGACCGTCGGAGGTTTCGGGCCCGGTACGGGCACCGTCCTCGACGGGCGGCGCGTCCGGCGGTGGCGGTCGGTCGAAGCGGCCGGGGTGCGGCTGTTCGGGGATTAGCGGGAGCTGCCGCCCACCTTCGGATCCGGACGCGGGACCTGTCGAACGACCGTCGACCTCGCCGGAACCGTGGTCCACGGAGTCCGATTCGGGGGTGCTGCGGTAGACGGTGCCGGTGGTCCGCCCGTCCTCGGGTACCCGGACGGTGACGGCGACCTGGATCGGTCGGCCCAGCCGGCGGGTGAGCGCCTCGGTGATGGCCGGGCGCAGTCGGGATTCGATCACGTCCCGGGTGAAGGCGTCCGGCACGGAGAGCAGGACGGTGTCCTCGACGATCGCCCGCAGCCGGGTCAGCCGCAGGTACGCCCGCTGCTGCGCGGAAATGATCTCATCGGCGAGTTCGTCGGTCGTCGCCGTCCACACCGCGGCAAGGTCGGTCGTACCGGCCACCGTCGTGCCACCCCCTCGCCTCTGCTCCCGGACGCTGCCGTCTTCCGGTGGCCCGTACCGGCGGGCGAGATGACGCCACCCACCCGATCGCCGTACCCGGTCGTTCTCCACAAGTTATCCACAGCCTGTGTACCGACCGATTGTGGCCGCCCGCCGGGCGCGGGTCGGACCTGCCCCCTGCCGTGGCCGGGCACTGAAGCGGGGTTCACCGTGCCGAACGATTCACTACCGTGTCCGGTCTTGCCTGCCGGCGACATCGGCGCAACTCCGACGCTGACCGCAATCGGGCACGGTAACAGCGTTGTCGCCGCGTCTTCAACCGCCGACGCACCTCGCTCCTGTCGGCATCCGTGAAAACCGCCGCTTCGGTCGCCCTCCGCCGCAGCTCACCGCCGGAGTGGTCGGGTTTGACGCTGATTGCCCCCCGACCTAGGCTGGAGGGGCTGCTCTCACGCCCTCTGCTAGGGTGATGGGTGCTCGCTGCCCACGGTCGCGCACCGCACAACTGAGGTAACGCACCGCCGGGCAGCACCGATCGGGGCCACCACAGCGGCGGCCCGGACCACCACGACCCGGCGATCCACTCGTCCGGGGCGTCCGACAACGGAGAGCCTGACGTGAGCAAGCGCACCTACCAGCCGAACAACCGCCGGCGCGCGAAGACCCACGGCTTCCGGCTGCGCATGCGCACCCGGGCCGGTCGCGCCATCATCTCGACCCGTCGCGCCAAGGGCCGCGCCCGCCTGTCGGCCTGAGGCCGGTCAGGTCCGCTCCGGAGGACGTGGCTCGTGCTCGCGGCCGCCCACCGACTGCGGCGCAGCAGCGACTTCGCCGCAGCGGTTCGCGGTGGCCGACGAGCCGGCCGCGGCGCACTGGTCGTCCATCTGACCGTGCCGGGCACACCCGGATCCGACAACGCAGCGCCGAAGCCGGCGCGGGACAGCGCGGAGGCAGACTCCCCGCCGGTGTCCCGCGCCGGCTTCGTGGTTTCCAAGGCGGTCGGGCCGGCGGTGGTGCGCAACCGGGTCCGCCGCCGGTTGCGGCACCTGACCCGGGAACGCCTCGTCGACCTGCCGGCCGGAAGCACCCTCGTCGTACGCGCCCTGCCGGCTGCGGCCGACGCCACGTACCAGCGACTCGGCACCGACCTGGACGCGGCCCTCGCTGCCGCCCGGTCCGGCCGGGGGCGGCGGCCCCGGTGAGCGCCGAGCAGCCGCCGTCCCGCCCGGCTACCCCCGGTGCCCGGGTGCTGACCCTGCCCATCATCGCGTACCGTCGGTGGATAAGTCCGGCGTTGCCGGCCCGCTGTCGGTTCTACCCGTCGTGCAGTGCCTACGCCCTGGAGGCGGTGGCCCGGCACGGCGCGCTCCGGGGAGCCGGTCTGACGGTCCGGCGACTGTCGCGCTGCCACCCATTCCATCCTGGTGGATACGACCCGGTTCCGGAGCCGGGCGGCCGCCGACCTGCCGACGTGACTGGAGCCTGAGAATTGAGTCTCGACTGGATCTACTACGCGATCTCGTGGATCCTGCTGGCCTGGCATTCGGCCTGGGAGGCCATCGGCATTCCGGACGCTGCGGTCCTCGGCACCAACTGGGCGTGGATCCTGGCCATCGTCTTCCTGGTGGTCACGGTCCGGGTGATCCTGTTCCCGGTCTTCGTCAAGCAGATCAAGTCGCAGCGGGCGATGCAGGCGCTCCAGCCGCAGGTGAAGGCCCTACAGGAGAAGCACAAGGGTGACCGGGAGACGCTCCAGAAGGAGATGATGGAGCTCTACCGGAAGGAAAAGGCCAACCCGCTCATGGGCTGCCTTCCGATGTTCCTCCAGATCCCGGTCTTCCTCGGTCTCTTCCACGTGCTGCGCCGCCTCAACCCGGACCCGGCGAAGAACAACAAGGACATCTACGGCTGGACCGTCGACCAGTTCAACAGCGCCTCTGACGCGACGCTGTTCACCGCTCCGATCGCCAGCAAGTTCGGCTCGACCGCGGCGGAGCTGGCGCAGCTCGGCGCCAACGGCACGGTCGTGAAGATCATGGCCGGTGTCCTGGTGCTGGTGATGATGGGCACCACGTACCTCACCAGCCGCCAGATGATCCTCAAGACGGGCTGGGCGGAAGACCCGCAGCAGCGCATGATCCAGCGCCTGATGCTCTACGGCATCCCGCTGTCCCTGCTGATCTCCGGCGCCATCTTCCCGATCGGTGTGATCATCTACTGGGTCACCAACAACCTGTTCACCCTCGGGCAGCAGCAGTGGGTGCTGCGCAAGTTCCCGCCGCCGGTGACCGCGACCAGCGGAAAGCCGGGCACCTCCGCGCGTAACGGGGCACAGCCGGCAAAGACCGGTGGGCTCTTCGGCCGGAGCAAGCCGGCGGCCGCACCGCCGCCTCCGGCCGCGCCGAAGATCGCTGGCCCGAAGCCGGGTGCCAAGCCGGTCAACCCCAAGAAGGGCCGCCCCGCCAAGCGGCAGGGCTGAATCGTCCGGGCCGCCGCCGGGAGACCGGCGGCGGCCCGTTGCGCGCCGTGCGGCCGCCAGCAGGCCGGCGCCGGAGCGCGAAGCGCCACGCGTGCGGTGGCGAACGGGCGAGACTGCCCCTACAGACGTGCCCGTGGGCACCGGCGACGTCCAGCCGGCCGCGGGAAACCAGCGGACCCGAGGTCCGGCCGAGCGAGTACGGAGATGACACCGTGACCGACACCAGCATCCCCCGCGCCGAACAGCCCCTGGACGACGAGGAGCCGACCGCGGCGGCTCCGGTCGTGGGCGAGGCGGAGGAGACCGACGCCGAAGCAGCACCGACCAAGGCTGCCGGCGAGAGCGATCTGTTCCGGCAGAGCGAGATCGCGGCCGACTACGTGGAGGGGCTGCTCGACATCCTCGACTACGACGGCGACATCGACGAACTGGTGTCGGGTGGCCGGCCGGTGGTCGAGGTCGTCGGCGGACGCCTGCAGAACCTGGTCGGCCAGCGCGGTGCCACCCTCGAAGCACTTCAGGAACTGGCTCGGCTCGCGGTGTTCCGGCAGACCGGTTCGCCGAGCCGGCTGCTGCTCGACGTCGGCGGGTACCGGGCCAACCGGCGTAAGGAACTGGCGGCGGTCGCCCGCAACGCCGTCGAGAAGGTCAAGGAGCACGGCGAGCCGGTGCGGCTGGAACCGATGTCCGCCTTCGAGCGCAAGTGCGTCCACGACGTCGTCAACGCGATCGACGGGGTGGAGAGCGAGTCCGAGGGTGTCGAGCCCAGCCGGCGCATCGTCGTCCGTCCTGCGGACTGACGGGTGACTCAAGACGACGCCAGAGGCGTTGCCGCGTCCGGCCCGGGTGGTACGCCGCCCGGGCCGCCGGCTGTCGCGCCTCAGCCCACCGTGGCGGTGCTGCCGCCCGAACTGGCCGACGCGGCTAGCCGGCTCTTCGGCGAGCGCCTCGATGTCGCGGCTGCCTACGCCGAGCTGCTCGCCACCGACGGGGTGGTGCGAGGGCTGATCGGTCCACGCGAGGCACCCCGGATCTGGGATCGTCACCTGCTGAACTGCGCGGCGGTGGCCGAGCTGATTCCGTCGGGCGCCTCCGTACTGGACGTGGGATCGGGTGCCGGGCTCCCCGGTCTGGTGCTCGCCATCGCCCGGCCCGACCTGGCGGTGACGCTCATCGAGCCATTGGCTCGGCGCACCGTTTTCCTCGAGGAGGCGGTGGAGGAACTCGGCCTGGCCGACTCCGTACGAGTGTTCCGTGGCAGGGCCGAGGAGGCGGCTGCGGCATCGGACGCCGTGCCCGGCGACGTGGTCACCGCCCGGGCGGTGGCGCCGCTGGATCGGCTGGCGGGCTGGTGCCTGCCCCTGACCGGGACCGGCGGCCGACTGCTCGCGCTGAAGGGTGCCTCGGCGGCGGAGGAGATCGCCGAGCACGCCGAGGCGGTGCACCGCCTCGGTGGTGGTCGACCGGTGCTGCACCGGTGTGGTGCAGGGGTCGTGGATCCGCCGACCACGGTGGTCGAGATCGTGCGGGAACGGGCGGTCGGTTCGGCGCCCCGGACAGCGTCGAAGAAGTCACGGTCGCGCCGGCGGTGAGCCGGTGCGGGCGCGAGGCTCCTCGGCGCTACAACTGCCCGGCGGCCTCCGCTCGTCACCCGCGCTGACCTGGGTCGCTACGCCGGCTTTGGCGGTGAAGACCGGTACTCCAAGGCCGTGTCGGTCCGTTCGCTTCGTACACCGCGACCGGCGGGTTGCGAACCCGACGTGGACCGGCCGCGCCCGTGCGCCGTAGGCTGGCCGCGCGTCGATAGTGTGGAGCGGGCGGCGATGGATCTCCCTCCGGGGCCCGACCGCTCCCGCCGGGCGGTACCTCTGCGGAGAGCGCGCAAGTGGCCCGGTTGACGGGTGCGGACCGACCATCCGAAGCGGGCAGGGATGACAGGTGCATGACGACGGCAGGTACGACGATCCGCGCGTGACCGGGTCAGCTGGTGACCCTGTTTCACGTGAAACCGAATATCCGAACTGGCGCCCCTCCGAGGTGTCGCAGAGTCCACCGGAACCCGGTCGCAACGCGCCGACGTCGGGTGTCCCGTGGTCGGCGACCGGAGAGGGGCGTGACGGCACGGACGCGAGTGGTCGTCCGGCCAACGCTTCACCCGACGCGCGAGTGATTCCGATCCGCCGGAACCCCTCCGCCTCCGCTCGCTTCGAGGCGGCGGCGACGCACCCCCCGACCTCCGGCATGGTGCCGGATCCTCGACCGGCTTCCGACACGCCCGCACCTGCGGCCGAGTCCTACGCGTCAGCCGCAACCGAGGCCGCGTACGTTTCACGTGAAACCCCGACGCGCGAAGAGGATGACCCACCGTTGGCTATGGAGGCGATGCGCGCCGTGCAGATCCTGAATCCCAGTGGCGAGGTGACCATGCCTCGGCCCGACCGGACCCGGGTCATGTGCGTCGCGAACCAGAAGGGCGGCGTGGGTAAGACCACGACCACTGTCAACCTCGCGGTGGCGCTGGCCCTGCACGGCAACCGGGTGCTCGTGGTCGACCTCGATCCGCAGGGCAACGCCTCGACCGGACTGAACGTGCCACACCACACCGGTGTGCCGGACGTCTACGACTGCCTGATCAACAGCGTTCCGCTGGAGGACGTGACCCAGGCGGTCGAGGGCATCCCGAACCTCTGGTGTGTGCCGGCCACGATCGATCTCGCTGGTGCCGAGATCGAGCTGGTGTCCGTGGTGGCCCGCGAGTCGCGCCTGGACCGGGCCATCACCGCCTACCCGGGGCACTTCGACTACGTGTTCATCGACTGCCCGCCCTCGCTCGGCCTGTTGACCGTCAACGCGCTGGTGGCCGCGCAGGAGGTGCTCATTCCCATTCAGTGCGAGTACTACGCGCTCGAAGGGCTCAACCAGCTCATCAACAACATCAATCTGGTTCGTCAGCACCTCAACCCGCGGCTTGAGGTCTCCACGATCCTGCTCACCATGTACGACCGCCGTACCCGGCTCGCCGATGCGGTTGAGCAGGACGTCCGGAACCACTTCGGGGACAAGGTGCTCCAGGCGGTGATTCCGCGTAACGTGCGGGTCTCCGAGGCGCCCAGCTACGGCCAGTCGGTGATGACCTACGATCCCGGTTCGCGGGGCGCGACGAGCTACTTCGAGGCCGCGCAGGAGATCGCCGAGCGGGGCGTCAAGGAGCCGGTGAGCCGGAATGCGTAGTGCGGACAAGGCGCTGGGAGGCGTGGCATGAAGAACCGTCCACGGGGCGGTCTGGGACGGGGCCTGGGGGCGCTCATTCCGACCGGTCCAGCGCCGGACGCTGGCGCTGGCGTCGGCGCACCGGCGACGGGAGCGAGTGGATCGCCGACCGTTGCGGCGCCGGCTGCGACGCCGGTGTCGACCCTGACGATCGAGCCTGAGTCGACACTCAGCCCGGTGCCCGGTGCGCGCTTCGCGGAGATCCCGGTCGACTCGATCGTGCCCAACCCGAAGCAGCCTCGCCAGGTCTTCGACGAGGAGGCCCTGGAGGAACTGAAGACCTCCATCCAGGAGGTCGGCTTTCTCCAGCCGATCGTGGTGCGACAACTCGATGGCGAGAAGTTCGAACTCGTCATGGGCGAGCGGCGCTGGCGAGCCGCGCAGGCGGTCGGCCGGGAAAACATCCCCGCGATCGTGCGGGACACCCGTGACGACGCCATGCTGCGGGACGCGCTGCTGGAGAACATCCACCGGGCGAACCTCAACCCGCTGGAAGAGGCGGCCGCCTACCAGCAGCTGCTGGAGGAGTTCGGCGCCACCCACGAGGAACTCGCCCGGCGCATCGGTCGGAGCCGGCCGCAGATCTCGAACACCATCCGGCTGATGAACCTGCCGGCACCGGTGCAGCGGCGCGTCGCGGCCGGTGTGCTCTCCGCCGGACATGCGCGGGCGCTGCTGAGCCTGGAGGATCCGGAGACGCAGGAGCAGTTGGCGTTGCGGATCGTCGCCGAAGGTCTGTCGGTCCGTGCGACCGAGGAGATCGTCGCGCTCACGCTCAACGACGGACCGGGCAAGAAGGAGTCGACGAAGCGCCGACCGAGGCCGCACGCGCCGGCGCTCACCGACCTCGCAGACCGCCTCTCCGACCGGTTCGACACCCGGGTGAAGGTGGACATCGGGCGGAGCAAGGGCAAGATCACGATCGAGTTCGCGACCGTCGACGACCTGGAGCGGATCGTCGGCATCATCGGAGTGGAGCGCGAAGAGTCGGAAGACTGATCTGCGCAACCGACTGGGCCGCCTCGCCGCACTGCGACGAGGCGGCCCAGTCGTCTGGTCAACCGCATCAGGCGCGCGCGGCCCGGGCGGATCTGAGGTCCTCTGCCCGCGGGCGCGGCTGGGGCGGATCTGAGGTCCTCTGCCCGCGGGCGCGGCTGGGGCGGATCTGAGGTCCTCTGCCCGCGGGCGCGGCTGGGGCGGATCTGAGGTCCTCGGCGGCTGCCTTCGGCCGGCCCGGGCGAACCTGAGGTCCTCGGGGCCGTCTGCGCGGCTGGGGCAGATCTGAGGTCCTCGGCGGCTGCCCCTGCGGGCGGGCTGGGCGAACCTGAGGTCCTCGGGCCGCCTGCGCGCGGCCCGGGGCGGTCTCCCGCCTTGCGGCATGTCGGGCCCTCAGGCCAGGCCTATGGCACGACATCCGGCATGGCGTGACCGACCGTGGGGGCCGATCCCGGCATCGCCTTGCCGATCCCGGCATCGCCTTGCCGATCCCGGCAACTCCCTCCCGGGTCTGGGCCTCCCGGGTCTGGCTTGATCGACTCCGGTTGCGGCATCTTGCGGTCATCAGCAGCCCGGGTGGCCCGAGATGCCGCAACGCGAGTCGATCAACCTACGGCCACGCGGCGAGTAGGGGTACTCGCGGAGGGTCGGTCGGCACCGGTCTGCTGTGGAGCACTGGCGGCGGGTCAGCATCTCCCGGGGCGAAGTGAATCGCGGAATCGAACGCGGCACCGGACAGCTGCGGGCCGAGGCTTGGGCCGGGCGCGGTCCTGAGAGCCGGACCAACCAAACAGTGGGGCGTCGAATGGAACGGGCTAGCTCTGCGCCCCCCATCCACCCAGGCCCACAGCCCCATCCCCGGCAAGTCGAGTGCCGACCTGTTCCACCGCCGGTCAGGGGTGAATGATGCTGGTGTCTTCGTTCGGGTGCCGTTGCGGGAGTTGGGCTCTGGGATCGGCCTTGCTGTGCCGACAGTCCGTGCGGGCCACGGCGCGTGGCGGGGAGCCGCCGAGCGCCGGGCCCACCCAAGCCCTGTCGTCCGGATCGAGGGGCCGGGTGGGTTGCGGGCCAGGGTGTCGCACCCGCACCCGCCGTGCAATCGCAAAGCCGGCCGGCAGTGTTTCACGTGAAACGCTGCCCGCCGCCGGGAACTCAGGTCATGTGTTCCCGGCTCGACAGACTGTCGCCGGTCTCGCAGGGGGCACCCGCCAGCGGGCTACGACAAACGCCGGCCCGTTTCGTCAGCGGCGGGCGAACCGGAGTTGGCCGTGCCGGAACGTCGGTCGATCAAGGGAGAAGGTCCAACTGCGGTCTCGCGGGTGGTGCCTGCTTCGAACAGCGAGCGCGGAGGTTGCATCCGCTTCGACGCTCTCGAACCCGGCTTGGCGAGGGACATCGGGTGGCTGCGCCACAGAGTTTGGCGGCGAGCCCTCCGGGGACCGCGTACCTAGGGGTTGAAGTAGCGCTCGTGCGGACTGCGTCGATCGGCGGCGCGTCGAGGGGGAGCCGAGCTGATCGATGGCAGCGCCGGATGCTCACTTCCACGTCCGCCGTTTCACGTGAAACGGCGCAGTCGGTGCGGGCGGGTGAAGGGGGCCTGCGAGCGGTGCGTCGAGGGTTCACCCGGCCGCCGACGTTATCCACACCAGTTGTCCACAGGCTCGCCGTGTTTCACGTGAAACACGGGCCGAAACCCCTTGTCGAGCCTTGATCGCGGTACGGATCCGGCGACCCGTAAGCCTGTGGATAACTCTGGGGACAACTCCTCGGCGCTCCTCGTCCCGTCATTCGAGCCGCCCGGAGAGTCGAAGGCGATTCGGGTAGGGACAGTGGTCCCGGACTCGGTTAGGGTCAGCGTCGTGCAAGACACCCCTCCCTCAATTCCGGACTTCACCCAGTGGCCGTCCTTCCCCTTCGAGGGCGACCTCCGGGTCAAGCCACTCGCCGATCCGGTCCCTGTCGAGCCGCCCCGCAAGGGCGAGGCTCACCGAGAATGCACCGCCTGCCTAGCGCCCGACGAGGCCTACATCTGGGTCGGTGAACGATGGCGCGTGCGGGCCATGGACCGGCCGACCGGCCTGCCCATGGTCCTCATCCTGGAGTCGCGGTCACACCTCGATCTCGGCGATCTGCCAAACCTGCTCGCCGCCGAGCTGGGCGTGATGACGGTACGACTCGAACGGGCCATCCGATCGCTGGACGGGGTGGCCCGGGTACACGTCAACCGTTGGGGCGACGGCTCCGCCCATCTCCACATGTGGTTCCTGGCCCGGCCGTACGGTCGACTCCAGCTGCGTGGGACCTTCCTGTCGCTCTGGGACTCGATCCTGCCGCCGATCTCCGAGGAGAAATGGCGGGAGAACCTCGCCCTCGTTGCGGCCTGGCTGGCCGAGTTCGGCGGGCGGCCGCTCGCCGAACCACCCCGTATTCAGTGGCAGGCGCCGTCCAGCCTGGCCGCGCAGGCGGCCTCACCGGCCGAGGCGAAGCCGGCAGAAGGCGGATCCCTCCTGGACGCCATCGGCGAGACGGCGGAACCACCTGACGTCCCAGGCGCTGGTCTGGGTTCGGAAGCGTCCGACGTGGTGACCTCGGAGTCGGCGGGTGGCCCAGAGCCGGAGCAGACGACCGCCGCAGTGCCACAGCGACAGACGGCATCGGACGCGGCCGAGGCTCGCTCTGAGCCGACAAAGCAGCCGGCTTCCGGCGCAACTGGCCTGCGGGCCGAGACCGTCGGCAGCAACTCGCAAACAGACCCCACCGGAACCGTCGAGACCACTGGAGCCGCCGGAACGGCTGGAACCGCCGAGACCACTGGAGGGGCCGCAGGGACCGGCGGAACCACAGGAACCGGCGGGACCGGCGGGAGCGCCGGGAGCGTGCGGGAGGTGGGAGCGGCAGAGACGGAACAGGCGCGAGCGGAAACCCCGGATTCGGGCCCGCCGGCACCGTCCGGTGAACCGGGCACTAGAAGCGGGCCGCGATAGGAGCGGCAGGGCCACGGCCTGCCCTGGCACGTCGACTGACGGCTTTTCGCCGGCCGTGCGGCAACTCCATTGGGCATGACCCCCGCACCGCCCCAGCTTCGGCCTGGACGCGCCTGGCGCGTACCGCACAGCCTGTTGTCGGTCGTCGCGGGAGCGCAGGGCTCAGTATGCCCACCGATCATCCTGGTCGGGGATCGGTGGGCCGGCGTACGAGCGTGAACCAGCTCCGCCACGGCGCTGGTGGGCAGTCGGCGATCGGGCCGATCCTCGTGAGCGGTCCCGCCCCGAATTCTGCGCCTGAAGGCGTTAGCCGAGGTAGCGGGTGACGACCGGCGTCGTGCCGGGTGGGGAGGTCAGCGGGCTGCGGCGCGAGCGACCAGGTTGCCGATCATGCGTCCGAAGTCGAGACCGGCGGCCTGTACCGCGAGCGGCAGCAGCGACGTCTCGGTCATGCCCGGCGAGACGTTCACCTCAAGCACGTGCGGCTGACCAGCCGAGTCGACGATCAGATCGACCCGGCTGAGGTCGCGCAGGCCGAGGGCGGTGTGGGCGGCCAGAGCCACCTGGGCCACCGATTCGGCGACCGTGGGCTCCAGCCGGGCGGGGGTGTGCCAGGTGGTCCGGCCGGCGGTGTAGCGGGCCGCGTAGTCGTACACCCCGTTGCGGGGCACGATCTCGACGGCCGGGAGCGCCTGCGGGCCGTCGCCCAGGTCGACGACGGAGACCGCCACGTCCATGCCGGGCACGTACCGTTCGACGAGGGCCGTCGAGTCGTACGCGAAACAACCAACCATGGCGGCCGGCAGCGACGCCGCGTCCCGGACCACGGCGGCGCCCAGGCCGGAACCGCCCTGGGCGGGCTTCACCATGAGCGGCAGCCCCAACCGCTCGACGATGCGGTCCAGCACGGCCACCGCGCCGAGTTCGCTGAACCGGTCGTGTGGCAGGGCCACCCAGTCCGGGGTGGCGATGCCGGCCTCACGCAGCACGGCCTTCGCCGACGGTTTGTCCCAGGCGAGGCGGGAAGCCCGAGCGTCGCATCCGACGTACGGAACGCCGCACAGGTCCAGGACGCCGCGCAGTGACCCGTCCTCGCCCGTGGCACCGTGCAGAGCGATCACCACGGCGTCAGGTGGGTCCGCGGTCAGGGCCGGCAGCAGAGCGACATCGGCGTCGCGCAGTTCGGCCTGCATTCCGACGGCTCGCAGCGCGTCGAGTACCCGGCGGCCCGAGCGCAGCGACACGTCACGCTCGTACGACAGGCCACCGGCGAGCACGAGCACGTGAAGATCGGTGGTCTCGGGGCCCGACACGGCGGGTTCTTCGGCAGCGGTGACACCCATGCCGGGCATCATGCCAAGTCTGGTCCTGGCGTGTCCCAGCCGGCCCGGCCGCGCCGGCCACCGGATCCGCCGACCGCGCCGAACACCCGCCGCATGGCGATGTCCTGCTCCATCACGCTGGCCAACCGGCGGACGCCCTCCCGGATCCGCTCCGGCGGCGGGAACGAGAAGTTGAGCCGCATGTGCCCGTTGCCGCTGCCGTCGGCGTAGAAGCCGGTACCGGGCACGTACGCCACCCGCGCGGCGATGGCCCGGGGCATCATCGCCTTCGAGTCGAGCCCGTCGGGCAGCGTGGCCCAGACGAACAGCCCGCCGCCCGGCACGGTCCAGCGGGTGCCGGCCGGCATCAGGTCCTCAAGCGCGGTGAGCATCGCGTCCCGCCGCTCCCGGTAGACCTCCCGGTAGACCTTCAGCTGCTCACGCCAGGGCATGGTGCCGAGGTACGTGCTGACGGCGGCCTGCGCGTACGCGCTGGGGCAGAGGATCTGGGCCTCGCTGGCGATCACCAGCTTGTCGCGTACCGCGTGCGGCGCGAGGATCCAGCCGACCCGCAGCCCTGGGGCGAACGTCTTGGAGAACGTGCTGAGGTAGAAGACGCCGTCCCGCCGCCGCGCGCGCAGCGGCGCGGGCGCCTCGCTTTCGAAGCCCAGCTGGCCGTACGGGTCGTCCTCGACCACCAGCAGCCCGGCGCGCTCGCAGATGTCGAGGACCTGTTCCCGCCGCTGCTCGGTGAGCGTCACGCCGGTCGGATTCTGGAAGGTGGGGATGGTGTAGAGGAACTTGACCCGGCGTCCGGCCCGGGCCTGCTCCGCGATGGCGAGCTCCAGCGCCGCCGGGATCAGGCCCTCGTCGTCCATCGGCACGTGTACGACCTGCGCCTGGGCGGCCTGGAACACCCCGAGTGCACCGACGTAGGTCGGCCCCTCGGCGAGCACCACGTCACCCGGGTCCAGGAAGAGGCGGGCCACCAGGTCGAGCGCCTGCTGCCCACCGACGGTCACCACCACGTCCTCGGGCGAGGCACCGCAGGCGGCGTCGATGCCGGAGAGGGCCATCACCTCGCAGATCCGCTCGCGCAGCTCCAGGGTGCCCTGACCGATGCCGTACTGCAGGGTGGTGCTGCCGTGCTCGGCCCCGAGCCGGCCGAGCATCTCACCGACGGCGTCCAACGGCAGCGCGGCGATGTACGGCGCGCCACCGGCGAGTGAGACGACCTCCGGTCGGCTGGCCACCGCGAACAGGGCCCTGATCTCCGACGCGGTCATGCCCCGGACCCGGCGGGCGTACCTGTCGGTGTAGTCGTCGAGTGTCGTGCCGGTCATCACATCACCCCGATGGCTGCTCGGACGGCTCCGGTCCCGGATACCCCGGACAACGGCGACCATGGCGGTACGGCGCGCCGATTGTCGATCCTAGCCGCCGTACACCGCCCGACGCGCCTCCGATTATTCGCGCGTCCACATGCCGGACCGCCGGCCGACGCCCCTGAGGTGGACGTTCACCCTTACTCTCCCCTGGCGCCGATCGGCGGCGTACGATCGCTCGTCGGGGGCAGGAACACGGCGGTGCCGTCCGGGCCGCTGCGGCGGCGGTGCCGTCCGGGCCGGTCCCACCTCCGAGCCTAGTGTGGGGAAGCGCCAATGTCGCGACGTCTGGTCAGCCTGACCCTGGACACCCTGGAGGACCTGCCCCGTCCCTGCCGGCAGTGCGTCTACTGGGAGCTTGATCCGGTTTCGGCGGACCGGGCCTGCGCCGCTGGCGACCCTGGGCTGGAGAAGGAGGCGTGGGTCTCGCAGACCCTGCTCGAATGGGGTTCCTGCGGCAAGCTGATCTACGTCGACGGCATGCCGGCCGGCTTCGTCATGTACGCCCCGCCGGCCTACGTCCCCCGCTCGATGGCCTTCCCGACCTCTCCGGTCTCCGCCGACGCCGCGCTGCTGATGACCGCGAACGTGGTGCCCGCGTTCTCCGGCGGGGGCCTCGGCCGGATGCTGGTGCAGGGGGTGGCCCGCGATCTGACCAAGCGCGGGATCAAGGCGATCGAGGCGTTCGGCGACGCGAAGTTCGGTGACTCCGCCGATCCGGGCGGAGCGTGCGTGGCACCTGCCGACTTCTTCCTCTCGGTGGGCTTCAAGACGGTTCGTCCGCATCCGCGGTTTCCCCGGCTGCGGCTGGAACTGCGGACGGCGTTGAGCTGGAAGTCCGACGTCGAGTACGCGCTGGAGAAGCTGCTCGGCTCGATGAGCCCGGAGTCGTTGCTGCGCCCGGTCCGGCCGACGCCCGCCACGCGTTCCACGGCCGGCTGACCACCACCTGACGTCGCGACCTGTTGACCGCCACCCGGGTGGGTCGCTCAGTCCACCACGTTGCCGGCGGCGACCGCTGCCCGTAGTTCGCTGACGTCGATCGAGCCGGTCGGCACGTCGCGTTCGATCGGCAGGTACATCCGCTGCACCGCGGCCACCATCGCCTCGACCAACTTGTCGCGGAACCGGGGAGCGATGAGCCGCTCCCGGTCGGTCGGCGAGGTGAGGTAGCCGACCTCGACGCGTACCGCCGGCATCCGGGTGATCCGGAGCAGATCCCACGCCTTCGCGTGGGTGCGGCAGTCCCGCAGCCCGGTGCGCGCGACGATCTCCCGCTGGACCAGCCCGGCCAGCCGTTCACCGGTCGCCGAGGTCACCCCGTTGTCGGTGCCGTAGTGGTACGTGGCGACGCCCTCGGCCATCGGGTTGGCGTGGCCGTCGGTGTGCAGGGAGATGAACACGTCGGCGCCGAGCGAGTTGGCCAGTTGCGCTCGGTCGATGTCGGGCAGGCAGGTCTCCGGCGACGGTCCCCGGGTGAGCTGCACCCGCACGCCGGACGCGGCGAGGCGCCCCTCCAGCCGGCTGGCCAGATCGTGCATCAGATCCGCCTCGGTCCAGCGCAGCGGACCGTCCGCCACCACCACGCCCGGATCGGTCCCGCCGTGGCCCGGGTCGATCACCACGGTCCGGCCGACCAGGGTCGGCCCGGACTGTCGGATGGCGTCGGACTCGCGCAACCACTGCGGTCGGCCGCCGACCACCTTGCGGCCCAGCCGGCGCAGGGCGCCCATGGTGTGTGGGCCGCAGGTGCCGTCGGGAACAAGTCCCACCTCACGCTGGAACTGGGCCACCGCTCGGGACGTGCGGATGCCGTAGATGGCGTCGGCCCGGCCGGTGTCGTATCCCATCTCCAGCAGCCGCTCCTGTAGCGACCGGACATCCTCGCCGGTGAGTGGGACCGGCACCGCGTGGTAGAGGGTGCGGGCGCCCAGCCGCCAGCGGGCGGCGTCGAGCGCCCGCCAGGTCTCGGCGCCGACCCGGCCGTCGACGCTGAGGCCCCGCGACTGCTGGAACGCCCGGACCGCCCGTTCGGTCGCCGGATCGAACTCGTCACTGTGCGGGCCGGTCGCCTTCGACAGCAGGTCGAGGCCGGTCAACACCGCACGGATCTCGGTCACTGCGGGTCCCCGATCACCGGGACGGATCGGACGCACGCACGACCCCCTCTGCACGGTGGTGGCTGCCAGGCCTCGCCGACGACGGGTGGGTGCCGTTGGCGGGGACCAGGTGCTCACCGGCGTCCGGCGGCCCCGGTTCGAGGTTATGCGCTGGGCGATCCGCAGGGGTGGTGGGCGGCGAAAAACGCGTCGACCCCGTGCCGGTGGGCCCGGCTCGGGGTCGACGTCGAGGTCGTTGCTGGGGTCAGAGCGCAGATTCGATCAGCTTGACCAGTTCGCCCTTGGGCTTGGCGCCGGCGATCGACTGCACCGGCTCACCGTTCTTGAACACGGTGAGGGTCGGCACCGACATCACGCGGTACGTCCGGGCGGTTTCCGGGTTCTCGTCGATGTTGAGCTTGACGATGCTGACCTGGTCGCCCATCTCGCCGGCGATCTCCTCCAGCAGCGGCGACACCTTGCGGCACGGCCCGCACCATTCGGCCCAGAAATCCACCAGGACCGGCTTGTCGGACTTCAGCACGTCTGCGGCGAAGCTCGCGTCGGTGACCGACTTGGTTGCTCCCACTGTTGACCCCTCCTCCTCCGATGTATCTGGTTAAGCCTTGTCAGTCGCTCTTGGGCAACGTTGCGATGAAACGTTCCGCGTCCAGGGCGGCCGCGCAGCCGGTCCCGGCCGCGGTGATCGCCTGCCGGTACGTGTGGTCGACCAGGTCACCGGCGGCGAAGACACCGGGGATGCTGGTCCGGGTGCTGGGGGCCTGCACCTTCACGTACCCCTCGTCGTCCATCTCCACCTGCCCGCGGAACAGTTCGCTGCGCGGGTCGTGGCCGATCGCCACGAACACACCGGTGACGTCGAGCACCTTGGCCTCGCCCGTGTGGACGTTGCGCACCCGTACGCCGGAGACCTTGCCGTCCGCGCCGAGCACCTCCTCCACCACGGTGTTCCACTCGACCTTGATCTTGTCGTTGCTCAGCGCCCGCTCGGCCATGATCTTGCTTGCCCGGAACGAGTCGCGGCGGTGCAGGATCGTCACCGAGTCGGCGAAGCGGGTCAGGAAGCTGGCCTCCTCCATCGCCGAGTCACCGCCACCGACCACCACGATGTGCTGGTTGCGGAAGAAGAAGCCGTCACAGGTGGCGCAGGAGGAGACGCCGTGACCGAGGTACTCCTGCTCACCGGGAACGCCGAGCGGACGCCAGGCGGAACCGGTAGCGAGGATCACGGCCCGGGCGCGGTACGCGGTTTCTCCGACCCAGACGGTGCTGACCGTGCCGGGGTGACCGGTGTCGGCCAGCTCGACCCGGGTGACGTCGTCGGTCAGGAACTCGGCGCCGAACCGCTCCGCCTGCTTACGCATGTTGTCCATCAGCTCGGGGCCGAGGATGCCGTCCGCGAAACCGGGGAAATTCTCCACCTCGGTGGTGGTCATCAGTGCGCCGCCGGACTGCACGCCCTCGATCACCAGAGGCTTGAGGTTGGCACGCGCCGCGTAGACCGCCGCCGTGTAGCCGGCCGGCCCGGAGCCGATGATGACCAGGTTGCGGACCTCGTCCACTGCCGTCTCCCAATCGTGTTGACTGTCGTCACCGGCGTACGGGCCGATGCCGATCCGAGTGCCGACGCGGCGGCAACTGATGTGCAGAACGTCATCGTACGAAGCGGGAATTCCCGAGCCGGTCACTCGGTGGGTCAGGTCACGTGGACGGTCAAACGTCCGGCGACCGCGGAATCACCCTACCCGCGTACGGTAGCGGGCGTCCGAGCCGGACCCGGGTACACCACACTCCGGGCCACTGACCCAGGCCCAGTTCGCGCCGGAGGCGTCGGTGAACTGGAGGACCAGCGCCGGCAGCCCCTGGAAGCGGGCGTAGTCGATGACGTCGAAGACCAGCTGTCCTCCGCCGTGCTCCGCGCCGATCTCCGCGAGGCAGGCGCTCAACGCCGTCTGGTCACCGAGCCGGGCCAGATCTCCGGGGGCGGGCAGCCGCTCGTGGTTCTGCGCCCCGAGCCCCGGCTCACCGCTGCTGGAGAACTGCCTGATGCTCGGCGTCATGCGGGCCAGCGCTTCCGCCGTGTAGTCGGTGCCGCTGCGTTGCGGGGGGCCGACGACCCGGTACGGTGCGCCGGCCGCCGCGGTGGCGCGTTCGGGCGCCGACTTGGTGGCGGCCTGCCCTGCGGAGTCCTGCGGGTAAGCGTGCGGCACCGCGGGACTGGCGGCCCGATCGTTGAGGGCGGTGTCGGTGGCGACGTCGTCCCCCTGGCCCGGCTGGAACAGCTGGAGCGCGCCCAACCCGACCACAGCGGCGGCGGCGAGCGCGACCGGCCCGGCAACGCGGGCCCAACGGCGACGTCGCCGACCGGGCCGCGACGAGGCGGTCCGATCCTGTCCCGGCCGTAGCGGCCCGCCGGGCCGCCGAGGACCGCCGAGCGGCTGAGCCGGTACGAGCGCCACCTTCCCGCCGGGCGATTCCGACCCGGGGCCGTCCATGGCCGAATCACCGGCGATCTCCGGGCCCTCGGGGTCCGCAGCCGCGATCTCCGGGTCCTCGGATGCCGCCACGGCAGACGCGTCCTCGGCGATGGGTGCGGCGAGCGGAGCCGCGTCGGCGAGGGCGGCGCTGATCCGGTCCGCGATCTCCGGTGGGAGTTCGGGTGTCGGCTCGCCCCACCCGGCCAGCTCGGCCCGGACGCTGTCGACGGCCGTGGCCAGCAGCGCGTGGGCGTCGGCCCAGGCCGGGTCCTGCGTGACCAGTCGGGTGATCTCAGCGTGCTCGGTGGTGCCGTCCAGCGCGCCGCCGAGGTAGTCGGCGAGCAGGTCGTGGTCGACCTCGCTGAACTCCCCGGTACTCACGCTTCCTCCTGCTGGTTGGCGGCCGGCCGGGACCGCCCCGACCCCGATCGGACGCCCGACGGCGCTTTCGGGTTCCCGCCGGTGACCTCCGGCACGTTCGGTCTGGAAACAGCCGTCGGCCCGTCACCGGGTCGCAGGTGGCCGAGCATGACCGCGAGCCGGGCCCGACCCCGGGCGCAGCGACTCTTGACCGTCCCCTCGGCGACTCCGAGGATCCGCGCGACCTCGGCGACCGGGTAGCCCTGCACGTCCACCAGGACGAGTGCGGCCCGCTGCTCCAGCGGCAACGCGGCCAGGGCATCCCGGATGACCATCGCCGTGTCGTGGTCGCGTACCGGCGCGGCCAGCTCGACGCCGCCGGTGGCGGGACCGTCCTCCGGACCGTGGAGCCCGTCGGGCAACGGCACAGTGGGGTGGGCCTTGCGGCGGCGGATCCGGTCGAGACAGGCGTTGACCACGATCCGGTGCAGCCAGGTGGTGACTGCCGAGTCGCCTCGGAACCGGTCGGCCGCGCGATGGGCGGACAACAGCGCGTCCTGGAGGGCGTCCGCGGCCTCCTCACGGTCGCCGAGCGTACGCAGGGCGACCGCCCAGAGCCGGTCGCGGTGCCGGCGGAACAGCTCGCCGAAGGCGTCCCGGTCACCGGCGACGTGGGCGCGCAGCAGATCGAGGTCGCTGACCGTGTCGTCCACGGAGGCGGTGCCCATCTGGTTGCGCCCGGCGTCGCGTACTCCCATCACCCGACCCGGTGGCTGCCGCCGTGCTGGATTCTCATGACCCCTGGACCGTGATCTCCTGGACACCGACCTTGAAGCCGCCGCCGTTCGGAGGCAGCTCGGTGATCCAGAACAGCAGGTAGCGGTACTTCTTGTCGGCGTCGAAGCCGTCGAAGGTCATCGTGGTGCCGTCGTGTGCCTCGAAGGGCTGCCCGATCTTGTTCTTCAGGTACGCCGTGAGGACCTGATCGTCGCCCGCACTGGACGACGGGGCGTCGATCGTGCCGGTGAGCAGCTCCGCTGAGGCACCCCTGTCGGAGAGGTTCACCTGTACCGACTTCACGGTCCGCTCGGCTCCGAGGTCGATCCAGACGCCCATGCCCCGCTTGAGGTTGCCGAAGTTGCTGCGGTTGTAGGTCTCCGTGGACCAGCCCTCGTCCTGGTCGCCGTCGAAGACCTTCTCAGCGTCGCGTACCTCGCTCCGGTTGTTGCTGTCCGGGTCGATGATCCGAGCATTGCTGATCTTGAGATTCCGAACCGCGGGCGCTGCCGGCTCCTCGCTCACCGGCGCGCTCGATGTCGGCGCCGCGACCGGGTTCGTCTGCGGGTCCCCGTCGTCGTCGCCGAGGGTGCTGATCCCGATGAGGAGCCCGATCAGGGCCACCGTCAGCAGCCCGGCGATCCCCAGGGCGACCTTGCGCCCGCCGGCCGCGGCCAACGGTGAGGGCTCCTCGCCGGTCTCGCCGGCGAACCGCAGCGGGCCGCTGTTGTCGAGGTAGTCGTCGTCGGGCACGTCGAGCCGGGCCAGCTCCGCCGTCAGGACGTCCGACGGGGGCGGGGCGATCTCGGCGTCGAGCAGATCCATGGTCAGGTCGTCCAGGTAGGCCGGCACACCGGCCCGGACCTGACGCGGGGCCGCGACGGCCCCGTTGGCGTCGCGTACGGCGTCGGGAATGGCCGCCCTACCATGCCCGGCGGTGGCACCGCGCAGCGGCGCCTCGGCGTGCGGCCAGTAGCCGGTCATCGCGAAGTAGAGGATGCCGCCGACGGCCCGGACGTCGCTCTCCTGGCTGTCGTCGCCGTCGGTGCGGGCGTCCGCGAGCACCACCCGGCCGTCATCGCTGATCATCACCGTGCCGGGGTGCACGTTGCCGTGCACCATGCCGGTGGCGTGCACGGCGGCCAGGGCGCTGGCGACGGAGTTACCGACGGCGGTCGCGCGAGCGGCGTCCAACGCCCCGCCCGCGACCAGGTCCCGCAGGGACTGACCGTCGACCCATTCGCGTACCACGTAGGCCCGCTCGGCCTCGTCGATGGCGTCGTACACGCCGACCAGGTTGGGGTGTACGACCCGGCTGGCGGCGACCGCGGCCTGAAGCATCTCGGTGGCGGACTCGCCGCCCGGGTAGCGCATGACGACCGCGACCGGCCGGCGCAGCACGACGTCGACCCCACGCCAGACCAGACGGCCCGCGCTGTCGTTGTTGATGTGCTCGACCAGTTCGTAACGTTCGGCGAGGATCTCACCGGCCGTCGGAGCACCGAAGGTCATGACCGGCGGAGTGGTCTCGTCCGCGTCCTGACCCTCGCCGACCTGGGTCACCCGTCCTCCCTCGGTGATCGTGTCGATCGATGGACCCGCGCTGCTGGGCATCTGCTTCCCGCTCCGCCTTCGTCTGGTACCGGCCGGCCGGTCGCAGCACGGTGCCGCGCGCCGGTGTCTGCCGTACCCGTCGAGTGCGACCTTACCCGGGATGACCCGATCCCCGACATGTCATCTTCCCGCCGTACGGTGACGGTGGAGTCAGCAGTCGGTGGACTCGTCCCGTTACCACCGTTGTCGGCCCCGTTGCTGGTACATGTACCAGCCAATCTAGAGGTTGACCACAACCGGCTCCGGCTGGGGCGGAACCGGTCGCGTCGGCGGGTTCGGCAGCGCCCGATTCCCCGTCAATCGGCCGGGCATGCTCGGCCGTCCGGCTGGTTATCCACAGGACGATCCGCCAGTTGAGCGGCGGCGCGCGGAGTTATCCACAGGCGCATCCCCAGCCTGGTGATCCGCGGTCACTCTGGGTGTACGGCAGGGCGGGCAGGTTCAGCGGCCGAGTCGGCGACGGACCATGCCGACCACCTCGGTGATCTCGGAGATCCGCAGCAGAGTCGCCAGACCCAGGTAGGTACCGCCGATCACCGCACCGCCGACGAGCAACTGCACGATCGCCTCCAGCCGCGTCGGCGTGTCGTCGCCGGGCAGCAGGGCCACCACCAACAGGCCGGCCACGGCGGCGCCCAGCGCCGCGACGACCACCCGGCCGAGGGTACGCAGAATCGCGCCCAGCCCGATCCGGCCGACCCGGGGGCGCAGCAGCCAGGCGGAGGCGATCGCCGCAGCCAGATACGAGACGGCGTTGCCGATCATCATTCCCGCACCGACGAAGCTCGCCGAGAAGATCGCGAACAGGGCGATCTGCACCCCGATCCGGAGTGCCACCACCGGAATGTTGATCAGCGCCGGCATCCGGGTGTCCGGCAACGCGTAGAAGGCGAAAGTGAACAGCTGGCTGATCGCGAAGGGCACCAGCGCGAGCGCGGCGGCCAACAGCACCAGGGAGGTCGCGGTGGCGTTGTCGTCGGTGAACGCGCCCCAGCGGAACAACGTGAACGCGATGGGGGTGGCCAGCACGGCGTAACAGACAGCGATCGGGGCGAGTACCGCCGACACGGTCCGGGTGCCCCGGGACAGGTCGGCGGCGAGGTCGGCGTACCGGCCGTCGGCGGCGGCGGCGCTCATCCGGGGCATCAGCGCGGTGATGATCGACACCGCGATGATGCCGTGCGCCGTCATCAGCAGCAGGAAGACGTTGTTGTAGATCAGTGGGCCGGCGGCGTTCTCCTTGCCGGCACGGTTCAGCAGGTTGAACAGCACGATGAGGCCGAGCTGGCTGACCGCGACGTAGCAGATCATCCAGGCGCCGAGTCGTCCCAGCTCGGCCAGACCGAGCTTGCGGAAGTCGAAGCGGAGCTTCCACCGGAAGCCGACCTTGCGCAGCGCCGGCAACAGACCGGCGACCTGGATGGCCACGCCGATCAGCGTGCCACCGCCGATGAGCAGGATCCGCCCGGTCGTCATGTCGTCGGGACCGACGATCTCGGCACCGAAGATCGCGATGTAGAGCCCGGCCGTACCGATGACGACCAGGTTGTTCAGGATCGGTGCCCACATCGGCGCGGCGAAGTGGCCTCGGGTGTTGAGCACCGCGCTGATCAGCGCGCTCAGGCCGGAGAAGAAGATCATCGGCAGCATGAGCCGGGCCAGGGCGGTGACCAGTCCGGAGTAGCCGGCAGCGGACTCGTCCGCGCCGTAAAGCCAGGTCAGCGGCGCGGCGAGAGCGACAGCGAGCACGGCGGCAGCGCCCAGAGCGAGCACGGCCAGGGTCAGCAAGCGCTGTGCGTACGCCTGGCCACCGTCAGCGTCCGCCTTGCGCCGACGCACCAGCACCGGGATCAGCACGCTGGTGAGGATGCCGCCGAGCAGGAACTCGTAGACCATCCCCGGCAGGATCTGGGCGGTGGTGTAGGCGTCGCCCACGAGCGCACCACCGAGGGCGGCGCCGATGACCAGATTGCGCAGGAAGCCGGTACCCCGACTGACCAGGCTGCCCAGCGCCATGATCGCGCTGTTGGCGGCGGCGCTGCCCTCCGCCACCTGTTCCTGCGGGGGCGCGACCGACTCCATCGCGGGCTGGTTCAACGGCTCGGCGGAGATGAACGTGGCACCGTCACCGGGCCGGCCGCCGGTCGCGCCGCCCTGCTGGGCGTTCGCGCTGCGGTAGAGCCCGCCGCTCATCTGTTGCCTCCAAGGGGTAAGCCGGAGCCGGCACCGGCCCACACGCCACAGACCTTAGTCAACCCCCGCCGGTTACCCGCGCCCGGCGGAGGAGATGCCGCTCAGGACCGATAGGCTGCGGATCCGATGTCCGAAGCCGCCGCATCCCACGCCACCGACCGCCGCGATCTCACCGCCGCGCAGCGCAACGCCGTCGCCGAACTGCTCCGGGTCTCCCCGGTGGCCGACGAGTTGGGCCGCCGGTTCGCCGCCGCCGGTCACGAACTGCACCTCGTGGGCGGTTCGGTACGCGACGCCCTGCTCGGCCGGCTCGGTGAGGACCTCGACTTCTGCACCGACGCACACCCCGACCAGACGCTTGACGTCGTGCGGGGCTGGGCCGAGGCGATCTGGGAGACCGGCCGCGAGTTCGGCACCATCGGCTGCCAGCGTGACGGCCTACGCCTGGAGATCACCACGTTCCGCGCCGAATCGTACGACCAGGTCAGCCGTAACCCGGTGGTCGCCTACGGCACCAGCCTCGTCGAGGATCTGCGACGGCGCGACTTTACCGTCAACGCGATGGCGGTAAGCGTTCCCGAGCACCGGTTCACCGACCCGTACGGCGGCCTGGCCGACCTGGCCGCGAAGATCGTGCGTACCCCGGGCACGCCCGCCGAGTCGTTCGGCGACGACCCACTGCGGATGCTGCGGGCCGCCCGCTTCGCCGCGCAGTTGCGCTTCGCGGTCCACCCGGACGTGCGGGCGGCGATGACGAGCATGGCTACCGATCTGGACCGGATCACCGCCGAACGGATCCGCGACGAGTTCACCAAGCTGCTCTGCGGCGCAGACCCGATCTCCGGCCTGCGGTTGCTTGTCGACACCGGGCTGGCCGAGCGCTTCCTGCCCGAGTTGACCGGGCTCAAGCTGGAGATCGACGAGCACGCCCAGCACAAGGACGTCTACGAGCACACCCTCACGGTGGTCCGCAACGCCGTCTCGTACGAGGAGGACGGACCGGACTTCATCCTCCGGATGGCCGCGCTGATGCACGACGTGGGCAAGCCGGCGACGAAGGCGATCGGCCCGGACGGGCGGGTCAGCTTCCACCACCACGAGGTGGTCGGCGCCCGGCTCACCAAGGTGCGGATGAAGGCGCTGCGCTACCCGAAGGACGTCACCGCGAAGGTGACCGCGCTTGTCGCGCTGCACCTACGCTTCTACGGGTACGGCCGGGGCGAATGGACCGATTCGGCGGTGCGTCGGTACGTCACCGACGCCGGCGACCTGCTGCCCCGGCTGCACAAGCTGACCCGGTCGGACTGCACCACCCGCAACCGCCGGAAGGCGGCCCAGCTGGCGGCGGACTACGACGCGTTGGAGGAGCGGATCGCCCGGATCGCCGCCGAGGAGGACCTCGCCCGGGTCCGGCCCGACCTCGACGGAAACGCGATCATGGAGCTGCTGGGTGTGCCACCGGGACCGGTGGTGGGACGGGCCTGGAAGTACCTGAAGGACCTGCGGCTGGAGCACGGCCCGTTGGATCGCGACACGGCCGAGGCGGAGTTGCTGCGCTGGGCTCGCGACGAGGGCATCGTCAGCTGACCGAGGCCTGATCGGCGACGGCCCTCCACTGCGGATGACGCAGGCCGTGACGGTCGATACGACGAGACGCTTACGTTTCGACCGAAAGGTTGACGCGGCTCTCTCGATGCTCATTCATGATGTTGGAACGTTCGCAGTCCGCTGCTCGGCAGCCGGAGCCGGACGATCCAATGTTTGTCCGACCGTCCATGGGACACGGTCGACGACCGACGGGGGTAACACCTAGTGAAACGCCGTGGCGTACTGCGCCGCTCGGCGGTGGCGGGGCTCGCCCTCGCCACCGCCTCGTCCATCATCGGCGTCGTCTCCGGCGGCGCCGTCAGCGCCGCACCGCCGGACCAGCCGCGAGCCGAGGTGCTCGGCACCGGGGCCGGCGGTGTCGTGCCGGACCGCTACATCGTCGTGCTCAAGGACCGAGGGGCCACCTACAGCTCCGTCCGGGCCACCGCGTCGGCGTTGGCCGGGGCCAACGGTGGCACCGTCCGGACGGTGTTCAGCAACGCCCTCAGCGGCTACTCGGCCACGATGAACCAGCAGCAGGCGAGGAAGCTGGCCGCCCACCCGGCGGTGGCGTATGTCGAGCAGGTCCGCCGCCTGTCGGCCAACGGAACCCAGAGCAGTCCGCCGTCGTGGGGCCTGGACCGTCTCGACCAGGCTTCGGCCAAGCTGAACAAGTCCTACAAGTACCCGAACACCGGCAGCAAGGTCACCGCGTACATCCTGGACACCGGCATCAACGTCAAGCACCAGGACTTCGGCGGTCGGGCCACCATGGGGTACGACGCGATCAACCCGCCGCCGCCACCGCCGCCGCCGACGCCCAAGCCGACTCCCACCCCCACGCCTACCCGTACGGCGACTCCGACTCCGACGCCGACCGCGACCCCCACCGTCACGCCCAGCACGACCCCGACGGTGGACCCCACCTCGACGGTCGACCCCACCCCGACGGTCGACCCCACCCCGACGGTGGACCCCACCCCGACGGTGGACCCTGAGCCGACCGAGCCGGGTGCCGTCCAGGCCCAGGCGAACGGGGACTGCAACGGCCACGGCACGCACGTCGCCGGCACCGTCGGTGGCGCCAAGTACGGTGTGGCCAAGAGCGTCAAGCTGGTCGGCGTACGGGTGCTCGACTGCGACGGCTACGGCACCACCGAGCAGGTCCTCGCCGGCATCAACTGGGTGACGGCGAACGCGAAGAAGCCGGCCGTGGCCAACATGAGCCTCGGCGACGTGACGGCGATCCCGTCGATCGACGAGGCCGTGAAGCGGTCCATCAACTCCGGCATCACGTACGCGATCGCCGCCGGTAACTCGTGGATGGACGCCTGCAAGGCGTCCCCGGCGCGGGTGACCGACGCGATCACCGTTGGCGCGACCGACCGGGTCGACATGCGCGCCTGGTTCTCGAACTACGGCAAGTGCATCGACGTGTTCGCGCCGGGCGTCAGCATCGTGTCGGCACGGCACGACAGCAACACCGGCAGCGTCGGATACAGCGGCACCTCGATGGCGGCTCCGCACGTGGCGGGCGCGGCAGCGCTGCTGCTGCACACCAACCCGTCGTGGAAGCCGAAGCAGGTGCGCGACCGGATCGTCACCACCGGCATCGCCGGCACCGTGTACGACACCAAGGGCTCGATGGACCGTCTGCTGACGGTGGGCTCGGTGACCCCGACCCGCAGCGCGTACGGCTTGAAGGCCAGCTCCAACGGCAAGTACATCACCGCGGCCAGCACCAAGAAGGCTCTGCTCAACAACGGCAAGAGCATGGGTACCGCGCAACGGTTCGACATCGTCAACGCCGGTAGTGGCCTGGTCGCGCTGCGCTCGAAGCAGACCGGCCGGTACGTGGTGGCCCCGAGCAAGGGCACCAAGCCCCTGATCGCCAGCCACAAGACGATCGTCACCGCGGCGAAGTTCACGATCGTGAACCACACCGACGGTCGGGTCAGCCTCAAGGCCAAGGTCAACGGCAAGTACGTGACGGCGTCGAAGACCGGTACCGCAGCGCTCCGGGCGAACCGGACCAGCATCGGCACCAACGAGAAGTTCACCTTCGAGGCGCCGGCACCAGTGATCAGCATCAGGTCCAAGGCCAGCAACAAGTACGTGGTGGCTGCCAGCAGCACCAAGCCGCTGGTCGCCAGCAGCAAGACCGTGACCAAGTCGGCGAAGTTCCAGATCGTCAACCGGGGCGACGGCTTCTTCGGCCTCAAGGCGCTGTCCAACGGCCGGTACGTGACCGCGGCGAGCAAGGGCACCAAGCCGCTGATCGCCAGCAGCAAGACGCTCGGACTCTGGCAGACCTTCGACTTCGCCGACTACAACGGCGACGGAACCGTCTTCTTCCGGGCCAGTGACAACCAGGCGGTCTCCGCCGGGGCGTCCGGCACCAGCAAGCTCATCTCGAACAAGACGATCAGGTGGACCGCCTTCGAACTGGGGCTGGGCAAGGGCGAGAAGTTCACCGTCTCCGCCGCCTGATCAGCACGTGATCCGATCCGGCGCCCGCCGGAGCCCCCGACATCTCGGGACGCTCCGGCGGGCTTCGGCCTTTCCGGGACCGCGCCACCCTGACCACCCTCCTGCCACCAGGTGGACAATGGCGGGATGCGTTGGACCGTGCTCGACTCGCCGATCGGGGAGTTCTCCGTGGCCACCGACGGGGAGAGCGTCTGTGGGACGCACTTCGGCCCGGTCGGTGACGGGACCACCGAGCCGGCCGACGAGACCTCCCGGCGGGCGGTGGCGGAACTGCGGGCGTACTTCGCCGGGGAACTCACCGACTTCGGCGTGCCGGTGACCGTGCCGCGCGGCTCCGACTTCGAGCGGGCGGTGTGGCGGGAGATGACCCTCATCCCGTACGGAGAGACACTCACCTACGGTGAGGTCGCCCGGCGGGTCGGTGATCCAGGAGCGGCCCGGGCGGTCGGCGTGGCCTGCAACCGCAACCCGATCCCGGTGATCGTGCCGTGCCACCGCATCATCGGGGCCGGTGGGAAGCTTGTCGGCTTCGGTGGCGGCCTGGACCGCAAGGTGAAACTTCTGGAGCTGGAGGCCCGGGTGGCCCTGCAACGCGCCTGGTCCTGATCAGTCCGGAGCGGGCAGGCAACCTCCGTCGGCGATCCGGGTGCCGATCTCCACAGTGACGTCGTCCTGACGGACGCTGCCGAAGACGCACGCCCGGCCGGTCCACCCCGCGAAGATCAGACCGTCGCCGGGTCCGAGATCGAGCCGCCCGGGCGGCCGCACGATCACGTCGGTGAGGCCGGTGGCGGTGACCGCCCGCTCCACGGCCTCCTCGTCGGGTACCTCCCGGCCGCCGTCGGTGAGCAGATTCAGCCCCTTGAGCACCTCGGTGGCGCAGGCGCTGGCACCGCTGGCCACCTCAGGTGCGAGCGTGCCGCGCTGCCGGAAGGCGTCGTTGGCCGCCTGCTGACGCCGGAACATCTCCTCGCGTACCTGCTCGTCGGTCATCGGATTGCCGGTGCCCAGCGGTGCGGGTTCAGTCGGCGTACCGGAGGGGTCGGCGGGTTTCGTCGCGACCTCCGGCGGTGCGACCCCGGCGGCGACGCAGCGGGCCTCGACCACGGACGGCAATGGGTCGGGCGGCATGACCTCCTGGTCTGCCTCAGCCGTCGGCCGGCTGCCCGGGAGGGCGCAGGCGAACAGGCTGGTGGTCAGCAGCGCGCCCGCGAGTGCGGTGGCGATCCGGCGTCCCGACCTGGCAGCCTGCGTAGCGTCGGCGAACGGCACGGCGATCAGCGTAACGTTCCGCCGTCGACGGCGTGGCCCGTGCGGGTGACGGCTCGGGCCGCCCGCCGCGAAGCGGTCACGATGTGCGGCGGGTCGGGCGGTCAGGCCGCCGGTTGAACGCGACATGCCGCACGTCGTGACATCCAGTCCGTACCTGAAGACGCGGGCCTGTGCAGAGACGGCGGGTGCCGGGTCCGCACGGACCCGGCACCCGCCGTCAACTGCTGGTGGTCAGCGCCTCAGCGCTCGATCTCGCCGGCGATGAACGCCTCCACGGCGGCGTGCGCGTCGTGGTCGGCGTACTGCACCGGCGGGGACTTCATGAAGTACGACGAGGCCGACAGGATCGGGCCACCGATCTTCCGGTCCAGGGCGATCTTCGCGGCCCGGACAGCGTCGATGATGACACCTGCCGAGTTCGGCGAGTCCCACACCTCGAGCTTCAGCTCGGCGTTGAGGGGCGTGTCACCGAACGAGCGGCCCTCCAGGCGGATGTACGCCCACTTGCGGTCGTCAAGCCACGGCACGTGGTCGGACGGGCCGATGTGCACGTCGCTCTTGGCCATCTCGTGCGGCACCTGGGAGGTCACCGACTGGGTCTTCGAGATCTTCTTCGAGACCAGGCGGTTGCGCTCCAGCATGTTCATGAAGTCCATGTTGCCGCCGAAGTTGAGCTGGTACGTACGCAGCAGCTCGACGCCCCGGTCCTCGAAGAGCTTCGCGAGGGCGCGGTGCACGATGGTGGCACCGACCTGGCTCTTGATGTCGTCACCGACGATCGGCAGACCCGCGTCGGTGAACTTCTGCGCCCACTCGGGGTCGGAGGCGATGAAGACCGGCAGGGCGTTGACGAACGCGCAGCCGGCGTCGATCGCGGCCTGGGCGTAGAACTTGTCGGCCTGCTCCGAGCCCACCGGCAGGTACGAGACGACCACGTCGACCTGCGCGTCGCGCAGCGCCTTGGCCACGTCGACAGGCGTGGCGTCCGACTCCTCGACGATCTCGCGGTAGTACTGACCGAGGCCGTCGAAGGTCGGGCCGCGCTGCACGGTGACGCCGGTCGGCGGCACGTCGCAGAGCTTGATGGTGTTGTTCTCGCTGGCGACGATCGCCTCCGCGAGGTCCATGCCCACCTTCTTGGCGTCGACATCGAACGCCGCGACGAACTGCACGTCAGAGACGTGGTAGTCGCCGAAGGTGACGTGCATGAGACCCGGGACGCGGTCGTTGGGGTCGGCATTCCGGTAGTACTCGACGCCCTGTACCAGGGACGAGGCGCAGTTACCCACACCGACGATGGCGACGCGGACGGAGCCCATCGCGTGTGCCTCCTTCTTCTCTGTCACGGCCGCTCTGTCCTGGTCTCGCCAGGCGGAGGCGGGCTGTTGTCTTCTCGTGGGCCGCCGGCCGTCCCGTCGTTCGGGACCGTCGGGGCACGGCCGGAGCGCTCGTTGGCGATGAGCTCCTCCAGCCAGCGGACCTCACGCTCACAGGCCTCCAGGCCGTGGCGCTGCAGCTCCAGGGTGTACGCGTCGAGGCGCTCGGCTGCCCGGCCCAGCATGTCGCGAAGCCCTTCGCGACGTTCCTCGATCGTGCGGCGGCGACCTTCCAGGATTCGAAGTCGGGTCGCCCGGTCGGTTCGGGAAAAGAAGGCGAAGTGCACACCGAAGCCGGTGTCGCCGTATGTCTCCGGCCCGGTCTGTGCGATGAGCTGGGCGAAGCGTTCTTTTCCTTCCGCGGTGATTTCGTAGACCACCCGACCTCGTCGGCTGGTCAGCGCGGGAACCTCCTCGGCGGTGGCGGGTGTCTCGTCGGCCTCGGTGATCCATCCCGCCGCCTGCAGCCGGCGCAGGGTCGGATAGAGCGAGCCGTAACTGATGGCGGCGCGGATCGCACCGAGCTTGGCGGTGAGCTCCTTGCGCAGCTCATAGCCGTGCATCGGGGCCTCCTGCAACAGGCCGAGGATGGCGAGTTCGAGCACCGGCCACCCTCCCTTTACCCTGTGCGTGGAGCGCTAACCGCCACGATGTATCGGACCGATACATCGCACCGTAGCGTCTCGTTCCAGTCTGGGCAAACTCCCGTTCTGATGTCCTGTGGTCACGGATCGTCACGGTGGTCGCCTCGTCAAAGGAGACCGCGTACCCTTTCCCGCATGCGTACGCAGCGCCAGGTCGTCGACTACTCGCTCCGAAAGCGAGCGGCGCTGCGTGAGCTCCTCGCCGGGCGCGTCGGCACCTATGACCTGTGCGATGCGTCGCCCTACCTGAAGAACGCGGCTCGGTTCCACGGCGAGCCCACCGACGAGCGGTGCCCGATCTGCCGCAGCGAGAACCTGACCCTCGTCCACTACATTTACGGGGACGAACTCAAGCAGTCGGCCGGCCAGGCCCGTAATGTGGCTGAGCTGACCGTGCTGGCGATGACGCTGCGTGAGTTCCAGGTCTTCGTGGTGGAGGTGTGCCTCGGCTGTGACTGGAACCATCTCGTCGAGCAGTACCTGCTCGGGCGGGACGGTCTCACCGGCGTCGCCGACGGCGACCCGGAGCATGGTGAGGCGAGCGGCATGACCGCCGACGGAACGGGTGTGCGGCGAAGGCGAGAGGCGCAACGGTGATACGAGCTCGATCGGCCGGCCCCGGTCGCGTGCGACGCGGCTGGGGTGACCGACGGCTTGTAGGTCTGAATGGTCCGATTGATGCGGATCTGATGCCAGGAGTGCGGCACCCCCGTGCCGTGCCCGCAGGTGTCACAACTCACGGCAAACCGGTGGCGGTGCGACCGCGCCCCACCGCGACGGCAGGGTGTGAGGAATGAACTCGTACGGCGATCCCAGCTCCTCGCGCGGCCGGGCCTGGATTCCGGGCCAGGACGACCCGGGGCAGGCGGACGACGCGTACCGCCGCCCGGGTGGTGAACCGCGCGGAGTCAACTGGTCCACCGGCCCGGAGGCTTCCGGCCCGTCGGCCCGTGCCTCGGTCGGCGGACGGGCATCGGTCGGTGGCTCGGCGAGCGTTCCGCCACGTGGCGGAACCACCGGCGCGGCGCCGGTCGGCCGGGCCGGCCCCGGCCGTGCCTCCGTGCCGGTCTCACCGGCTGCCCCCGGCCGTGCTTCGGTGCCGGTCTCGCCCGCCCCGGGCCGCGCCGGCCGTGCTTCGGTGCCGGTGTCGCCCGCCGGCCCCGGTCGCGCCTCGGTCGGTGCTGCCGCCGTCGGCGCGGCGTCGGCCGGTCGGGCCAGCGTCGGATCGGCGTCCGTGGGTGGCGTCGGCGGTCGGGCCGCGGTGGCCCGGGCAAGCGTCGGTGGTCCTGGCGGGCCCGGTGGACCGGGTGGTCCCGGCGGACCGACCGGCCCCGGCCGCGGTGGCCGTGACCCGGGTGCGGTGGCCCGCGCCCGCAAGCGCAAGCGGATGAACATGCTGATCGCCGGCTTCGCGGTGTTCATCATGCTGGCCGGCATCGGCGTGGTCGGGTTCACCTACTACTCGACGAACGTGGTGCTGCCCAAGGAGATCCCGCTGCCGCTCTCCACCACCGTCTACGCCAAGGACGGCAAGACGCTTGTGGCGAAGCTCGGCAACGAGAACCGCACCTTCGTCACCATCGACAACATCCCCGAGTACGTGCGGGACGCCGTCGCCGCCGCCGAGGACCGCAACTTCTACCGGCACTCGGGCGTCGACTACAAGGGCATCGCCCGGGCCGCCTGGAACAATCTCTCCGGTGGCGACAAGCAGGGTGCCTCGACCATCACCCAGCAGTACGCGCGCAACGCCTACGAGAACCTCCAGGACGACAGCTACGCGCGGAAGGTGAAGGAGGCGATCCTCGCCTCGAAGCTGAACGACAACTTCACCAAAGACCAGATCATGGAGAACTACCTCAACGTGATCTACTTCGGTCGCGGTGCGTACGGCATCGAGGCGGCGGCCCAGACGTACTTCAACACCAACGCGAAGAAGCTGACGGTGGCGCAGGCCGCGGTGCTCGCCGCGCTGATCAAGCAGCCCGTCGCCAGCGCCACCCACAAGGGCTTCGACCCGGAGACCAACGAGGTCGACGCGAAGTCCCGGTGGGAGTACGTCATCAACGGGATGGTCCAGGAGGGCTGGCTGAACGCCCCGGGCAAGCCGGAGCGGCCGACCGAGTACCCGAAGGTCCAGAAGTCGAAGAAGAACAACGGCTTCGGCGTGGCCACTCCGCGCGGCAATGTCATCAACTACGTCCGCAAGGAGATGGCTGCGTGGGGCATCTGTACCGAGTCCGGTGAGCCGGACAAGCCCACCTGCGTCGACGAACTGCGCGAGGGCGGCTACCGGATCACCACCACCATCGACCCGAAGATGCAGAAGGCCCTGGAGGAGGCGGCCCAGCCGGACCGCAAGGGCTCGGTGCTCAAGGGTCAGCCGAAGAACCTGATGTCGGCGGCGGTCTCCGTCGAACCGAAGACCGGCCGGGTACTGGCCTACTACGGCGGTGACAACGGCACCGGGTTCGACTACGCCGGCCTGAACACCAACCAGAACGGCGACCTCGTCGGCGGCCACCCGCCAGGCTCGTCGTTCAAGGTCTACACGCTGGCCGCGGCGATCGACGCCGGCATCTCGGTGAAGTCGCACTGGGACGCCACGCCGTTCAAACCCGAGGGCTACGACAATAAGATCCAGAACGCCGGTCGGGACGTGCGACAGACCTGTAACAAGTGGTGCTCGCTCCAGGAGTCGACCGTCCGGTCGTACAACGTGCCGTTCTTCCACCTCACCGAGGACATCGGCGAGGACAAGGTGATCGACATGGCCCGCCGCGCCGGCATCCGCACCATGTGGACCGTGGACCCGCCGAAGGCGTACGACCTGACCAAGCACAAGCCCGAGGAGCTCGGGCGCAAGCACTTCGACCGGGTGGTCGGCTTCGGCCAGTACCCGATCACCGTGCTGGACCACGCCAACGGCCTGGCCACCCTCGCCAACAAGGGCAAGTACAACAAGGCGCACTTCGTCCGGACTGTGGAAAAGCAGAACAAGGCCACCGGCAAGTGGGACAAGGTGCCCGGCACTGGCGAGAAGCTCAAGCCGCAGCAGGTGATCCGACCGGAAGTCGCCGACGAGGTGACCGCGGTGCTCAAGGAGATCCCCGGCAAGAACAATGCCAACCTGGTGAACCGCGAAGCCGCCGGCAAGACCGGCACCTGGGAGCACAACGGAACCCCACGCAACGCCCACGCCTGGATGGTCGGTTACGACGAGAACGTGGCCACCGCCGTCTGGATCGGCAGCCGTGACCCGAAGAAGCCGACAATCATCGACAAGAACGGCTCCGACATCGGCGGTGGCAGCTTCCCGGCCGCGCTGTGGAAGCGGTACATGGACGATGCCCTGAAGGGCTACGACCCGTCCAACCTGCCGGACGTCACCGGAGTCGGCGATCAGGACGCCGGCAACGGCGAGGAGCCCGCACCGCCACCGCCCCCGCCGGGTGGCAACCAGCAGAACTGCAACCCGCTCGACCTCCTCTGCCAACTCAACAACGGTGGCAACAACGGTGGGGACAACCGCGGCGACAACGGCGGTCCCGGCGGCGGGAACAACGGCGGCAACAACCCGATCACCCCACCCGGAGGTGATCAAGAGCCGGGCGGTGAAGGCGGCGGACTGCTACCGCCGAGAAATACGACCCGGAACTAGCGCCCACTGACGCCGCGGGCGGTCGGAGAATCTCTCTGGCCGCCCGCAGCTCGTTTTCCGGCACGAGATGCCCGCAGTGTGAGGTGGGCACCGGCCGTGGGCTCGCCGACCGGTCCGGTAGTAGCTTCAGTCGGCACCCATGCCAGCGAGGTCGGCGGACAGGGACGTCAGCAACAAGCCATGCGATTCGCTCGGGCGATGGGCAACGTCCGGTCGTCCTGGCCGGTCAGCGGACTTGCTTCGCCGGGCGTTTCATCATCCCGTTGTCGCGCCGCCTCGTGCGGTGGTGCCCGTGATGGTGTCGCGATGATCGGCCGATGAGCACTGATCCTAGGCTCCCCCGAGCAGAGGGACGAAGAGGAAGAGGTGCACACGTGCAGAAGCTGTCCAGCAGGAGAGCCTTCGGTAACCTGCTCGCGGGGGTCATGATGGCGCTCGCCGCCATCCTGGCCGTGCCCGCGGCGGCGGCGGCCGAGCCCGCGAAGAACGCCGCCGAGAGCATCGACGAGACCTGTCGAAACAATGGCGGGGGAGGATACGTTTCTTGCAATGGCAAGGACCCGGTGGCGATGAACTGCACCGGCAACTCGACGAAAGCAACGGTCAAGGCGAAGAACGGTGTGCAAATCGAGTTGAGGTACTCGTCGTCCTGTCAGGCGTACTGGACCCGGTACATCAACACGCCGGGTGCCACCGGTGAGGCGCGGATCAAGGGCACAAATATGGTCCAGACAAAGACGTTGGCGGCGTACAAGGGCGAAGAGGGCTGGACGCGGATGCTCTCGGCCGCCCAGAACCCCAAGGCGTGCCTGTTCTTCTGGTACGCCCCGTTCAGCGAGTACATGGAGTCCTGCGCCTAGGAACACACAGCAATGATCGGCGGGTGACCGAGGCACCCTCGGTCGACCGCCGATCATTTTCGCAAAGTCGGTGTGCCTGATCGTTGCCTAGTCCGGGAGCGTCCGCCAGCTACTGACAACTGTTGATTCGGCTCGTATGCACATGACCGCAATCTTCCTGTCGGGCTCAAGCATCAGGGCCTGCCCGTAGCGATGGCGCCGTAGTGAGGCAACGATGAGAGTTGCCGCCAAAATTGCGCCGATCCGGGCCACGGCGATCAGACGCCGTCGGCGCGGTGGAAACCCGGGAGGCGCGGTTGTGAAAGTATCCAGAATCAGGGCGGTGGCGTCATGCTCACTCACCCTGCTGATTGTCGGCACGGCGGCCAGTCCGGCTGTTGGCGCACCAGAACCTGGCAGCGGTGCGGCACCGACGACAGCGACGGATTCCGGTGCCGCACCGGCATCACGACCCCAGACGGACACGGTTGACCCCGACCGTCGGGACGACCTGCTGGGAAAGGGCTGGCGATCCTCGAAGGACGTCGCCTGGACCACCTTCGGCGACGCCGAGGGCTTCCACGTGCTCGCCGCCGACGCCAGCGCCGGTTACACCTGGCGGACCGTGACCAGCCTGGCCGAGCCCGGCTTCGACGCTGACCAGTGGATCGGCAACGCCTGCCTCACCGGCTCCGGCCGGCGGCTGGTGGTGGTCTACGCGCCGCGTACCTTCACCAACGACGCTGACCTGTTCGACCGGGGCGGGTTCACGGCAGTGGTCGACCTGGGCACCGGCGCGGTGCGCAAGCTGCCGGTGCAGAGCTCGCTTGCCTACTTCAACCCGGGCTGCGGCGTCGGCGAGACCGCCGTGGTGACGCAGTTCGGCGGCAAGCTGGTGGACGACCCGTCGGCGACCCGGGTGGAGAGCCGGATCCGAACTGTGGACGCGGCGGCCGGTACGGTGTCGGCGCCGGTGAAACTGGCCACCGAGGTCACCTCGGCGGTGCCGGTCGGCGACGCGATCATCGCCGCAGCGAACGGCGCGCTTGTCGATGTCGCTCGTGACGGCACCACACGGCGGATCGCCGAAGCGTCCGGGGTGCCATTCCGGCTGGTCCCGGATGGAACTGACGGACTGGTGTTCCTCGATCTGGCACAGCAGCGGGTACGCGTCAAGCGGACCACGCCGGGCGCCGGTGCCGGCGTGCGCACCCTGGCCGAAGGTGCGGAGGGCGAGCTGAGCGTCGCCCGGGGCGCTGCCGGTCGGGTCTTCCTCACCGGCCAACCTGCCCAGGTCAGCACGCTGCCGGCGGGTATCCGCGCGGTCGAGGCCCCGGAGCACAGCGAGATCTCCACTCTGGGGCAGCTCGCGCTGACTCGGGTCGCCGGGCCCGGCAGTGGCGATCCACGTGCGGCGACCCGGACGCCCGGGGTGCCCGAGCACGTCCAGATCAACGCCAAGACCCTTGGCAGCGGCGGTGACCTCGCCTTCGAGGTGCATCCGGCGGCGACCGGAACGGCTGCTTCGAGCGGCCGGGCCATCCATCCGAAACTCGGTACGTCGTCCGGGAAGGAGTCCCGGTCCGGTGCCCAGGCGGCCACCGCTGGTTCGCCGACCGACCCGGTGGAGAGCGAGCGGTACTGCTCGGTGCCCCGCAACGACCCCCGCAATCAGGTGCTGCAGCCCAAGCCTCGACAGGTCGAGTGGGCGGTCAACCAGGCCATCACCAACTCCCTGCACGTGACCCGTGAGGCGAACTGGAAGAACCTGGGCATGCCGGCATACACCCCGCAGGGTCTGTTCCCGCGCCGGGATCTGCTCGGTGGCGGTCGGGTGCCGGCCCAGATCATGCTCGGCATCATCGCGCAGGAGTCGAACATGTGGCAGGCCTCGCGGTACGCGCTGCCGGGTGTCACCGGCAACCCGCTGATCGGAAACTTCTACGGCCGCAACGTCTACAACGAGACCCCCGACGACGACTGGGACATCGTCTGGGAGGAATCCGACTGTGGCTACGGCGTGGCCCAGGTGACCGACCGGATGCGGCTGGCCGGGCGGGAGAAGCCGGGCGAGACGGCGCTGCCCTACCAGACCCAGCGGGCTGTGGCGCTTGACTTCGCCACAAACGTGGCGGCCGGGCTGCAGATTCTCCAGGACAAGTGGAACCAGACCCGATCGGTCGGAATGATCGTCAACAACGGCAACCCGGCGTACATGGAGAACTGGTTCTTTGCCGTCTGGGCGTACAACTCAGGCTTCTACCACGACAAGGGTGACGGGTCACCGTGGGGTGTGGGCTGGCTGAACAACCCGATCAACCCACGGTACGACCCGGTGCGCAAGCCGTTCCTGGAGGAGACCTACGCCGACGCGCGGACGCCGCAGAAGTGGCCCTATCCGGAGAAGATCATGGGCTGGGCGGGGCACCCGGTGGAGATCAGCGAGTCACCGACGACCCTGGTCGCCGGCTACCGGGCCGCATGGTGGTCCACAGTGGCCTCGCGAGCTGCGGTGAAGCCGCCGAGGGCGCAGTTCTGCGACGCCACGAACCACTGCGACCCGACGGGCCGTTACCAGCCGAACGACCCGGATGTCATCGGCGAGCCGACCGGGCCATGCGCGCACCGCAACGCGGCCGGCTACTACGACCTGCGGTGCTGGTACAACAAGCCGGTGGCCTGGAAGGGCGGGCCAGGGCTGGCCTGCGACTGCGGCAACGAGGTGTTGCGCTTCGATCCCGGGTACGCCTATCAGGAGGACGGTACGAGCTTCCCGCCCCGGTGCGACCTGTCCGGGCTTCCCTCCGGCTCCCGGATCATCGACAACTTGCCGGACGGAGTACCTACGGTCCGCTCCGGTTGTGGGCGACCCTGGTCGAACGCGGGCAGTTTCGGACTCCGGTTCGGCAGCAACTACTTCGGGGAATATCCGTCCAAGGTGGACTTCCATCAGCTCGGTGGCGGGTTCGGTGGGCACTTCTACATGGGTTACACCCGCAAGGCGGGCAACCTGAACGACCAGATGAAGATCACCGGTACCTGGACGATCAATCCCACGAACGCGTGGACCCGGGTCCTGGTGCACATTCCGGACCACGCCGCCTACACGCGCCAGGCTGACTACAAGGTTTATCTTCCCGGACAGACCACCTCGACCCGGCACCGTTCGGTGCCTACACGGTGGCAGGAACACAAGTGGCTGGACCTGGGGGTGTTCGACTTCCGAGGCAGCGGCTCTCCGAAGGTCGAGCTCTCCACGATCGCCCAGGACGGCAACGGTACTCATAAGATCGTCTGGGACGCGATCGCGGTGCAGCCACTGTCGGCCAAGCCCCGACACTTCGTAGTCGGTATGGGCGACTCGTTCTCCTCGGGGGAGGGTGCCGGAGATTACACCCGGGTCTCCGACCAATATGGCGACGAGCCTGGCTTCAAGAATTCCTGCCGACGCAACGCCCACGGCTGGGCGCGGCAGGTCGTCCTGGCCGGCGCGCCGGGCGGACGGTCGTTGGGCAGTCTCTCCGACGGACTGGATGCCAACGTGGACTTCCACCACATCGCCTGCGCCGGAGCGCAGACCCACCACGTGATGGCGACCAGAACGGCGAGCGGGCAACCGGCACCGGCGAACGCCATGGGTCAGGTCCCCCGAGACACCAGCAACGGCGAGCTCACCCAGATCGACCAGGGCTTCCTGGACGAGAACACCACCCTGGTGATGCTCACCATCGGGGGTAATGACGCGGGCTGGACCGACGTGTTCAAGGAATGTGCGGTGAAGAACTGCATGGAGCCGGGCTTCACGCTGCCCGGCGACAGTCAGCCGATGACGGTGGCGGTGCCGGCCAGGTTCCGCGACAAGATCAAGCTGGACGTTCGTCGGGTGATCAACGAGATCCGGGAACGGGCACCGAACGCGTGGATTGTGCTCGCCGGCTACCCGCAGATCTTCAAGTCGGGCACCACGTATGACCTGAACCCGCTGCCGGGGGTGGCGATCGGAATCACCGCCGAGGAGGTCGACTGGCTCAACGACATGGCTCGGGTCGCCACCACCGAACTGCTCTACACAGACCTGGCCAACAAGATCAACGGTGTTGACGTGCGAGCCGACTTCGCCGGACACGAACTCGGCACGGCCGACGCCACCGAGAACTGGCTCAACGGCTACATACTGGGTGACTGGTTCCGCCCCGACGACGATGACGGGGAGCCGAACGACTCGTACTTCGGTGCTGGTTCCTTCCACCCCAATGTCAACGGATTCCGGGCTTATGGTGGGGCGGTCTCCGATCGTCTCAGCGCACTCGGCTACCGCTGGAGCTGACCGGCGCCTGTAGCGCCAACCGGCGTCCCCGCCCACGTGCGGGGACGCCGGCCGGCCGGAAGGAGCGTGACGTGGTCGAGTCGCCGTCGGGACCATCCGAGTCGCCGCGTGCGTCGACGCACGGTCCGCAACGTGCCGACAACAGACTGCCTGCCTCCTCGTTCTGGCGGGTCACGATCGCAGCGCTGCTCGGCGCCTTGGTCGGCACCGTGATCGGGGTGACCTGGCGGGCACTCACCGAGTCCGATCGACCGTCCGAGGACATCATCGCTCTGACCTTCCTCGCCTGGCTGGTCGGTCTTCCGGTGCTGTTGGTGGTGAGCTGGGTGGTACTGGCGCTCACCGGTCCGGCCTGGGTGGCGCCAACGGTGACGATCGCGGGGCTGGCTGCCGGAGCCTACGTCGAGGGCCTCTACCAGAAGGCCACCGGCTCGTCGGACGCGACACCGGTCGCGATCTGCGCCTTGGCCTGGGGAGCCTGCTATACGGCCGTTGCGTTGGCCTGTCTTCCCGGGCTGTCCCGAGCGGTCCGCATCGCACTTGCCGCCCTGCTCATCACCCCGGCGATCCTGTTCCTCGTGCTCTGAGCTTCCGTACCGGAGCGCAACCGGCAGCCGCCGGATCGTCAGATGCGGCATGTCGGGGTTTCCGGCGCCAGGGATACCGCGACATGCCGCAGACCGCGAGCGCCGGACGTCGGTTGCCGAGCGCCGGCTGCCGGTGCCCAGGTGGCGGAGGTGCCCACACAGCGGCGGCAGCGCCTCGGGGATTCGCTGTGGTTTCGGCTTCAACGCGGTCGCAGGATGCGGCAGGATGCACGGTCATGAGCACGAAGTCGACGCCAGGCATCGATGAATCGGATGCCCCCGATCACCCGTCCCGCTCCGACGGCTTCGTCCGGGGGCTCTCCGGACTGATCGGTGGTCCACTCGGTGACCACGCGGTCGCCCGGGACCGGCCGGTCGGCGCGGAGCGTCGGCTCTGGACGGCGGTGCGGATCGTCCTGGCGCTGACCTGCCTCACACTGGCCCTGCACTGGGTGCAGAAGTCGCCCTGCCAGGACGGCGCGTGGGTCAACAACGAGCAGTACACGCGCTTCTGCTACACCGACGTCCTGGCGCTCTACTACGCCGAGCGGCTCAACGAGGGAGCGGTGCCCTACCGGGACCATCCGGTGGAGTATCCGGTGCTTACCGGGTACTTCATGGGGGCGCTCGGGTTGCCGGTCCACTCGGCCGGCGTTGATAACCCCGACATGAACCAGGGCCAGTGGTTCTACAACCTCAACGCGATCGTGCTCGGGGCGCTGGCGGTGGTCACCGTGGCGGTGATCCTGGCGCTGCGCCGTCGGCGTCCCTGGGACGCAGCGCTCTTCGCGCTCGCGCCCGCGCTGCTGCTCACCGCCACCGTCAACTGGGACTTCCTCGCCATCGGGCTCGCCGCGCTCGGCCTGCTGGCCTGGGCACGCTCCGGACCAGGCCCGAAGGGGACACTGCTTGTCGCGCTCTCCGGGGTGCTGCTGGGGCTCGGTGGCGCGGCGAAGATGTGGCCGCTGTTCATCCTCGGGCCGATCCTGGTGCTCGCGTTACGCGCCAACCGGACCCGGGCCGCGCTGCTGTCCATCCTCACGGCAGCGGTGACCGTGGTGCTGGTGAACCTGCCGGTGGCGATCCCGTACCGGGACAACTGGAACCGGTTCTTCGAGCTGAACACCACACGTCCCATCGACTGGGGCACCTTCTGGTACATCGGTCGCTACCTGGACGGAAAGTTCGGTGACCCCGCGAGCATCGGGCCCTTCCAGTGGCTGGACGCCAACATTCCCACGCTGAACCACCTGTCGTACGCGCTGTTCGGGCTGGCCTGCCTCGGCATCGGCGCGCTGGCGTTGCTGGCACCGCGACGTCCCCGGCTGGCCCAGCTCGCCTTCCTGGTGGTCGCCGCCTTCCTGATCTTCAGCAAGGTCTGGTCGCAGCAGTTCGTACTCTGGCTGCTGCCGCTGGTGGTGCTCGCCCGGCCCAGGTGGGGGGCGTTCCTCGTCTGGCAGGCCGCCGAGGTCTGCTACTTCATCGCCTTCTACGGCCAGCTGCTCGGCGCGTCGACAGGCACGCCGGTCTTCCCGGAGGGCGTCTTCGTGCTGGCCGCGAGCCTGCGGCTGGCCGCCGTGGTGGCCCTTGTCGTCCTGGTCGTCCGCGAGATCCTGAACCCGGAGCAGGACGCGGTACGGCGCACCTACGCCGACGACCCGGACGGCGGCCTGCTCGACGGCGTTCCCGACGCTCCCTGGCTGGACCGATGGCGAAGCCGCCGCTCGACAGTCGAGCAGACCCCGACGCCCGCCGCCACGACCACGTGACCATGACCGGCACGCTCAGAGGCGGAAGACGACGACGTCGTCGATCTCCTCACGGGTGATGCCCAGCCCGTCGACAGGTGCGTCGACGCTCACCTCCCACGGGGTGCCGGCGATCTTGTTGCGCAGCACCAGGACGTTGCGCACGCCGAGGGTGCGCAGGTAGTCGACGCTTGTCTGGTCGGGGAAGGTCATGGCCACCCGGCGTGCGTCGTCGAGCTGACGCGGGGTGAAACCGCTGCCACCGTTGACGATGTCCTGGAACCGCGTGGTCGACCAGAGCATCACCGGTTGGTCATGGTTCTGCCCGCTGGGCAGGACGAGCAGTGGGCCGTCGACCGAACGCATCGCCGCCGGCTGTGCCGGCACCACCGGATGGGGTGTGGTGTTTGTGCCCTCGGCGATGACCAGCATCAGCGGCACCAGGGTCGCCAGGCGCAGCCAGGGGCTCGGCCAGGACGGGATCCGTTCGGCGGAGATCTCCCGGACCCGTTCGGCGAACGCGCTGACCGCCCCCGCCGCGAGCAGCCCGAGCAGCAGCGTGGCCCACAGCATCAGCCGGCCCGGCGTCCGGATGCCGCTCCAGCCGGGCAGATGGTCGAAGAGCGGTACGTAGGTGAAGCGACCGCCGAAGAGTTCGGTGCCCATCGACAGGGCCATCGCGACAAGCACCCCGGCGAGCAACAGGAGCCGTTGACGGACCTTCCAGACGGAGAAGAACAGCCCGCCGAGGGCCAGCGCGTACAGCACGAAGCCGGGCAGCAGCGTCATCTCCGGATGCCACGACAGCAGTGACCGGGCACCTTCGTGCAGCCCGCCCCAGAGGCGGGACTCGGCCGGGGCGGTGACGAAACTGGTCGCGGGCGGCGAAAAGACGGCGATGTCGCCGATCGTCCGTTCCGCGTTCGGGTGCAGCTGCGTGACGGTGAAGTACGGGATGGCCATCAGGACACCCACCCCGGCGAAGATCAGCCCGCCGATCAGGTCGGCGACGAACAACCGCTGGCCGAAGGGGCGCTTGACCCGCCAGAAGATCCGTTTCGCGTACCAGATGGCGGCGGCCACCAGCACGATGCCGGCGAGCACGTACGCGAACGGCAGGCCGATACCGAAACCGAGGCTCAGCTGCCAGGCGGCCATCAGCCAGCCGGCGTACACCCAGCCCTCGTGCCGACGCTCGGGTCGGTAGCCGTGCCGGAGCGACCAGCCGTGCCCCCGGGCCAGCATGGCGAGCGCCAGCGGAATGCCGCCGTTGGAGACCACGTGCAGGTGACCGGCCTGGGAGAGCAGCCACGGCGCGTAGGTGTACGCGGCACCGACCACCGCGGAACCCGTCCGGCTCGCGCCGAGCTGCCGAGCCAGCACGTACGCGCCGAAGGTGGCGAGGGCGTGCGCCAGCACGAACATGATGTTGTAGCGAACGAGGGCGGCCTCGGGACCACTGCCGATCATGCCGGCCGGCGCGTACCCGAGCAGGGTGTCCGAGAAGGCGAAGCTCCACCGTTCGGGATAGAACGCGTTGGCATGCCACAGCTGGGCCGGCTCGCTCAGCAGGATGTGCCCGGACCAGGCCATCTGCCAGGCCTGAAGGCTCGGATCCCAGTAGTCCTGGGGCAGCGTGTGTGCCGGGTAGCGCAGCGTCGGCCAGGTCATCAGCACGGCCAGAGCCAGTGACGCGACGGCAGCCAGCGTCCACTCGTGGATCAGTAGCCGGCCGAACCTCCGACCCGCCCGCCCGTACCAGGTGGGGACCGGCTCGGGTGCGGGCCCGAAGGCGGACCACCGGTCCGGCTTGCTGCCGCCCTCCGCCGGGGCTCCGTCCGGCTTGCCGCTGCCGTCCTCGCCGGACCGGTCGCCGCTCGCCGGACCGGCGGATCTGTTCTCGTCGGCGGGTTTGCCCTTCTCCCCGCCCGTGTCCTTGCCGTCGGCCTTGCTCTCGGCCTCGGTCCCGTTGCGGGCCTTGGTCTTGTCGTCGGCCTTGGTCTTGTCGTCAGCCTTGGTCCCGTTGCCGGCCGTGCCCCTGCTGTCGGCCTTGGTCTTCTCCTCGGCCCTGCCGTTGTCGGCAGCTTCGCCGGCGGCAGTGACCTCGCCTGCGGCGGTCTGGTCGGTGATCGCTCTGCCGGCGGCCTTGTCGGTGTCTGCGGCGTCCTTACCCGCAGCCGTCCTGCCGTTCTCGCCCTCGGCGGCGGTCGCCGACGCGGTGGCCGGGTCAGTCGCTGAGTCTGCCCGCTTGCCTCGGTCATCGCCGGTGCGCTTCTCCGCCGGACGGACCGCGTCGGCCGGACCACTCGCGGTGGGCCTGCCTGGCTCGTCGAGGGCGCTCGCCCGTACCTCGTCGCCAGCGTCGCGTCGGCGCTCCGGGTCAGTGCCGTCGACCGCCGATCCGTCGGCGGCCCGACCGTCGCGCGAGGCCGGCCGGGGGCCGCCGGGGGCGGACTGGTCCGTGGTCATCGTGCCCCGGTCTCCCCGTCGAGCTGCCCGCGCAGGAAGGAGATGTCGTTGCCCTGCCCCTCGACGCCCCCGGGCGTCTCGACGATGACCGGTGCCCCCGCTGCGCGGATCACCGCCACCACCAGGTCCGGGTCGATGGTCCCGCCCGACAGGTTGTCGTGACGATCACGCCCCGACCCGAACCCGTCCTTTGAGTTGTTGGCGTGCACCAGGTCAATCCGCCCGGTGATCGCCTTGACCCGATCGACCAGGCCGAGCAGCTCCTCCCCGCCGGCATGGGCGTGGCAGGTGTCCAGGCAGAAACCGACCTCGTGGTCACCGACGGCGTCCCAGAGCCGGGCGAGCGCATCCAGCCGCCGGGCACAGGCGTTCTCGCCACCGGCGGTGTTCTCGATCAGCACCGGAAGCCCGAAGCCGCCTGACTCGGCCGCGTACGACAGCGCCTTGCGCCAGTTGTCGAACCCGGTCGCGGGGTCGTCGCCGGCGTTGACGTGCCCGCCGTGCACCACCAGGCCCTTCGCGCCGATCGCGGTGGCTGCTTTCGCGTGCGCCAGCAGCAGCTTGCGGCTGGGGATCCGGATGCGGTTGTTGCCGGTGGCGACATTTATGACGTACGGCGCGTGCACGTAGACGTCGACGTCGGCGCTGCTCAGCGCTTCCGCGTCGGGACGGGGTTGCGGCGTCTTCCAGCCCTGAGGGTCGGAGAGGAAGAACTGCACGGCGTCTGCCGCTCGGGCGGTCGCCTCCGCCAGCGGGTCGGTCGGATCGACGTGGGCTCCGATACGCATGCAGGCGAGCCTACGTCCCGACTCCGACGGCCGGGGCGACGCCCGCTACCCGGCCGCGTCACCGGCGCCGACGGCAGTCGTTGATTCCGGTGGATCCTCCGGTCAAGTGACCTGGCCGGAGTCCATCGAGAAAATTGTCGGTAATTCCGGGATTTGCCCCATGAAGCACCAGCTTCCGCGATAACGTCAGGTAACAACGTGATAAAGCTCCGCGGGGCGTCTCCGGTCCAACCTCATCGGTGTGGTCGTTCCTCCCCAGGTCCCACCCAAGGAATGCGGACCAGGCGCCCCGCGGCCCCGTGGCCGGGGGTCCGTGCCGACAGCGACGTCGGCCGGACCCCCGGTTCGCTGTGCCCGTCACCTCGGTGATGGTGATCGTCTGGGCCGGGTATCCTGGTCCGGTTGTCCGTCCCCGGCCGGGTCCCCCCGGTACCGGAACGGGCCACGACGCACGACCTCCTGCCACGGAAGGACCGTGGCCGCTTAGCCCACAGGAGGTGAGCACGTCTTGCGTCATTACGAGATCATGGTGATCCTCGACTCCAGCCTCGAGGAGCGCACCGTCGCCCCGTCGCTCGACACGTACCTGAACGTGATCAGGACTGCGGGTGGCTCGGTGGAGAAGACCGATGTGTGGGGCCGCCGACGCCTCGCCTACGAGATCAACAAGAAGGCCGAGGGCATCTACGCCGTCATCGACCTCCAGGCGACGCCGGAGGCGGTGGCCGAGCTGGACCGCCAGCTGCGGCTCAACGAGTCCGTGCTGCGTACGAAGGTCATCCGGCCGGAGATGCGCTAGCAAACCCACCCCGGCCCCACCCGGATCAGCCTCACCGTCGCTGTCAGAGGGTTCTGCGAACCTGTACGGCGGAACGGATGAGCGCGCGAGGAGTTGGTCATGGCAGGAGACACCACCATCACGGTCATCGGCAACCTGACCGATGACCCCGAGTTGCGGTTCACCCCCTCCGGTGCCGCGGTCGCCAAGTTCCGGGTCGCTTCGACGCCCCGGTTCATGGACAAGGCATCCGGTGAGTGGAAGGACGGCGAGCCGCTCTTCCTCTCGTGCACCGTCTGGCGGCAGGCCGCGGAGCACGTGGCGGAGTCGCTTCAGCGCGGCGCCCGCGTGATCGTCTCGGGTCGACTGCGTCAGCGGTCGTACGAGACCCGCGAGGGTGAGAAGCGCACCGTCATCGAGCTGGAGGTCGACGAGATCGGCCCGTCACTGCGCTACGCCACGGCGAAGGTGCAGAAGATGTCCCGGTCCGGCGGCGGTGGCGGCGGCTTCGGTAGTGGTGGCGGTGGTGGCCAGGGCGGCGGAGGCAACTTCGACGACCCCTGGGCTTCGGCTGCACCGGCCCCCTCCCGTTCGGGTGGCGGCAACTTCGACGAGGAGCCTCCGTTCTAATGGCGCCGAGCGCCCGTGATCGTAAACCAGGAGCAAGAGCAATGGCGAAGGCTGCGGCACTGCGCAAGCCGAAGAAGAAGGTGAACCCGCTCGACAAGGACGGGATCACCTACATCGATTACAAGGACACCGCGCTGCTGCGCAAGTTCATCTCCGACCGCGGCAAGATCCGCGCTCGGCGGGTGACCGGCGTCACCTCGCAGCAGCAGCGGCAGATCGCCCGTGCGGTCAAGAACGCCCGTGAAATGGCGCTCCTGCCGTACACCGCGACGGCCCGCTGAGAGAGGCACCGACATGAAGATCATCCTGACTCAGGAGGTGTCCGGGCTCGGTGCCCCGGGCGACATCGTGGAGGTCAAGAACGGCTACGGCCGTAACTACCTGCTCCCGCAGGGCTTCGCGATCGCCTGGACCAAGGGCGCGGAGAAGCAGGTCACCCTCATCAAGCGGGCCCGTTCGGCCCGCGAGATCCGCGACCTGGATCACGCCAACGAGGTGAAGGCACAGCTTGAGGCCCTCAAGGTGAACCTGAAGGCCCGTGCCGGTGAAGGCGGTCGGCTCTTCGGCTCGGTCACCCCGGCCGAGATCGTCGACGCCGTCAAGGCGGCCGGTGGTCCGGCTCTCGACCGGCGGCGGCTTGAGGTCACCGGTCACATCAAGTCGATCGGGTCGCACCCCGTGCGGATCAAGCTGCACCCCGAGGTGACCGCCTCGTTCAACCTCAACGTCGTGCAGGGCTGAGCCCTCGCCGACGAACGACACAGGGCCCGCACCGTCCACGGTGCGGGCCCTGTTCGCTGTTGAGTTTCCCGGTCAACCGATCGGCTGGCCGGTCACCGCGCTGATCATCACCGTCGAGAGGCCGCCCCCCACCACTGCGGCGGCGAGCGCCACAGTGGTCGGACGCCAGGTCGTACCCACCCGGCGCAGCAGCGTCGCGATCGCCAGGCTGCTGGCCAGGGCCAGGCCGAAGCGCGGCATCCCGCCCACCATCGCCCCGAACGCACGCGCCCGGGGTGACTCACAGCCACCACCACTGATGTCGGTCACACACCCCACAGGTGGCGTCCCGTCGAGGGTCAGCAGCCACACGAACACCACCACCGCCGGTAGGACGTAACAGGCCGCGGTGTAGAGCAGGGGCAGCCAGGGTCCACCCGGATCGGGGTCGAGCAGGTCGTCTTCCAGCCGACGGTTCCAACTGGCCCCGCCCACCGACTCGATGCGCCGTCGTACCGCCGCGATACCTACCGGCCGGGCCTGCGGCACCGCTGCGGCACGACGTCGTGGCGTCGGTCGGGGACGCGGCGCCGTGTAACCCACCACCGGCGACCGGGGCGCCGACGCGGGCGCAGCCACCCAACGCGGATCGTCACCGGCCAACCGGGTGCCCGGCCAGAAGGTCTCCTGCGGTGGTTCCGGCTCGGGTGGGGCATTCCACGACCACTGCTGTGCAGGGGGTGCGCCACCCGACCGGGGCTGCTCCGTACGATCCCAGCGATCCGGCTCGGAGTAGTCGTCCCACCTGTTGCGGTCCCGCTGCCGCTCCCGCCGATCCACCTCGGGACCGCGGTCCCACTGGCCCGTGCTGTCCGGCTCCAGCCACTGGTCCGTCACGGGTGACTGAAGCCACTGACTCGTACTGTCAGCGTCCCAGGGGTCGGCCGGGCCGGACTCGGCACGACGATCCAGACCGGCGGGCTGCTGCCAGGCGTGCAGACCGGAAGCGTCCCACGGGTCCACCGCGGGTCGTCGCGGCTCCGGCTCTGCCACCCGCTCCCACGGTTCCGCCGCCCGCTCCCACGGATCCATGGCCGGACCGGGTGCCGGCTCTACCGCCCGCCGCCGCCGACGAGGGGTCGGGTCGACGGCCGGCTCCGATTCGGGCGTCTGCTGCTCGTCCTCCTCCAGGCCGGACCAGGTCACCTCGCGTCGGCGAGACTGCGCCCGGCGAGGTCGGCTCTGCGGCGCGACACCCGAAACGGGATCGTCCTCCTCAGCCCGGCGGCTGCCGACGTACCCCTCCTCCTGTGGACGGTCGAAGGTCCACTCGCGGGTGTGGTCGGACTGCGGCGCCACTGCTGGTGACGATCCGATGGCGCGCGGCGATGTGCCACGCCAGTCGGCCTCATCGGATCGCCGGCTGCTCCGGGAAGCCCTGGACGAACGCCGGCCGCCGTCGCCGTAGCGCGGACGGTCGTCATCGTCGTCCTCGTCGTCCGGTGCGGCGTGCCGACCGCCACCATCGACGCTGCTGACCCCCGACTCCAGCGCCCAGCGCGGCAGATAGGGCTCGGCGGGCTCATCCTGGCCACGCTCGATCGCCCGTCGACGGCTCGGGGTGCGGTAACGCTCGACCGCCGAGTCGTAACGCTCGGCCCGTGAATCCTCGACGGGCTCGGCCCACGAAGCGGTCGGTCGCCGCTCGCGCGGACCGTCCTCCCCGCGTGCCCAGTCCCGGTAACTCACGGCCGGAGCGTGACCCTTCTCAACCGAAAGTGCAATCCGCTGTCCAGGTGTAGCCGTAGGCCACCGATCTTACGGGAGGTTCAGGACAAAGCCCTACCCGGAAATTCCCTCCACAGGCTGGGGAAACTGTTCGTGCAGGTCAGAGGCTTGCGGCCGAGAATTCCCCATCCGTTATCCACACCCTGTGCACACGCTGCGCACATGCTTGTCCACCTGCGTCCACAGGTTGTCCCGAGGCTCGTCCACCGGCACGGTTGAGCGGCTGACCTCGGAGTCCGTATGGTTGCCACCGACCTGCCGACCCGATGGCCCCCGATCGAAACGGCCGGTCGACGTTGTCGCACCCGGGCGGTAAGCCTGGAACCGATCCGACGCAGTGGAGGGGGGCCCGGTGTCGGTCACCGACGACAGGCGGACGGAGTCGTTCCCGGGCGGCGGGCAACAGCCCGGCGATGCACCACGCGACGGCCAGTTCGACAAGACGCCACCGCAGGATGTGGCTGCGGAGCAGTGCGTCCTGGGCGGCATGCTGCTCTCCAAGGACGCCATCGCCGACGTCGTCGAGATCCTCAAGACAAACGACTTCTACCGGCCGATACACGCCACCATCTTCGACACCATCCTGGAGATCTACGGCAGGGGCGAGCCGGCCGACGCCATCACCGTCGGGGCGGCACTTGCCGACTCCGGCGATCTGGCCCGCGTGGGTGGCGCTCCGTACCTGCACACGCTGATCGCGAGTGTGCCGACCGCCGCGAACGCCGCCTACTACGCCCGCATCGTCAGCGAACGCGCCGTGCTCCGCCGTCTGGTCGAGGCCGGCACCCGGATCGTCCAACTCGGCTACGGCACGGCGAGCGGCGGCAGCCGGGACGTGGACGACGTCGTCGACCTGGCCCAGCAGGCCGTCTACGACGTGACCGAGCGCCGGGTCAGCGAGGACTTCGCCATCCTGGCCGACATGCTGCAACCGACGCTCGACGAGATCGAGGCGGTCGGCGCGCAGGGTGGCGTGATGACCGGCGTGCCGACCGGTTTCACCGACCTGGATCGCCTGCTCAACGGGCTGCATGCCGGTCAGTTGATCATTGTGGCGGGACGACCTGGCCTCGGAAAGGCGCTCGCGCTCGACACGCCCCTGCCAACTCCGGCCGGCTGGACGACGATGGGTGAGGTGCAGGTAGGCGATCAGCTGATCGGCGCGGACGGCCGCCCTACCACCGTCACGCACGCCTACGAGGTGCGCCACGACCGCCCCTGCTACGAGGTCGAGTTCTCCGACGGTTCAGTTATCGTCGCCGATGCCGAGCACCTGTGGACGACGACCACCCGGGCCTCACGCCGCCAACAGAATGAGCGCCGGCCGCGCTACCAGTGGGATGCCTCGGCACGCGCCAAGGCGGCAGCCGTACACCGGACCGTCACCGCAATTCCCGACCGGCTTGTCACCTACCGGGAAGCCGTGGAGATCGCCGGGTCCCAGTTCCGGAACGTCCTGCACGTTGTGGCGGCCAAGGTCGGCATCGCAGGCACTGTCGAACGTCAGTACTCCCGGAACGGTAAGCCCTGGCGTCGGACGGTCGACGCCTACAGCGCCCATGCCCTGTTCGACGCACACCTGAGCCGGGTGAGTCGGGTGATGAACAGCAGTACGACCGTGGCACACCCTCGGGCCGTCACTACCGAACACATCGCCGCGACACTGCGGCATCCGGCTGACGGGCGCGCAAACCACGCGGTGACCAATGCTCGACCGCTGTCCCTTCCCGCCCGCGAGGACCTGCCGATCCCCCCGTACACGCTTGGCGTGTGGCTGGGCGACGGGCACTCGGCAGGTGCCCGGTTCACGTCGGCGGATCCGGAGATCGCACAGTACGTCGCAGCCGATGGCTTCATCGTCGCCCCGGGAAGCGGGACTTACTCCTACAGCATCAAGCTGCCGCCGCGGGCACCACTCGGCGATCGTCACTGCATCGTCTGCGGCGTCATCTTCACTCCCCGCGCGTCTTCGGTAAGAACCTGCGGAAGGACGTGTGGCGCCAGGTCGAGAGGCATGGTCGAGACCGCCGACCGCGAGGGTTGCGAGACCTGCGGCACGACGACGAAGTCCAGCTGGAACGGTGCCCGCCACTGCGCGTCGTGTCGCCGGTTGCGTGGCTCGTTCACCGGGCTGCTTCGAGCCGCCGGTGTCCTTGACGACAAGCACATTCCGCAGCCCTACCTCCGAGCGTCGGAGGAGCAGCGACGGGAGCTGCTGGCCGGACTGCTCGACACCGACGGTACCGCCGCGCCAGCCGGACACATCCAATACACCACCACCTCGGAGCGGATGGCCGAGGATATGTACGAACTCGTCGTCAGCCTGGGCTACCGATGCTCGATCAACCGAAAGCGAGTCAACGGCCGCACTCCCGAAAGCTCGACGGCTTTCACACTGAACTTCTCCACCTCGGACGAGGTGTTCCGGTTGACCAGGAAGCGGGAGTCGCACGCCACACGCCGGCACGCGGTCGGCCGCGCGGGTACCCGATCCCGCTACATCGTGGATGTGCGACCGGTGCCGAGTGTCCCCGTGCGGTGCGTCACGGTCGACAACGAGGACCACCTGTACCTGGCCGGGCGGTCGATGATTCCCACGCACAACAGCACAGCAAGCATGGACTTCGCGCGTAACGCTGCGATTCGTGCCAACCAGGCGGCGGCGATCTTCTCGCTGGAAATGAGCAAGGTCGAGATCGTCATGCGGCTGCTCTCGGCCGAGGCTCGAGTGCCACTGCACGTGCTGCGGAGCGGGCAACTGTCCGATGACGACTGGACGAAGCTGGCCCGATGCATGGGTGAGATCAGCGAGGCGCCGCTGTTCGTCGACGACACGCCCAGCATGAACCTGATGGAGATCCGGGCGAAGGCCCGTCGGCTCAAGCAGCGGCATGACCTCAAGTTGATCGTGGTCGACTATCTCCAGCTGATGACCTCGCCGAAGCGCACCGAGAGCCGGCAGCAGGAGGTCGCGGACCTGTCGCGTGGCCTGAAGCTGTTGGCCAAGGAGGTCGAGTGTCCGGTCATCGCGGTGAGCCAGTTGAACCGTGGCCCGGAGCAGCGCACCGACAAGCGTCCACAATTGTCTGATCTGCGTGAGTCTGGGTCTATTGAACAAGATGCGGACGTTGTCATACTTCTGCATCGCGACGACTACTACGACAAGGAGTCACCCCGCGCCGGGGAGGCGGATTTCATAATCGCTAAACACAGAAATGGCCCGACTGACACTGTGACGGTCGCCGCCCAGCTGCACCTGTCGCGCTTCGTCGACATGGCGATCGTCTGACGGGCTTAGCCCAGCACCGGGAAGCGGTCGGCGAGCGCGCCGAGTTCGCGTCGCTCCGGGTCGGTCAACGATAGCCGCCCGGTCGCCTTGAGCAGGTAGTCGTGGTCGCTCCAGCCGGACGGCCGGGCAACGGCACCGTCGAGCAGAGCGTCCACGGTGGTCGTCGCGACCCGGGTCGCGGCAGGTCCGGGCATGGGCGCGTCAGATAGATCCAGCACCAGGTCGAGGTGGTGGACCACTGCTTCGGTGGTGAGCGTGTCCAGCAGATCGGCCACCCGCAGCACGTGCCCCTGGGTGGTGACGAGACCGTTCGGATCTGCGCTGCCGGCGGCGCGTACGGCGGCGGGTGCAGTGTCGGCCCAGAGCCGGACCACACCGGACGGGCGGTCGAAGTCGGCCGCCGAGCGTCGCGCCCACCAGGCGTGCCGGGCGCTTTCGTCGTCGCCGGGGAACGAGTGCCAGTAGCTGACGGAGTCCACTGTCGCCGGTGGGGCGGCGGGGCTGGCCAGCGCGACGAGCGCTCGCTGCGCATCGCAGAGCACGTGGAAGAGCAGGTCCGCGACGAGCCATCCCCGACATCGGGTGGGTCGCTGAAGATCACTGTCGTCCAGGTCTGCCACCACGGTGCTGATGCCGTCGTACGCGTTGGCCAGTGCGATGTGCGAAGCTCGCGACCCCATGCCGGCAGCGTCCCACAGCCGGCGACAGCCGGCGCGTTCAGCGACCTGTCGGGCGGTGCCGGGCACGGCCGGACCTGGTCTCAGTCGGGCAGCGACGGGCTCAGGCGGTTGGGCTGGCGGACGCAGTAACGGGTGACCGGGCTGGCCGGGCTGTGACTGGCTGTGGCGGCGGAAGACCGGTCCGGCCATTCGGCCGGACCGGTCTTCCGGGGCTCAACGGCTCAGCCGAACATGTCGTCGAGGAAGCTCTTGCGCTTCTTCCGGCGGTAGTGCCCGTGATAGCCGTAGTGCTGCTGGCTGTGGCCGTAGGCGGGCGCCGGGGCCGGGTAGCCGTGCGGCGGGGGCGGAGGCGGCGGCACGGCGCCGTAGCCCGGCTGGTGTGGCGCGGGCGGTGGGGGCGGGGGCTGGTAGCCGCCCGGCTGGGGGGCGTGCTGGGCCGGCTGCGGGGCGGCGGGGGTCTGCTGCGCGCTCCAGTTGGCCTCCGCCTCGAACAGCTTCTCCAACTCGCCGCGGTCGAGGAAGATCCCCCGGCACTCGCCACACTGGTCGATGACGACGCCACTGCGCTCGTACTGGCGCATTTCTCCGTGACACTTGGGACAGGTCAGGCTCATCACCCGACGGTACCTGGTCGACTCACGCGGTAGCGGTCAGCGCCTCCGTCACCTCGTCGTCGGAAACCTCGTGGAAGTCGTCGTAGTACGCCCCGACGGCGGTAAAGGTTTCCGGCCGCTGGGCACAGATCACCTGGTCAGCTTCGTCGGCGAGCATCTCGTACGCCTCGTGGGCGCCGACCGGGACGGCGGCCACCACCCGACGGGCGCCCAGATGACGAGCCACCTGCACGGCAGCCCGGGCGGTGGCACCGGTGGCCAGCCCGTCGTCGACGATGACCGCGGTACGGCCGGTCAGATCCAGCGGTGGGCGGCCGGCCCGGTAGAGCTGCTCCCGCCGCTCCAGTTCCGCCTGCTCCCGGCGCTGTACGTCGGCGATGTCGTCGGGGTCGAGCTGCCCGGCCACCATGTCGTTGAGCACGCGTACGCCAGCCGGACCGAGCGCGCCGAAGGCGACCTCGGGCGCCCACGGCATGCCGAGCTTGCGGACCACGAGCACGTCAAGTGGTGCGCCGAGGCGTTCGGCGACGACCTGGGCCACCGGCACGCCGCCGCGTACCAGGCCCAGCACGACGACGTCCGGTTCGCCGATCAGGGCGGTGAGTCGGTCGGCGAGCACCCGGCCCGCCTCGTTGCGGTCGCGGTAGGTGGTCATGTCCTCAGGTCTACGCCCTGCGGGCCGTCTTCGCCCGCCGGTTGCCGGATCCCGGGAACGTCGAGTGCGGCTGCCCAGACGAGGAACGCCACCGGATAGAGCAGATAGCCGAACCGGGTGGTCGGCATCAGCAGGATCGCCACGAGCAGTCCGTACCCGCAGACGAGTGCCGCCGTGCGGGCGGTGCGGGGCGGGCGGCGGGCGAGCCGGACGGCGATCGCCACCGCCGCGGCGACCAGCAGGGCCGCTGCCACGGCCCGGCCCGACGGTAGCGCGTTGGCGATCAGATAGCCGGGAAACGGTGACTGCGCCGGGCTGGAGACCAGGCCGTGCCCGAGGGGGAACCGCAGCACGTTCTCAACCAGGGCGTCCCGGTCCACCAGCAGAGTGGGCAGCAGCACGGCAGCGGGCAGGCCGAGCGCACCGGCGGCGACCCGCAGGCCGGCCCGCCGGGAGATGCCCCAGATGACCAGGACTGCGGCGACCGGCCAGGCGAAGAGTTTGAGCGCACCGGCGAGCCCGACGGCGACGCCGGCCCAGCCGGGTCGTGCGGTGGCGGCGAACGCGAGGGCCAGCAGGCAGAGCGCGAGCACGGGCAGGTCGTCGCCACCGGTGGCGAGGGTCAGCGCGCAGACGGGTAGGACGGTGGCGGCCTGGACCCCGCGGAGCAGGGCGGCGTCGTGCCCGAGCGCGGCGGCCGTACCCACGGGTCGGCGCAGGACGCGGACGGCGAGCAGGAGGGCGAGGGCGGTGCCGACGGCGAACCAGACCCGGGCGTCGCTCCACCACGCGTCGGTGACCGCGCGGGGCAGCCCGAACAGGGCCATCCCCGGTTGGTACGGCGTGTAGCCGAGCAGTTGTTCGCCGGGCGGCAGCGCGGCGATGGCGTCGGGTCCCAGGTAGGGCGTGCCGGTCTCCACCAGCCGCCGACCGGACTCCTCGACGACGAGCACCTCCTCCTGGGCCCGGTCGGTGCGTCCTGCCGCGCGCTGAATGCTCTGCCTGACGAGGGGCAACAGGGCGACGGCGGTCCAGGTGAGGACGGTGACCAGCCAGCGTGCGGGCAGTCCGACAAGTGCCGAGCCGGGCCGGTGCCGCCGGAGCAGGAGTTGGCCGAGCGCCACGAAGGCCGCGGCGAGGTAGCCGAGTGCGGCGATGCCACCCCAGGCGCGGTGCGGCAGGAGGGTGGAGGTGGCCGCGGTGACCGCGGCGAAGGCGGCGGAGACGGCGTAGAGGCCGAGGTCGAGAGCCAGACCCCCGGCGGCGGTGTCGATCCGCTGCCACCACCCGGGACGGCGGCGGGTCGGGGTGGTGGTGCTCACCCGGGCAAGTGTGTCAGGCCGGCTGGTGGCGGCCCCGGCCACCCTGTCGGCGTCCCTGCGGTAGCCGGACCACCGCGCCGGCGTCGTGCAGGGCGACAGCCAGGCAGCCGGTCCGGTCACCGGTGCCGCGCTGGAGGGCGGCGAGCAGCGTACCGGCGGGCAGTGGGCGGGCGAAGAGATGGCCCTGGCCGGCGGTGCAGCCCAGTTCCCAGAGGGCGTGCCGTTGCGCCTCCCGCTCCACGCCCTCGGCCACCACGGCGAGGTCGAGACTGCGACCGAGATCGAGGGTGGAGCGAATGATCGCGGCGGCCTCGGTGGAGGATTCCATGGCGGTGACGAAGCTCCGGTCCACCTTCAGTTGGTGCAGCGGGATCCGGGAGAGCAGGGAGAGCGAGGAGTAGCCGGTGCCGAAGTCGTCCAGGGCGAGCCGGACGCCGGCGTCACGGAGCCGGGTGAGTACCTGGTCGACGACGTCGAGCTGACTGAGGGTGAGGGTCTCGGTCAGTTCCAGGATCAGCCGGTCGGGTGGCAGGTCGTGGGCGCGCAGGCGGGCCAGCACCGAGCCGGGGAACCGGGCGTCGAGCAGGCTGCGGGGGGAGACGTTCACCGCCACGGGTACGTCGAAGCCGGCGTCTCGCCAGGTGCCGGCGGCGATCAGGGCCTGGTCGAGGACGGCGTCGGCGAAGGCCGGGAGGAGTCCCGAGCGTTCGACCGTCTCCAGGAAGCGCAGTGGGTCGATCATGCCGTGGGTGGGGTGACGCCACCGGGCCAGCGCTTCGGCGGCGATGACCTCTCCGGTGCCGAGGTCGACGATCGGCTGGAAGTTGACTGTGAACTCGTGATCGGCGACGGCCCGGGGCAGGTCGCCGCCGAGGGTGAGGCGACCCAGGTCGGCGGTGTCCCGGGCGGACGCGTAGGTGGCGACGCGTTGCCCGGTCCGTTTGGCCTGGTACATGGCGACGTCAGCGCGGCGCAGTAGTTCGACCATGCCGCCGGTGGCGGGGGCCGCGGCGATGCCGCCGCTGGCCTCCACGTTGATTCGCATGCCCTCGATGTCGAAGGGTTCGTGCAGCGCCGCCAGCAGCGTTTCGGCCCGGTGGGCGGCGACCGCCGGGGCGGGCAGGGCGCGCATGAGTACGGCGAACTCGTCGCCGCCGAGCCGGGCGACCAGGTCCTCGGCGTGGGCGGCGGCACGCAGCCGTTCGGCGACGGCCGCGAGCATCTGGTCACCGGCGGTGTGGCCGAGGGTGTCGTTGACCTCCTTGAAGTGGTTCAGGTCGATCAGAACGAGGGCGCTCACCCCGTCGGCGTGCCGTTGTTGCAGGTGGTCGTTGCCCGCTTCGAGCAGGTGGCGCCGGTTCGGCAGGCCGGTGAGCGCGTCGTGCGTCGCGTCGTGCGCGTGGGCCTGGGCCACCCGGGCGAGTTCGGCGTACGCCTGGGCGTTGCGGATGGCGGTGCACAGGGCCGAGGCGAAGGTGTACAGCGTGTAGTGCTCTCGCTCGGAGAGTTTCACCGGTCCCCGGAAGCGCAGCCGCAGCATGCCCACGTCGACGGTCTTGTCGTGCCCTTCCAGACGGGCGGGGACCACCGCGCCCTGGACGGCTGTGGGCTCGTCGGCCGGCCCGTCGTAGGTGACCCCTTCGGTGCCGCCGCGTACCACCCGGTCGTCGTCGCCCAGCTCGACCTCCACCTCGTCGGCGGAGAAGAGTTCGGATGCCCGGGTGACAGCGGTGGTCAGAACCTCGTCCAGCTCGACCACGTTGAGCGCGTCGGTGGTCTGGGCGAGCCGCTGCCACACCTGCTGCTCGGTGCGGCTGCGGATCCGCGCCGAGTAGAGCAGGTGGAGGCTGAGCATCAACGGCGGTACCGCGAGGAGCAGTCGGAAGTCGATGTTGATGAGCAGCACCGTGCTGATGATGACGACGAGGCGGGCGACGGCCGCACTGATGCGGAGACCCCAGTCCTCGCGGAACAAGGTTCGCAACGAGGTGCCGGTCGCCATCGAGATGACGGGCAGGGTGACGAGCTCGTCGAGCAGTACCGCAGCGAGATAGGCGAGAGCTAGGGGGACGGCTGTCTCACCGAGACCTGAGCCGGCGGCGGGCCAGTCGAACACCTGAAGCACCAGACCGGCGGCGGTGGCCACGAGCATGTTCTTGCCGATGCCGAATGCCTTCTTGATCGGCGAGATGCCGGCCAGGGTGGTGGCGATCGCCATGCCGAACCCGGTGGCGAGGATGACCACCGGGGCGGGCGACACCGCGAGCCCGATCACGATGGCCGTCTCGGTCCAGGCGATGTCGTGGTTGGTGGAGCGGATGCGCACCCTGACCTTGACGATGTAACCGACCGCGACGAGGGAGATCAGGGTGGCCCAGGTGAGGGTCGCCGTGATGGCACCGTAGCTGGGCAGGTGGGCGACAGAGACCGCACCGGCGAGGCCGGCCAGAACGACGACGAGACCGACGAGCAGCATCAGCCGCCGATCGGTCCCAGTCTGTCGGGCCTGCCGAGCCAAGCATCATCCCCATTCGTCACCGGGGCGTTGCGCTCCGCAAGCGTACTCCGGCTGCTCCTGATCGGGCAGGAGGCTCAGCTCCATTCGTGCGAGTTCATCTCGACCCCCAGCTGAATCTGACTTCACTTGCTGCCAGACCCTAGGGGCGCTTGCGGGCATTTAGCGATGATTCATGTCCTAATGCGCATAATAGGCCAATATGGAGAGGTCGTATCACGGTCCGTCTTACCCTCTTGACTGACTGTTCAATGGCGACGGGTGCCGCTCGGGTTGGCCGGAATGCGGTCAATCAAGTGTGGCCAGAGTCGCTATTCAGTTCATCGTCGCTTCGGTTGAGCTTGCCGCGACGGACTGCAACGTACCGGGTACCGGCGGCGCTAAGCTGCATACAGTGATCCTTTGAATGCGGTCAGAGGGGCCGGGTGCAGATTCAGGTTCTCGGCGGTCTGGCGGTGCGCCTCGGCTCACAGGCGCTACCGCCTGGAACGCCCAAGCAGCAGACCGTCCTGGCCATGCTCGCGTGCAACGCGGGGCAGCTGGTGTCGGTCGAACAACTCGTCGACGAGCTGTGGTTCGAAGATCCACCTCCCTCGGCTATACCGAATGTCCGTACTTATGCGGCTAACTTGCGACGCAGCCTTGAGGCGATGCTTCCGAATCGAGAGGTGTTGATCCGCACTCGTGACGGTTATCGACTCGACGTCGAGTGCTCGGACGTGGACCTTTGTGCCTTTCGAACAGAGGTGACCGAGGCGCGGCGACTCCTCGGAACCGACAAGCGGGAGGCGGTGCGACTCGTGTCCCGAGCGCTGGCCCGCTGGCGTGGGCCGATGCTCACCGGGATCGCCCTCGGACCGCTGCTCTCCGCACAGGTGGCCGCCGCCACCGAGGATCGGTTGCTGGCCACCGAGTTGTACGGCGAGTTGCAGATCCAGCTCGGGCGCTATGACGAGGCTCTTCCGGTCCTACGGGAACTGCTGATCAGGCATCCGCTCCGCGAGCCGGCCCACCTGCTGCTCATGCAGGCGCTCTACCTGGGGGGAGACTCCGCCGGCGCGGTCGCGGCGTACACCGCGGCTCGTCAAACCCTGCGCGAGCAGCTGAATGTCGAACCCGCGGCGGAACTGCAACGGTTGTACCGCCGTATCGCCCGTAACGACGGGAAGCCTCGCCCCACCGGAGCAGGCGGATCGCTGGGCAAGGCGCCGACCGCCTCCGCCGACCAGACGCAGCAGCCGTTCTTCTTCCTCCCGAGGACGGTCCCGGACTTCGTGGGCCGCGTGGACGCCGTCGAGCACCTGGTGGGCAGGACCCTCCGCGCCGGAGCGTCGGCCTCGGTGGTGCACCTCGTCGACGGCATGGCCGGCAGCGGCAAGACAACGCTTGCGGTACACGTGGCCAACCGGCTCGCGGACCGGTTTCCTGATGCCCAGTTGTTCATCGATCTCAAAGGTCACGACCCTGCGGAAAAGCTGAGTCCATCGGCGGCGACAGCGGCCCTGCTGCGGCAGCTCGGCACACCGTCCAGCCGCATACCGCCGGATTTCGGGGACCGCCTCGACCTGTGGCGTCGCGAACTGGCGGGGCGCAAGGTGATCATCGTCCTGGACAATGCGGCCGACGCCGCGCAGGTCCGACCGTTGCTGCCGACTGCGCCGGGAAACCTGGTGATCGTGACCTCGCGTCGACGGATCAACGGCTTGGACGTCGATCCGCCAGTGTCCCTGCCGCTGCTGGAGCCGGCGGAGGGCGTCGCCCTACTGGCATCCACAGCGGGGGCGGAGCGGGTGGCTGCGGAGCCCGAGGCGGCAGCGGCGGTGGTGGAAAGTTGCGGTCACCTGCCGTTGGCGATCCGGCTCGCCGGCTCTCGGCTCGCGCATCGCCCGAACTGGCAAGTGACGGATCTAGCGAAGTTGCTGGCGAGCAAGGCCCGCCCGCTGGACCACCTCACCTCAGGGGACCGGAGTGTGGCCGGTGCCTTCGCCGCCTCGTACGCCTCCCTCAGCGAGCCCGCGCAGCGGATGTTCCGACTGCTCAGCGTCCATCCGGGAGACGAGTTCGGTCGGCTGGCAGCCAGCGCGCTGTCCGGCCTGTCACTCGACGACACCGCCGACGTGCTGGACGACCTTCTCGACTCCCACCTGATCGAAGAATTGACGGCGGGGCGTTATCGGATGCACGACCTCATCCGACACTACGCTCACGATCTTTCGAGTGGCATGGACCAGGTGGAGGTGCGAAGAGAGGCGCTCGCGGGCCTGCTCGATCTGATGCTGCACATGTCCTTTTCTGTGGCCGAAGACCTTGAAGGAAGCCGCATTCGTATCGATGTCGCTCTCGGCGTCCCGCGCCGACCCGACCTGGTTGAGATGAAGAACGGACCTGCCGAGAAGTGGATGGAGACCGAACGGGCCAATCTGGTGTTGCTGGTCGGTAGTGCTCAGGAGTGGGGCTTTCGCCAGGAATCATGGCAGCTGGCACGGGTATTGTGGCGGTTTCTGTACACCCGAGGGTGTTATGAGGATATCGTCCTGACCAGCCTTCAAGGGCTTGCGGCTGCGGAGAAAAGCGGCGACGAGGGGGCCGTGGCCGTCATGCACAACTATCTCGCCTCCGCCTACTTGCGGACCGGCAACTATCCAGGCGCGTTAACGCATGTGGAGAAGGCTGTCGAAATCTGTGAGCGCTGCGGTGACCGATCTAACCTTGCGCGTTATCAGGCAAACCTGGTGGCAGTTTATTGGCTTTTTGGTGAACCCGAGAAGGCAGTTGCTGTGGCGCTGGAGCGAATGCGAAAAGGAGGTGTTGCCGAGACGCATGAGACCGCCACCCACCTGCCGAACCTCGGTCTCGCGTTGGCGCTACTCGGGAGATACGACGAGGCTCTGCGCGTGCACCGCCTCCACCTGTACGTCGGACGCCAGATTGGTAGTCAGTTCCATATTCTCAACGCGCTCGGTCACATCGGTGCGGTCAAGTGCCGCATGGGTCAGTACGCCGTGGCCGCGCGAGCGCTGCGGACGGCGCTCATCATGCGGCAACGCACCGGACACCGTTACGCGGAGCCTGAGGTCCGGAACGACCTGGGAGTCGCCCTACGTGGTCTCGGACGCATGACGGAAGCGGTGCTTGAGCATGAGGCTGCCCGGAAAATGGCAGTCGCTGCCGGCGAACCTCATGTCGAGGCAGCCACTATCAACGATCTCGCGTTGACCCTCGCCGATTCGGCGGAGACGGCGAAGTTGATCGAGCTGCACCGGGAGGCGCTGCGCGTGGCCACCCGGATAGCTCATCCCTATGAACAAGGGCGGGCCTTGGCCGGGTTGGCTGAGCACATGTGGTCCGTTGATCCGGCTGAGGCGCGTCGGCACTGGGCGCGGGCGTTGGCGATTTTCCGGCGGATGGGGGTGCCGGAGCAGTTTGACGTCGCCCGACGCTTGACCGAGGCCGAAGCTCAGCAGCCGCCGGAGAGCACGCCATCGACCGCTGCCGCGCAGATCCGGCCGGCCGCGATTTGATGATCCAACCTGGCCGGTCCGAGTAGGCAAGCCAGACCAGACGTGGCGATGCGCAACCTCAACGGGGCCCCCTCGTCATGACGCGCCCCGTCTGCATGGGGTGCGGAGCGCGTCGGTCGTGGGTCTTATGGGGCGGCTTGTCCCGATGCTGACAGGCAGCTCACCGCATTTGGCATGGCTCGTTCGTCGCCACTTCGGGCGCACCAACGAGCACTTGATCTGGCGGTCCGGATCGACAACCGGTACGAGCAGGCCCGAGCGCTGGCCGGTTTGGCCGAGCACCTGCTGAGCACGGACCCGACCGAGGCCCGGCGGCACCTGGAGCGCCCACTGGTGCTCATCGTGCCGACCGGAGCACCGGAGCGGTTCGAGATCGAACGCCGTCTCGACGCGCTGAAGCAGAGCACGCCGACGTGTTGAGGGCCGTCACCCCGGCCTTCGTCCTTATCGATTTCTTATCGCCGAGGTCGCTAGCCTCCGGGATGTTCGCCGACGGGGGGAGATCCGACAGTTGCCGGATCTCGTCGCGACCCCTGCCGCCGGGTAGACCCCAGCAACCCGGGGCAGGTTGGCGAGGAAGGAGCGGCGTCCCCGCGTCGCTCCTTCCGAGCGCCGCAACGGCTGTCGCACCGCAGGGATAGGCTCGCGACCGTGACCGAACCCGCCCAGCTCACCCACGTGGACACCGCCGGCGCGGCACGCATGGTCGATGTCTCCGCCAAACAGGTCACCGGTCGTGCGGCGACGGCCGCCGGCCGGCTGCGGACCACCCGCGAGGTGATCGACCTGCTGCGCGGGGAGAGTCTGCCGAAGGGCGATGCCCTGGCGGTCGGGCGGTTGGCCGGCATCATGGGCGCCAAACGCACCCCCGACCTGATCCCGCTGTGCCATCCGATCGCCCTGCACGGCGTCACCGTCGACCTGACGCTCACCGCCGACACGGTCGAGATCACCGCCACCGCCCGCACCGCCGACCGCACCGGGGTGGAGATGGAGGCCCTGACCGCGGTCGCGGTCGCCGGTTTGGCTCTGGTCGACATGGTGAAGGCCGTTGATCCGGCGGCCAGCGTCGACGCGGTCCGGGTGCTGCGCAAGGAGGGTGGCAAGACCGGTCTCTGGGAGCGCCCCGAGGGTCGGCCGTGATCCGCGCCCGGGTGGTGGTGGCCTCCAACCGGGCCGCAGCCGGTGTCTACGCCGACACCAGCGGCCCGCTCCTCGTCGCCGGCCTGCGGGAGTTGGGCTGCGCGGTCGACGAACCAGTGGTCGTGCCGGACGGCGACCCGGTCGGCCAGGCGGTCTCGGCGGCGGTGGCGGACGGCGTCGACGTGGTGCTGACCAGCGGTGGCACCGGGGTCACCCCCACCGATCGCACTCCCGACGTGACCCGGGCCCTGCTCGATTATGAGATTCCCGGCGTCGCCGAGGCGATCCGCGCGCACAGCCGCGACAAGGTGCCCACCGCCGCACTGTCCCGCGGGGTGGCCGGCGTGGCCGGCCGCACGCTCGTGGTCAACCTGCCCGGTTCGACCGGCGGGGCGCGGGACGGCCTCGCCGTACTGGGGCCGATTCTCGCCCACACCATCGACCAGTTGCGCGGTGGCGACCACCCGGCGGCCGGTTAGGCTCGGCCGGTGAGAACGGAAACGGCCTCCACCGACGAGGTATCCGCGCCACCACCCGCCGACTGGGCGCAGGCACGCTCCCGGGTGTACGCGGCCGGCCTGGCCGCCGCGCTGCCCGCAGTCGAGCGTCCGCTCGCCGAGACCGACGGGCACACCCTCGCCGAACCGCTCACCCCCCGGACCGACCTGCCGGCGTTTCCGACGTCGAGTGTGGACGGCTGGGCGGTGCGTGGCGCCGGCCCCTGGCAGGTCGTCGGGCGGGTCCTCGCGGGTGGCACAGCCGCCCCGTTGACCGAGGACGGGACGACTGTCGAGATCGCCACCGGGGCGATGGTGCCGGCGGGTGCCTCGGCCGTGCTCCGGGTGGAGGAGTCGAGACGTACCCCGGAAGGGTTTGTCGACGGCGTGCCGCGCGCCACGCCGGAGTGGCGACAGCCCGGCGAGGAGGCCACCGCCGGTGAGGAACTGCTGCCGGCCGGGACGCCTGTCGACCCCGCGGTGATCGGCCTGGCCGCCTCCTGCGGCCACGACACTCTGCGGGTACGCCAGCAGCCCCGGGCGGCGCTGCTGGTCTTCGGCGACGAGCTGCTCACGGCGGGTCCGCCCGGTGCCGGGCGGGTCCGCGACGCGCTGGGCCCGGCGGTGCCGGGTTGGCTACGCCGGTACGGCTGCCGGATGGACCCGAACGGTGTGGTCGGTCCCGTCGCCGACACGCTGCCCGCCCACGTGGCCGCGCTGCGTGCTGCCCTGGACGACGCCGACCTGGTCTGCACCACCGGCGGCACCATGCACGGCCCGGTAGACCACCTGCACCCGGCACTGGCAGCGTTGGACGCCGAATACGTGGTCAACACGGTCGCGGTGCGTCCCGGCTTCCCGATGCTGCTGGCCCGGCTGGTCGGTGCCGACGGGCAGGTCCGATTCGTGGCCGGGCTGCCCGGCAATCCGCAGTCCGCCATCATCGCGCTGGTGACGCTTGTCGCTCCGCTGCTGGCCGGGCTGACCGGCCGGCCGTTGCCGGTGCTCCCGCACGCCGTCCTCGCCGAGCCCGTTCCCGGTCGTGGCGACCACACCCACCTGGCGCTGGTCCGGCTCGACCGGGTCGCCGGGACGGCCCACCCGGTCCGGCACGTCGGTTCGGCAATGCTGCGCGGGCTCGCCAACGCGGACGGGTTCGCGGTGATCAGGCCCGGCACCACCGGCTCGGTCGGTGACCGGGTCCCGATCGTGCCGCTGACGCTGCTACCCGGGGAGCGGGCATGGTGACAGTCATCAGCACCATCACCGACCAGCCGCTTGATCTCGCCGCCCACGAGGCGGCGGTCGCCGACCGTCGGGCTGGCGCGGTGGTCTCGTTCGCCGGGGTGGTCCGCGATCACGACCACGGACGGTCGGTGGTCAACCTGGATTACGAAGGCCACCCGAACGCCGAGAAGGTGCTCCAGGAGGTCGCCGACGAGATCGCCGCCGACCCCGACGTGTACGCCGTGGCGGTGTCACACCGGATCGGTCCGCTGGCCATCGGCGACGTGGCCCTGGCGGCGGCGGTCAGCACCGCCCACCGGGCTGCCGCGTTCGCTGCCTGCGCCCGCCTGGTGGACGAGGCGAAGGCCCGGTTGCCGATCTGGAAGCGGCAGGTCTTCGCCGACGGCACCGAGGAATGGGTCAACTGCCCCTGACCGGTGACCGGATCGGGCGGCCTACCGCCGTCCGTACAGCATGGAGGCGCGTGCCGCCCGGTCGGTGTGGAAGGCGGGTTCCGCGCCGGGACGCCAGGGCAGCGCGGCGACGAGCACGATCAGAGCCAGCGCCAGGGAATTTTCCATAAACGCGCCGAACAGGCCGTCCTCGTAGTGGGAGACCTCCGGCAACTGGTGTTCGTACGGCCAGATGGGGGAGATCAGGAAGAGCAGGTAGAGCCCGATGGCGGCGATGCCGTGGCGGAACCCGGTCAACGTCGGGTACCAGATCGGCGGGCGGAGGCTCGACACTCCCGGCGGCCCGCCGTACGACCCGGACGCGGCGCGCCCCACAGGTCCCCGGCTGGCGTCATGGCGACGGATCGCGGCGTCGGCCAGGACGATGATCGCCGGGATCACCCAGACCAGGTGGTGCGTCCAGGAGATCGGGCTGATCACGTTGGCGGTCAGGCCCACAAGCGTGAAGGCGGTCAGTTCGTCGCCGTCGGAGTGGGCGTTGGACGCCCGGGACAGGCCGAGTGCCAGCACCAGCACGGAGAAGGCGAGCCAGAGCAGGCCCGGGGTCTCGATCGAGTCGTAGAGCCGGGCCAGCAGACCGGCCAGGGACTGGTTGGGCGTCATGTCGGCGGCGCCGACCCGCTCGGTCTGCCACAGCACGCTGCCGAAGTAGTCGCGGGACTCCGCACCGACGATGCCGAAGCTACCGATGGTCACCGCGACGGCGGTGCCGATGGCCGTCGCGGCCACCCGCCACTGACGAGTGATCATCAGATAGAAGATGAACAGGGCCGGGGTCAGCTTGACGGCGGTGGCCAGGCCGATACCCACGCCGGCCCACGCGCCGCCGTAGACGAACCGCAGCAGCGGGCCGTCGTCGTCGGCCTGGTGCGTGCCCCGGCGTGACCGCCAACGCAGGGCGATCAGATCGGCCAGGATCAGCGCGAACAGCAGGAGGTTGACCTGACCGTAGCCGAGGGTTTCCCGGGTGGGTTCGATGGCGACGGCGAGCGGCGTGGCGATGGCCACCGTGTACCACAGTGGCCAGCCCAGCCGGTCGACGATCGGGCGCAACAGCGCGGCCAGCACCACGGCCAGCGCGGCGATGCTCACCACGGCGTTGACCAGACCGGCGAGCGTGACCGGCAGGTGCGCCATCGGCAGCATCGCCAGCCCGGCGAAGGGTGGGTAGGTGAAACCCAGGGTTGTGTCGGGCGCGACGAACTCGTACAGCTCGTGACCGCTCGCCCACCAGACCACCGCGCCGTGGTAGATCTTCATGTCGAAGAAGTTGTACGGACGCCCGAACGCGCCGATGGCAAGCCATGCGGCGTAGGCGACGGCGGCGACGATGCCGGCCCGTACGACTGTCCTACGATCGATCCCACGCGTTACGCGACGGACTGTGGCGAGGCGGTCCAGCCCTCTACCGACGATCGTCGGCATGGCGTGGCCACCCCCGTACCAAGGTCGTCCTACCCGTCCAGGTCCAGTACGGAGCCTAGAACGGCGCCTCACGTCAGTGCCTCCCGCGTTATGCGACCGTGTCCGATCCCACACATTCTTTTGACATTTCCACCGCGTTAACGCCTACCGGGCGGTTCAGGTGATTCGCGGCCTTAGCGGGGGTGGGGGGTGGACGAATCGCAGCTCAGCCGGGGAGTCGCCGAGCGGTGGAGGCGGACCGCAGGGCGATCCGGGCCTCTCGACGGGCGGTCCGGACGGCCCGGCGTACCGACCGTCGGGAGTGGCCGATCCGGTGACCGGCCCGCCACCGTAGCCCGGGCTTACCCTCCGTGTCCGCCGCGGCGAGCAACAACCCACCGAAGAGACCGAGGTTCTTCAGGAAGTGGACCTGGTTGTTGTTCTTCGCGACCGGGTCGTCGTTGCGCCAGAAGGGGTGCCCGGCGAGGGTGACCGGGATCAGCGTGCCGGCCAGCACCAGGGCTGCCGGCCGGGTGAACCGCCCGGTGGCCAGCATCAGCCCGGCACCGAACTGCACGGCCGAGTTGGCCCGGATCAGGGTTTCAGTGTCCGTGGGAATCCGCGGATCCGCCCGCTCCAGCAGCGGAGTCACCCGATCGGTGATCGGCTTCGCGGTGGGCACCAGGCGACCGGGGTTGGCGAAGTTGCGGGCGCCGCTGACCACGAAGATGCCGCTCAACATGGCGCGGGCGAGGGATCGTACGGGCGTCATGGAACAGTCATACCCTGTCCGGGGCGCTGGTACGCCCCGCAACGGGGTATGTCGATCGATCGGGTGGTCGGTGCCGCCGCGCCCGGGTTCGAGGACCGTCGCTGATGGACACGTGTTCCGGGGTACCCTACGCCGCGTGACGACCCTGCGGTTGCGACCCGAGGACCCGGCCGACACCGGTGCGATCCGCCGGGTCCTGGCCGCAGCCTTCGCCCGGCCCGACGTGGCCGTCCCGCCGGAGGTACGCCTCGTCGACGAGTTGCGCGGCAGCGACGCGTGGCTGCCGGAGCTGGCGATGGTGGCCGAGTACGGCGGTGAGATCGTCGGTTGCGCCCTGCTCACCCGGGTGTTTGTGAACTCGGGTGCGGTCAGCACCCCGGCGCTGGCGATGGGCCCGGTGGCGGTGGCGCCGCACCGGCAGCGGATCGGGCTCGGCACGTCGGTGGTGCAGGCCGCGCTGGAGGCGGCCACGGAACTCGGCGAGCGGCTGGTGGTGGTGCTCGGCGACCCGGCCTACTACCGGCGCTTCGGCTTCAGCCGGGCGGACCAGTTGGGCCTGACCAGTCCCTGGTCCGGCCTTGGTGAGCCGTGGCAGGCACTGGTACTACCGCCGGCGACAAGCGGCGAGCCGCCACCGCCGCAGGGCGAGGTGGTCTTCCCACCGCCCTGGTCCAAAGTCTGACCGGGCATCGTCACGTCGAACGGCGGACTGGGCTTCCGGCTGTCTGCGTGGACCTGGATCAGACAGGAAGACTGGTGTGGGTGTGTCCTGTCGAGCTGACGGCGCAGATGGATCGCGGCGACTGCCGCCGGTGCGACGCCCCGCGTGATAGCACGCGCGGTTCAGCTCGACAGGGCCCGCAAAGGGGAGCGCACCCGGCCGCAGTGCCAGGGCGTGCCGCAGTCACGCAAGCCTCGCCGCCGGACTCTGTCGGATGTCTCAGTCAGGCGGGTTGGGTGCGCAGGTAGCGGCCGAAGTGCGGGACAGTGAAGGCGACGGTGCCGCGCTCCCCGGAGTAGATCAGGCCCTTCTTGATCAACGCATCCCGGGCGGGAGAAAGGCTGGCGGGCTTACGGCCGAGCGCTCGGGCGATCTCCGAGGTCGGCACCGCCGCGTCCATGTCGTCCCGGCCGCCGCCGTCGGTCTCCCCTTCGACAAGCGAGAGCGTCGCCATCGCCCGCATGTACTCCCGCTCGGCGGGAGTGGCCCGCTCGAATCGGGAACCGAAGAAGCCGACGGCCAACTCCGCCTCGGCCTCCGGTGCGGCGACGCGTACGTCGGCCGGGGTGATCGGTGACCGGGGGGCGTGGTCCCAGGTGGCCTTCCCGTACGCCTGCACGAAGTACGGATACCCGCCGGACTTCTCGTAGAGCAGGTCGAGGGCTTTCGCCTCGTACTCGACGTCCTCCCGCTCGGCCGGCGCGCAGAGCGCGTGGTCGGCGGCGATCCGGTCGAGCCGGTCGATGCGCTGGTAGCGGAAGAGCCGTTCGGAGTACGACTTGGCCGCGCTCAGCACCGCCGGCAGGTGCGGCAGGCCGGCGCCGACCACGATCAGTGGCGCGCCGAGCTGGGAGAATTCATGGCAGGCGGCACAGAGCGCGGAGACGTCCTCCGGCCCGAGGTCCTGCATCTCGTCGATGAAGATGGCGACGCCGGTGCCGACGTCACTGGCGACCGAGGCGGCGTCGGTGAGAAGTTCCACCAGGTCGATCTCGATGTCGCCGGAGTCGGCTCGCCCGCTGGCCGCCGGCACGTCGATGCCGGGCTGCCAACGGTCGCGCAGTTTCGGAGCGGACCCGCCGCGACCGGTCGGAGCGCCCCGTTGGGCGAAGGCCTTGAGCACCCCCAGGAAGGCGTCGATCCGCTCCGGTGCCCGGTGCCTCGGTGCCAACTCTCGGACGGCCATGTGCAGGGCGGCGGCGATCGGTCGGCGCAGCGACTGATCCGGTCGTGCCTCGATCTTGCCGCTGCCCCAGAGTCGGTTGATCGCCTGGGAACGGAGAGTGTTCAGCAGGACGGTCTTGCCGACGCCGCGCAGCCCGGTGAGCATCAGGCTGCGTTCCGGTCGGCCCCGCGCGATGCGTTCCAGCACGATGTCGAAGACGTCCAGTTCCCGACCCCGCCCGGCGAGTTCGGGCGGACGCTGGCCGGCGCCCGGCGCGTACGGGTTGCGGACAGGATCCACGCATCGCAGAGTATCGGGCCGTCTAGAGGAGAGGCTAGACATGGATAGACGGCGGTACCGGCGTGTTGCCCTCGACCAAAAACTAGTGCTGTCTAGCATGGAGGCTAGACAGCACTAGTTTTGGTAATCGGTCGCTGGCCGCGACGCCTCAGGCAGAGCCGGTACGGTGCCCGAAGCGGTCAGTTCCGCTGCTTGAGGCAGAGCACGAAGTCAAGGGAGTCCAGTTCGCTGTCGTAGAAGTACCAGTTGGTGTAGCCATCCACCGCAGCGCACTTCTCCTCGGCGTCACGCTCGCCGCTGGTCTTGCCGTCGAAGCGCCGCAGCACCTCGTACGACCTCGGCGTGCACTCACTCAGCAGCAGCTTGGGCTTGCCACCGTCGGCTGCGTCGTTGCGTACGCACTGCCCGACCTGCACGAAACGAGGGTCGGCGGAGGACGCGGAGGCCGGATCGTCGGGCGGGGTCTCCTCGTCCTGCGCGTCCGGTGCGGGCGCCACCTCCTCGCTCGGTGCGGCCACCGGAGTCGGCGTCTCCTCGTCCCGCCCGGCCAGGTAGAACGCTGTCGCACCGCCCAGCACCAGCACCAGCACGGCTGCCAGGACGACGAGCATGCGTCCGCGCCGGCGCTCCGGCGGTGGCGCGGGTGTGCCGGCGTACCCGGTCTCCGCGGCGTGCTGCTCGGTGTGCTGCGTCCAGGAATCCGGTGCCTGCGGGACGTGTCCCGGCCCGGTCGTGTCGTACCGACCGCCGCCATGGCCCCCACGGCCGTAGGACTCGTCGCCCCCGTAGCCCCGCCCGGACCCGTAGCCCTGGCCGGCCCCGTATTCCTGCTCGGACCCGTACCACTGGCCAGAACCGTATTCCTGCCCGGTGCGGTACTCCTGCCCGGACTCGTAGCTCCAGCGCGGATCGTGCGGTGGCTGCACGTCGGGTGGCTGCCCGTGGCCGTACCACTGACCGGGCTGCGGCTCGTGCCACGGCTGCTCACCGGATTGCCGCTTGTGCCACGGCTGCTCACCGGGCTGCGGCTCGTGCCACGGCTGCGAGCCTGAGCCCGGTGGTCCGTAGTTCGCCATGCACGCCCTCCTGAGCCTTCGGGTGAAGCCGGTGCCCTCGCGCCTGCCGGAAGGGTAGCGGGCACCGATGTGACCCACAGTGGTTACCGGTGAACAGGTGCGTCGCGCAGACCGTATCTGTCGGGCGGCCGTCAGATGAGGCGTAGCTGGCGGTCCTTGGGTCGCCGGGGTCCCTCGCTGTCGCCGAGGCGCTCGAACAGGCCCGGGTCCACCACGTCGAGGAACGGCGACGGGCGGCAGTCCCGCTCCGAGCCGTGCCGGAACCGACGGGCGGCGTGGCTGACGTAGAGCCGGTCCTGGGCGCGGGTCAACCCGACGAAGAAGAGTCGTCGTTCCTCGGCCACCGCCGCCTCGTCGGGCGCGGTGCCGGGCCAGCGCAGCGGCAGCAGGCCGTCCTCGGCACCGACCAGGAAGACCACCGGGAACTCCAGCCCCTTCGCGGCGTGCAGGGTCAACAGGGTGACCGCCTCGGCACGCGGATCGAGCGCGTCCACCTCGGCGCCGGTGGCGAGCTGTGACAGGAACATCTCCAGGTCCTCACCGCACCGACGGGCCAGCGGCGTCAGCAGGTCGACGGCGGTTCGGACATCCTCCGGGCGCACCCCGCCCGACCCGTCCAGGGTCGGGGTGGCGAACCGGTCCGCGAGCACCTGGCCGGCGAGGCGTACCCGGGCGGGCAGGGCACCCTCGACACCGGGAGCGTGCCGCAGTTCGCGAGCGATGGCGGCCACCCCGGGACGGTCCCGCAGCCGGTCGTGCGAGCGTTTCTGCACCGGGATGTTGGCCCGGGCCAGGGCGTCCACGATCGGCGCGGCCTGCGAGTCGGTGCGGTACAGCACGGCGATGTCCGAGAAGGACAGCGTTGTCGACCGTCCGTCGATCCGGCCGGAGTCCAGCGAGCGGTGGGACAGGCCGCCGACCAACTCGTCGACTGTGCGTACCACGAAGTCGGCCTCGTCGGCGACGGAGGCCGCGGCGTACCGGCCGACAAGTGCCGCCTCCGGGTCCAGGCGGGCCGGATCCAACCGGCGACCTCGCACCAGCGACGACGGCGCGATGGCCTGCACCGCAGCGGCCAGGATCGGCGCGGAGGACCGGTAGTTGCGGTTGAGCCGGACCAGCCGGGCGTCGGTGAAGTCCTGGGAGAAGCGCAGGAAGTATCCGACGTCGGCGCCCCGGAACGAGTAGATCGCCTGGTCCGGGTCGCCGATCGCGCACAGGTTCCCGTCGGCCGGACTGAGCAGGCGCAGCAGTTCGTACTGCACCGCGTCGACGTCCTGGTACTCGTCCACGAAGATCCACCGCCACCGCTGCCGGTACCTGTCGACAAGCCTGCGGTCCTCCCGCAGCAACGCCACCGGCAGGGTGAGCAGCTCGTCCAGGTCCACCAGACCCTGCTTGCGCAGCAGCGCGGTGTAGCGGGCCGGGTCGTCCCCGGCATCGGTTCGCGCGGTCGTCCGCTCCGTGTCGTCGGCGATCCGGAAGCCCTCGGTCAGACCGGCGGCCTCGGCGTTCTCGCGCAGGATGGTCAGCCCGAGCGAGTGGAAGGTGCCGACGGTGACGTCCTCGGCGACCGGGCCGAGCAGGCCGTCGAGGCGGTGTCGCAGTTCCTCTGCGGCCCGCCGGGTGAACGTGATGGCCAGGCACTGCTCGGGAAAGACGTTCAGCTCGGCGCAGAGGTACGCGATGCGGTGGGTGAGCGTCCGTGTCTTGCCGGTGCCCGGACCGGCGACGATCAGCAGCGGGCCCCCCGGTGCCGAGGCGGCTACCCGCTGCATCGCGTCGAGCCGGTCGAGCAGGCCGGTGCCGACCTCCTCCATGCCGGCGAGCATCGGTTCGAACGGCTCGTGCGGGGAGGGTGCCGGCGCGATCGGCGGTGCCGGGGCCGCCGGCCTTCGTTTCGGCTCGGGCCTGGCCGACGACCGCTTCGCACCGGCCTCCGTCTTCGCCGTAACCTCCGGAGCGCGTCGCTGCGCGGGCACCGGTACGTCGAACAGCGTCTCCTGCCCGACGGAGACCCCGGCGCTGCCGCCCAACTCGGTCGGGTCGAACAGGGTGATCACGCCGTACTCGCCGTCGTAGCCCGGCACCCGGCGGACCTCACCGCGACGGAGCCGGCCGAGGCCCTCGGCGAGCAGCTCACCGCCGACCCGGCTGATCTCGTCGAGCGGAACGCGAGTCAGGATCTCCAGCTCGGTGCCGAGCGCGGCGACCAGGTCGGTGAGCTTCCCCTCGACCCGCTTGGAGCGCGGGCCGACCTTGTTGATCTCGCCGAGGATCTCGGCGAGTTGGATCAGGTGGGTCACCTCGGGGGCGTGCTGCGGCCGGTATCCCTCGGGCCGGTCAGCCAGATCCTCGACCCGGCTCAGTACGCCCACCGTCAACGGTTTGCCGCACTCCGGGCAGCGTCCGCCCGCCTCCCGGGTCCGCTCCGGTGCCCAGTTCACCCCGCACAGCCGGTGGCCGTCGGCGTGGTACTTGCCCTCCTCCGGGAAGAACTCGATCGTCCCGGCCAGCCCGTCGCCGGTACGCAGCGCCTCCCGGATGCCGAAGTAGTCCCGGGACGAGGCGAAGACCGTGGCCTCCCGGGCGAGGGCGGGGGGTGAGTGCGCGTCCGAGTTGGAGACCAGCCGGTAGCGGTCCAGGCTGCCCACCCGCCAGTTCATCTCCGGGTCGGAGGAGAGCCCGGTCTCCACCGCGAAGATGTGGTCGGCCAGGTCGGCGTAGCAGTCCGCGATCGCGTCGAAGCCGGACTTCGAGCCGAGGGCCGAGAACCACGGGGTCCAGATGTGCGCGGGTACGAGGTACCCGTCCCCGCTCGCCTCCAGCGTGATCTCCAGCAGATCGCGTGAGTCCAGACCGAGGATGGGCCGGCCGTCCGAGCCGAGGTTGCCGATCCGACCGAGCGCGGCGTTGAACCGGCCCACGGCGTCCAGGTCGGGCAGGTAGATCAGGTGGTGGACCTTGCGCGTCCGGTCGTCCCGTTTGTAGATCGTGGAGATCTCCACGCTGAGCATGAACCGGACCGGATCGCCCTCCGCCTCGCTGGCCAGCCGGGGTGGCAGCCGACGAGCGATGTCACGCTCCGCCTCCGGTGACAGCCGGTACAGACCCGGCTCGGCGGGGTGCAGGGTCTCCCGCAGGTGGTCGTACCAGGCGGGATGGGTGAAGTCGCCGGTACCGAGGACCGCGATGCCCTTGCGTCGCGCCCACCAGCCGAGGTTCGGCAGGGTCAGGTCGCGGCTACAGGCCCGCGAGTACTTGGAGTGGATGTGCAGGTCCGCGACGAAGGGCGGAAGGCCACCGGGGGGTACGACGCTGAACGGGGGCACGCCGCATCCTGCCACGACCGGCCGCACTCCCGCTCGGCGCCACGCACGGAGGTGAGCTGCGCTATGCCGAGCGGAGCTCGACGAGGGTGACCTGAGGCTCCGCACCGACCCGTACCGGCGGACCCCAGAAGCCGGCGCCGTTCGTCACGTAGACCTTCGTCCCGTCCACCTCACCGAGCCCGGAGACGACCGGCTGTTCGAGCCTGACCAGCAGGTTGAAGGGGACGATCTGGCCGCCGTGGGTGTGGCCGGACAGTTGCAGGTCGACCCCGTACCTGGCCGCTTCCAGCGCGGCCACCGGCTGGTGGGCCAGCAGCACCACCGGCCGGGACGGGTCACGGTCGCCGAGCGCGGCGTCGTAGTCCGGCGGCGCGGAGACGCCGCTGCCGACGGCGGAGACGTCGTTGACACCGGCCAGGTCGATCACTCCACCACGAGTGGCGATCTCCAGTCGCCGGTTCTGGAGCACCCGCAGCCCGAGCCGGTCGATCTCGGCCACCCACTCCTCCACGCCGGAGTAGTACTCGTGGTTGCCGGTGACGAAGTAGCTGCCGTACCGCGAGCGCAGGCCGCGCAGCGGTGCCGCGTCGTCGCCCAACTCGGCAACCGTGCCGTCGACCAGGTCGCCGACCACGGCGACGATGTCGGCGTCCAGCCGGTTGATCGCGGCCACGATCCGCTCGGTGTGTGCCCGGCCGGTCAGCGGCCCGATGTGGATGTCCGACACCGTGGCGATGCGCAGACCGTCCATGCTGCGGGGCAGCTTGGCCAGCCGGATCTGCACCCGGTCCAGCTGTGGCGGACCCATCGCGGTGCGTACGCCGTAGCCGACCAGGCCGGTGGCGGTGAGCCCGGCGAAGATCGCGGCACCACGGGCGAGCAGCAGGCGGCGGCCCGGATCGTGGTCGGGACCGACGGCACCGGCGGCCGGCGGAGTCGCCGGGGCATCGTTGGCCGGCTGAGGCGGCTCGGCCAGCTCGTCAGTGCCGGTCGACCGCTCGTTCGACGCGTCGGGCCCGGCCGGGCCGACAAGCACGGGCTCCGGGGCGGCCAGCCCCGACCGGCGGCGCAGCACCAGCCTCGTCACCAGCAGCGGGATTTCCAACACGACGAGCAGCACCAGCAGGTAGAACATCAGCGCGAGCCACAGGTAGCCCGGCCAGGCGAGCCAGTACATCCCGGCCCGCGTGCCGATCATGGTCGCCGGTACGAGCAGGGCCAGCACCACGGCGGTGATCGTGCCGGCCCGCCGCCAGCGTCCGGCGGTGGTGGTGGTGTCCTTCACCAGCCGTTTCCACAGGTAGAGGTGGATCAACCCGGTGATCACGGCAAGGGTGGTCACGAAGCCGAGTACCGCGAACACGTGTGGGTCCCCCTCAGCCGCCGGCGAAGGGAGGCAGGACGTCGATCGTCGCCCCAGCCGGCAGCGGCTTCTGCCGATCATGACAGGTCACGCCGTCGATCAGAAAACTCGACACCGCCAGCACCGACACCAACCGCCCGCCGTGCCGCTCGGCCAGTTCCGCCACCAACTCGTCAAGCGACCGGCCCGCGGTGACTGTCTCCTCGGTGCGGCCGGCGGCGGCCCGAGCCCCGGCGAAGTACCGGACTGTGACGCTCGCCACGGTCAGCCTCCGATGGCCGACATCGGCCGGGTCGGTTGCAGGAAGGACGGGTCGTCGATGCCGTGCCCGGCCCGCTTGCTCAACGTCGCCGCCCGCCAGCGGCGGGCAAGCTCCTCGTCGTCGGCACCGGCCCGCAACGCGCCGCGCAGGTCCGACTCCTCGGTGGCGAACAGGCAGTTGCGGATCTGCCCGTCGGCGGTGAGCCGGGTCCGGTCGCAGTCGCCGCAGAAGGGCCGGGTCACCGTGCCGATCACGCCGACCCGGGCCGGGCCGCCGTCGACCAGCCAGGTCTCGGCGGGAGCGGTGCCGCGTTCGGCCGGGTCCGGGCTGAGGTCGTACGCGGCACGCAGCGCGGCCAGGATCTCGTCGGCGGTCACCATGGCGGCGCGGTCCCAGCCGTGCTGTGCGTCCAGCGGCATCTGCTCGATGAACCGCAGCTCGTAGCCGTGGTCGAGGGCGAAACGCAGCAGCGCCGGTGCCTCGTCGTCGTTGACGCCGCGCATCAGCACAGCGTTGACCTTGACCGGAGTGAGTCCGGCGGTGGCCGCACCGGCCAGGCCGGCCAGCACGTCGGCCAACCGGTCCCGGCGGGTGAGTTTGGTGAAGCGTTCCCGGTCCAGCGTGTCGAGCGAGACGTTGACCCGGTCGAGTCCGGCGGCGCGTAGCGCGGGTGCGAGCCGGTTCAGGCCGATCCCGTTGGTGGTCAGCGAGATCCGGGGGCGCGGGTCGAGGGCCGAGACGGCTTCGACGATGCCGACCAGACCGGGGCGGACGAGCGGTTCGCCACCGGTGAACCGCACCTCGTCGACCCCGAGCTGGCACACCGCGACCCGGATCAGCCGGACCACCTCGTCGTCGGTGAGCAGTTGCGGCCCGGCCAGCCAGGGCAGGCCCTCGGCGGGCATGCAGTAGGTGCAGCGCAGGTTGCACTTGTCGGTCAGGGACACCCGCAGGTCCCGGGCGACGCGGCCGTACCGGTCGACGAGGCCGGTCGGCGGGGGCAGGCTCACCGGTCGACGGTAGCGCGCCCTGTCCCGTTCAGGGCGTCCCGGGCGGTCCTGGTTACCGAATCGCGGTACGCCGCACCGAAGAGCGCGGTGTGCACGAGCAGCAGGTGCAGCTGGTGCAGCGGCATCCGCTCCCGCCACCCGTCGGCCAGTGGCCAGCTCTCCCGGTAGGCCGCCATGATCCGATCCTGGTGCGGAGGGCCGCCGAAGAGCGCCAACTGGGCCAGGTCGGTCTCCCGGTGCCCGCCGTGCGCCGCCGGGTCGACAAGCCAGACCCGGTCGTCGCCCCAGAGCAGGTTGCCCGGCCAGAGGTCACCGTGGACCCGGGCGGGCGGCTCGTCGCCGCCGAACTCCCCGATCCGGGCGATGACCTGCTCGACCAGGATGGCGTCGGTACTGGTCAGGGCCCCGGCGTCGACCGATCGGCGCAGGTAGGGCAGCAACCTGGACCGGGCGAACCACTCCGTCCACGGGCCGTCGTCCGGCGTGTTGTCCGCCGGCAGCGCGCCGATGAACCCCGGCCACCGTGCGCCGAACGCCGGTGCACCTGCTCGGTGCAGCTCGGCCAACTCCCGCCCGAAACGGTCGGCCGCCTCGCGGCTCGGCTCACCCGGGTCGACCCACTCCAGCGCCAGCAGCTGCGGCAACGCGACAAGCACCTCCGGTACGGCGACGGCACCGGCCTCGCGTAGCCAGCGCAGCCCGTCCGCCTCGGTGGCGAAGAACCCCTCCGGCACCGGCCGCCCCGCGTTCTCCGGCCAGGTCTTCGCGAACACCGAGTGTCCGTCGTCCAGGGTCAGCCGGGAAGCCGCGCAGATGTCGCCGCCGGACACCGGCGTCTCCCGGATCCGCTGATGGGTCATGAAGGTGGGCAACTGCTCGGGATGTGCCCGCAGGTAGGCCAGATCCATCCCCGCAACGTATCGCCAACCGGACGGCTCCCACTTCTGGACGGTCGCCGATTGCTCGTGAGCAGCGAAAACACTCTGTGTAACTGTGGATAACCGGCGTGTCGTCCACAGGGGCGGCGGGACCTACCTGCCGGCTCGCAGGCTGCCTGCATGAACTCGACCGAGCTGCCCCGACTGTCCGTACGCTCTCCCGCCGACCTCATCGCCGCCGTGCCGTACCTGCTCGGCTTCCATCCCGCCGACAGCATCGTGGTGGTGGCACTCTCCGGTAAGCGGATCGTCTTCGCGGCGCGCGGCGACCTGCCCGGCGACGCCGACCCCTACGAGCCCGGTCAGCACATCGCCGCGGTGACCGCCCGACAGGGCGCCGACTCGGCCACCGTCGTCGGGTACGGTCCGGCCGCCCGGGTGACTCCGGCGGTCGATGCGGTCCGGGCCGCACTGGCCGAGGCGGGGTTGGCCGTTCTCGACGCGCTGCGGGTCACCGACGGACGGTGGTGGTCCTACCTCTGCGACGAGCCGGAGTGCTGCCCGCCGGAGGGCACCCGCTACGACCCCCAGGCCAGTACGGTGCCGGCGGCGGCGGTCTTCGCCGGCCAGGTGGCCCTGCCCGATCGGGCGGCACTCGCCGCACAGGTGGCTCCGGTCGGTGGGGAGGCGATGCGGCAGGCGGTCGAGCAGGCGGAGCAGCGTCTCACCGATCTGCTGGCCGCCGCGCCCGCCGCCGACCTGCTCGGTGCTCGGGCCCTACGGGCGGCCGGCACGGCGGCGCTGCGGGCCACGGTGCGGCGCCACCGTGCTGGCGAGCGGCTGACCGACGACGAGCTGGCCTGGCTCTGCCTGCTCCTCACCCACCTGCCGGTACGCGACCATGCCTGGGAGCGCACCGACGGCCGGGACGAGGACATCGCGTTCTGGGCCGAGGTGCTACGCCGGGCCGCGCCGGAGCTGATCGCCGCCCCGGGTTCGCTGCTCGCGTTCGCCGCCTGGCGGGACGGGCAGGGCGCGTTGGCGGCGGTGGCCCTGGAACGGGTGCTGACCGACCATCCGGACTACTCGCTCGCCCTGCTGCTGGACGACCTGCTCCGTCGGGGAGTGCCCCCGTCCCGGCTGGACGGCTGGCCGGCGACCGGTCTGCCGAGAGCGCGGCGTCGGGTGCGGCGGCGCGCCCGACGGCGTCCTCGATGACCAACTCTCCGAGCACAGCCCAACCGACAGGTGTCGACGGCGTCTGCTCCGATGCCGGCGCTACCGCCCAGGTCGGTGGCGGTGTGGGCGATCGGCGGGGTCACCGCCCTGGCGGCAGTGTCGGATAATCGCCGCATGCCCGAGATTGCTCCTGGTACGGCATGAGCCTTGCCCTGCTGCTGTCCCTCGCCGGGCTGGCGTTGGTGGACAGCACCAGCATCGGCACCCTGTTCATCCCGGTGTGGTTGCTGCTCGCCCCGGGGCCGGTGAGCGTCCGGCGGGTGATGACCTACCTCGGCACCATCGCCGGTTTCTATTTCGCGGTCGGGTTGCTGCTGTACTTCGGTGGCAGTGGCCTGGCCGAGCTGCTGGGCGGCGCATTGGACAACCGGCCGGTGCTCTGGGGCCAGTTGGTGCTCGGGGTCGCTCTGTTCGTGCTGAGCTTCCGTTACGACGGCAAGCGTGGTGCCGGTACAGGTCGGGTGTTGCGCTGGCGGGACCGGGTGACCGCTGGTGACTCGTCGTCGCGTTGGCTGGTGGGGCTGGCGCTGTTCGCCGCGCTGGCCGAGGTGGCGACGATGCTGCCCTACCTCGGCGCGTTGGGCCTGCTCACCACCTCCGGCCTGGCCGTGCCCACGAGCGTGGCGCTGCTCGCCGGCTACTGCCTGGTCATGGTGTTGCCGGCGATGCTGTTGCTGGGCGCGCGGGTGGCGTGGCCGAGTTGGGTCGAGCCGGTGCTCGCCCGGCTCAACGCATGGATCGTCCGCTCCTCGGGCAGCATGCTCGGCTGGGTTCTGGGCATCGCCGGCTTCCTGATCGCCCGCGACGCGGCGGCCCGGTTAGAGCTGTTCGAGTTGCTGGCCCGTCGCTGACGGTGGGACCGGGGTGCTGTCAGCTGGTGACCCGGTGCCCGCCGGTGTAGACGTTCATCGTCCGTCCCCGTAGGAACCCGACGAGGGTCAGCCCGGCCTCGGTGGCCACGTCGACCGCGAGGGTGCTCGGTGCCGAAACCGCGGCGAGCAGCGGCACACCCGCCATCCACGCCTTCTGGGTCAGCTCGAAACTGGCCCGACCCGACACGAGCAGCACGTGCCCGGCCAGCGGCAACCGGTGTTCGCGTACCGCCCAGCCGACGACCTTGTCGACCGCGTTGTGCCGACCCACGTCCTCGCGCAGCACCACCAGCTCGCCGTCCGCGGAGAACAGGCCCGCGGCGTGCAGTCCGCCGGTGCGGTCGAAGCCCCGCTGCTCGGCCCGTAGCCGCTGCGGCAGCTCGGCCAACAGCTCTGCGGGCACACTGAGCGGGTCGTCGCTGACGTGGAAGAGCGACCGGGTACGCACCGCGTCGATGCTCGCCTTGCCGCACACCCCGCAGGCGCTCGTGGTGTGGAAGTGCCGGGTCGCGTCGGTGACCGGATCCGGCACCCCGGGAGCGAGGGTCACATCAACCACGTTGTAGGTGTTCGGGGTTTCCGTCCCAGCGCACAACTGCGCGGTGGACACGTCGTCCGCCGAGCGGATCAGCCCTTCGTTGAACAGGAAGCCGATGGCCAGGTCGAGGTCGGCTCCCGGGGTACGCATGGTGACGGTGAGCGGTCGACGACGGCCTGGCCCGGCCGGGCCGACCCGCAGCTCCAACGGCTCCTCGGCGGCGAGAGTGTCCGGCCGCCGAACCCGGCGCCGGCCGCCCTCCGCCGCATCCAGGTCCACCCGCACCACACCACGCCGTTCCGAAGCCCGTCCCACGTCGTCCATCCTGCCCGCATCGCCGGAATCGCCCCACGTGGGCCCGTCGATCTGCCGAACCTGCCCCGTCATGGCCCGCCGAAATTCCGGCCCACCATCCGGGCCGCGCTGTTGAGCTGGTCCGTCCGTGCCATCGGTCAAGCTGATCCACCTGTTCGTCAGCCGAGCGTTCGAGGCGCGATCCGTCTGTGCGTTCAGCTCGACAGGCGCTCGACAGGGGGTTGGTCACCATGACTGCCGCCGCTCCAGGTGTCGGGGCGGTGCGGGCGGCTAACGTGGCGCAGATGACGGCGTACGCGGCTGTGGTGCTCGCGGGTGGTGCGGGGCTCCGGATGGGCGGGCGGGACAAGCCGGTGTTACCGGTCGGCGGGGTGCCGATGCGTGAGCGGGTGCTGGCCGCGGTGGCCGATGCGTCGCCCCGAATCCTGGTCGGCCCCGGACCGGCGATCGCCGGAGTGCGGCTGACCCGCGAGGTGCCGCCGGGCGGCGGACCGGTGGCCGCCGTCGCGGCCGGGCTGGCCCTGCTCGACACCGATGTACCCGCCGTCGCCCTGCTCGCCGCCGACCTGCCCCTGCTGACCCGGTCAGCCGTTGGCGAGCTGCTGGACCAGCTGCACCGCATCGACGGCAACCGCCCAGACGACGCCGGAACGCCGAGCACCGGAACGCCGAGTACCGAGGCGGGGGTTTTCGACGGGGCCTGTTACGTGGACCGGTCGGGGCGGCGGCAGACGCTGTGCGGGGTGTGGCGGCCGGCTGCCCTGCGTGCTGCGCTCGATCGGCTCACCGGCCGGCGTGGCGGTGACGTGGCTGGTGCACCGCTGCGGGAGCTGCTCGCCGACCTGATCGTGCGCGAGGTGACGTGGCACGGTGACGGCCCGGAGCCCTGGTTCGACTGCGACACTGAGCGTGACCTACGCCGGGCGGAGGAGTGGACGCGATGACGGTGATGGACGACTGGGTCACGGCCGCCTGTGCGGAACTTGGTCTCGACCCGGCGCAGGTGCCGGTGCCGACCGTGCTCGACCTGGCTCGGGATGTGGCCCACCAGGTGCTGCGGCCCGGTGCGCCGGTCACCGCGTACCTGCTCGGCCTGGCCGTCGGGCGGGGGGCGGATCCGGCTGTGACGGCGGACCGGCTCTCCGGGCTGGCCGGCACCTGGCCGGTGGAGCTGGGTGGCGACCCGCACCCGCGAACCGACCCGGCCGGACCGGACCGCGACTGACCGTCTCCGGGGCGTTGTCCGATCACGGTCCGCGCCGATCCGTACCGGCAGCCGGCTGGGTAGGGTGACCGGAACGGACGGAGGCGATCATGACGGCTGACCACCCCTCGGCACCGCCCGGTACGTCGGTGCACCACGAGTCGATCCTGCTCGACGAGCCGAGCACGGCCGACCTACGGGCGAAGGTGACCGAGGCGTGGCGGGAGTTCGCCCGAGCGCTGGCGGAGCGGCTGTCCGCGCTGCCACCGGGCGCGGAGGTGGCGTTGACCCTCGACCCGACCGCCTCCGGCACCGATGACGCCATCTATTCCGTCTATGTCGAGGTGCGGACCGACGGCCGGTTCGCGGCCCGGGCGGTGGGCAACGCGACCCTGCCGCAGGGATACCGACTGGATCGTGCGGCGGTCGCCGACATGGTCGCGCTGGGCTGGTCACCGCCGGGCGTGGTGGACGGCTCGGGGGACCAGTTCGGGTTGGATTCCGCGGCGGACGAGGCACCCCGGCTGGCCGCGCTGCTCTCCCGCACCCTGCGTGACATCTACGGTGCCCCACATCCGGCCTTTCTCGTCTACGCGATCGAGGACGGCCAGGGTGAGCCGATCTCCGGGGAGGCGCTGGGGACAGCCCGCAGTGAGGCGAACCTGGCCCGGGAGATCGGCACCGAGCTGGAGAAGGCGCTGGCCGCGACCGACGAGGACGGCGCGGACACCGAGGTGCTGGATCTGGCCGAGCGGGTCCGTACGGTCGTCTCGACCATGCTCAAGTCCGACTCGGACCGGCTCCAGGTCGACTCTGACGGTGACATCAACATCCGGGCCGGCTCGGCGATGGTCTTCGTCCGGGTGCGAGACAACCCGCCGCTTGTCGATGTCTTCTCTCCGGTGCTGACCGAGGTCGAGCCGACCGAGCGGCTGTACGTCAAGCTCTCCGAGCTGACCAACCGGATGCCGATCGGACGCCTCTACTGCGCCGACGACACCGTGTGGGCGTCGATCCCGGTCTTCGGCCGCAACTTCCAGCCGACCCACCTGATGCTCGCCGTGCAGGTGATGACCGGGCTGGCGGACGAGCTGGACGACCGCCTGCACGGCGAGTTCGGCGGCAAGCGGTTCTTCGGCGAGGGAGACAAGCCGGGACGCGGCGAGCACCGCACCGGCATGTACCTCTGAGGGCGGTCAGCGCACGTCGAGGAGGGTCTTGCCGACCGTCGACCGGGCCTCGATGGCCGCGTGCGCCTCGGCCGCCCGGGCCAATGGGAACCGCTGACCGATCACCGCGCGTAGCCGGCCGGCGGCGCCTTCCGCCAGCGCCCGCTCGGTGTACGCCCGCAGCTGGGCGGGTGTCGGCGTCGGCCGGACCACTGTCACGCCCCGCTCGGCGGCGGGCTCCGCACCGATGCCGGCCCACTCGCCGCTGGACAGCCCGAAGCTGAGCATTCGCCCGCCCCGGTCGAGCAGCTCGAAGGCGTCCCGCCCGATCGTGCCGCCGACCCCGTCGAAGACCACGTCGACCGCACCGACCGCCGACCGTACCCGCCCGACCCAGTCCGACCGCCGGTAGTCCACGGCGACCTCGGTGCCCATCGGGGGTAGCAGAGCGACCTTGCGCGTACCGCCGGCGAGTCCGACCACCCGTGCTCCGGCGCGGGCGGCGAGCTGGACGAGCAGGCTGCCCACCCCGCCGGCGGCGGCCTCGACGAGCACCCGGTCGCCGGGCCGGAGATCAGCCGCCTCGGCCAGCATCAACGCCGTACGCCCGTCGGCGAGCAGGGCCACCGCCTGGTCGAGCGGCAGTCCGTCCGGTACCGCGACCGGCAGCGTCGCGTCCACGACGACCCGCTCGGCGTACGCCCCCGACCCGCCGGTGCCGCTGACCACCCGGCGGCCGACCAGCCCCGGGTCGACGTCCGGCCCGACCTGGCTGATCAGGCCGCCGACGCCGTTGCCCGGGATCACCGGCAGCGTCGCGCCCGACGGCCCGAAACCGGTCGCCCGGAACTGGGTCTCCACGAAGGTGATGTTCGCGAGCAGCACGTCGATCAGCACCTGCCCCGGCGCGGGTACGGGGTCGGGCGCGGTTCCCGGAACGAGTTTCTCCGGACCGCCGAACTCGTGGATCCACACCGCCCGCACGTCTCCCCCTCACCGCCGCTTCCCGCCGAGTCGATCACTTGAAGCGTGGTTGAGGTCAAGGCGGGTGGGGCCCGGAAACCCCGAGAAACCGGGCCCCACCCGCTGGGGAGGAAGGTTCAGGTCGCAGCGATCCAGGCCAGGCTCCGGGCCGAGGCAGGGTCGGTGGCGCGCAGGCCCGTTTCGGAGACCGTCCAGAGCACGTCGCCGATGACCAGGGACCGCCGCACCGCTGGACCCCACTGCCCCCGGTTGCCGCCGGCCGGATGGGTCACCTCGCCGATCTCACTGATTGTGTCGTCGCGGACGCGCAACAGCCGGACACCGGCGTCGACCGGCAGCGCCACCAGACCGGTGTCCGGGCGATACAGGAAGGCGTGCGGGTCGTGCTCTGCACTGGACCAACCGCCGGGCAGGTGCCACTGGTCCAGCCGGTCCGGCCGGCCGGGATCGCGGACATCGAAGAGGGAGACCTGTACGCCCTTGGTCCGTCCCTGGCTGTCGGCCTCCTGACCGACTCCGAGCAGACGTTCCTGGGGCAATGGATGCAGGTACGCGGAGTAGCCGGTGATCTTCAGTTCGCCGGTGACCACGGGCGCGGCCGGATCGGCGAGGTCGAGCGCGTAGAGCGGGTCGGTCTGCCGGAAGGTGACCACGTACGCGACCGGCCCGAGGTAGCGCACCGAGTAGATGCGTTCACCTCGCCCGAGGCCGCCGACCATGCCGACCGGTACCAGTGCCCCGTCGGCGGGGCGGAGCACGCGAACCGTCGACTCGGAGGCCCTGCCCTCGCTCCAGAAATCGCCGGTGGTGGTGGCCACCCGCAGGTGACCCGCCCACTCGGAGAGCGCGTACTGGTTGATCAGCCAGCCGGGCACCGAGCCGGCGGCCAGGAAGCGGGGACGGCCCGGCGCGGCGGTGTCGAACTGGTAGATGTCGGTGACCTGATCGGCCGACGACGGCCGCCAGCGGGGGATGCCGCCGGTGTTCGGCGTCGGACGCTGACCTGCCAGGTAGAGGCTGGTCGCCGTGCCGTAGACGGTGTCGGCGTCGGCGGCCACCGCGGCCGGGTCACCGTCGCCGAGCCGGTCGCGGGTGAGATCGAAGCTGAGCACGGTGAGGGTGGACGAGCCGGTCATCCGCTCGGGCCGGCTGAGCCGGTCGCAGCCGACCCGACCGGTGTGCCGCTCCGGTCCGGCGGTCCACTCGTACTCCGGCAGCCAGGCCTCGACACCGGCCCGCGCGATCACCTGGCGGTTCCGTTCCGTCCGGGCCTCGTCGGTTCCCTCGGACGCCGGCGGGAACTCCAGTCGGGCCGACGAATGGACCGCCACCCGGGCCGTGGCACCTGTCAACCGGGCGTCGACCGTGCTGCCCTGGATGCGGTACGTGCCGAGCACCAGGGGGCGGCCGGTCAGGCCGATCAGCAGGAGGCGAGTCGTACCGGCACGCCTGATTGAGCGCAGCGCGTCGGCTGGACGCGGCGGATCCTCGCTGAGTACCAGTGCGCGGTCGCCGAGCAGCAGCAGCCGGTGCTCCTGCCAGCGCAGTTCCTCCCGGCCGCCGGCCAGGTCGAGTCGGCCGGTGACGCGTCGGCTCACCGGGTCGACCACCCGCAGCACGCCCCCGGTGACCGTGACGATCCGTCGGCCGTCGGTCTTGACCAGGTCGGGTTCGTCCGCGCCGGCCTCGTGGTTGTTCGTCGTCGAGTAGCCTGCGCCGCTGTCCCGGCCGGCGGTGTCGCCCGGCGCCCCGGCGAAGCTCCGGGCCATCGACTCCGCGCCGCCGACGGCCGCCTTCAGCCTCGCGTCGCCGGCGAGACCGTACGGGCCGACCGAAGCGGTGGCCGCCGCACGCAGCTCCGCGAGAGCGTCGGCGCAGGAGTCGAAGGAGACCAGGCCGACCGGCACCATCGGTGCTGCGGTGGTGTCGGGCCCGGTCGGCGGAGGTTGCGACACGGCCATGCTGCCGGCGAGTAGCGCGAGCACGACCAGCGAACCGCCGGCCGTGGCGACCTTGGTGCCCCGTTTCATGGCCGGTTCGACGCGGTGACTCCGCGTCCGGTTCCACCCTCGGCCGAGTGGTTCCGGGTTCAGCCGGTGGAGGGGCCCACGCCCGGTGACTCGACCAGCCGGGAGAGCACGATCGTGCTGCGGCTGGAGGTCACGAACGTCTCGGCCCGGAGCCGCTCCAGTGCATCCTCGAGGTGTGCGATGTCGGCGGCCCGCAGGTGCACCAACGCGTCGGCCTCGCCGGAGACGGTGTACGCGCCGACCACCTCGGGATGGCGACGCACGGCGGCGCCGATCTGGGCCGGGGTGGTCCGGCCGGCGCAGAACAGCTCCACGAAGGCCTCGGTGGTCCAGCCGACCGAGGCCGGATCCACGATGGCGGTGAATCCCCTGATCACCCCGGCGGCCCGCAGTCGATCGACCCGCCGCTTCACCGCCGGAGCGGAGAGCGACACCCGAGTGCCGATGTCGGCGTACGAGGCACGGGCGTCAGCCACGAGCAACGCAATGATTCGCTGGTCAACGGCGTCGATCTGCAATGTTCCGCCTCTTGGAAGCAATGTTTGCGGCTGTTACCAAAGTTCTACCGTACCTACCCTTGGTCACCGTGAACCAGCAGCGAGTGCCGCGAAAGCGGACATATCTCATGTGCTCCCCCGAGCACTTCGCGGTCGAGTACGCGATCAACCCGTGGATGGACGTGACCTCCCCGGTCGACGCGGAGCTGGCGGTCAAGCAGTGGGACCGGCTGCGGGAGACCCTGGTCGGCCTCGGCCACGAGGTGCATCTGCTGGTGCCCGAACCCGGCCTGCCCGACATGGTCTACGCGGCCAACGGTGCGTTCATGGTCGACGGCACGGTCTACGGGGCCCAGTTCAAGCACGAGCAGCGGGCCGCCGAGGCGGCCACGCACCGGGCCTTCTACGAGTCGCAGGGCTGGCGGTTCATCGCGCCGAACGAGACGAACGAGGGCGAGGGTGACTTCGCGTACCTGCCGGAGGCGCACGGCGGGCTGGTCCTGGCCGGGCACGGCTTCCGGACGGAGTTGCCGGCGCACGCCGAGGCGCAGGAGGCGCTCGGCCGGCCGGTGGTCTCGCTGCGGCTTGTCGATCCGCGCTTCTACCACCTGGACGTGGCGCTCGCCTCGATCGACGACAGCAACATCGTCTACTACCCCGGTGCCTTCTCCGCGGCCAGCCAGCGGGTGCTCACCCAGCTCTTCCCGGACGCGGTGCTGGCGGACGACGAGGACGCCCTCGCCTTCGGGCTGAACCTGGTAAGCGACGGTGCCAACGTGGTGCTCAACAGCGAGGCCACCCGGCTCGCCGGTCGGCTCAAGGCGGCTGGCTACACCCCGGTGCCCGTCGAGCTGGCCGAGCTGAAGAAGGGCGGTGGCAGCGTGAAGTGCTGTATCGCCGAACTGCGGTACTGAGTTTCCCGCCGAGCGACGAGGCCGGCCCCTGGTGGGGGCCGGCCTCGCTGCGTTCCTCGACTCAGCCGAGCGTGGCCAACTCGTTGACGAGCACGTTCGAGACCACCTGGCCGTCGCGCTGCACCTCGCGCAGGTACCACTTCTGCTGCGGGGTACGCGGCTGGTTGAACTGCCAGGCACCACGCGGGCTGTCGATCTGGCCGATCCGGCCCAGCGCCAGGTTCACCTGCTGCGCGGTGGGTGCCGCGCCGGCGAGACGGATCGCCTGGTCGAGCACCTTGGCCGCGTCGTACGAGGCCATCGCGTACGTGGTCGGGGAGGCGTTGTGCTTCTTGCGGTACGCGGAGGCGAACCGGCGGTTGGCCGCGTTGTTGAGGTCGGCGGAGTAGTTCAACGCGGTGCGGATGCCGATCGCGTCGCTCGCCGGCCGGATGCTCTCCAGCACCGAGCCCTCGGTGAGGAAACCGGGGGCGTAGATCCGGCCCCGGAACCCGGCGTCGCGCAGCTGCATGATGAACTCCACAGCCGCCGCGCCGGAGTAGAAGCAGAAGACGACCGCCGGATTGTCGGCCAGCGCGCGGTTGATGTCCGAGACGTAGGCGGTCCTACCGGGGTTGTTGCTGCCGGAGGTCCAGACCACCTCGGAGGCGATGCGCGGGTCGGCTTCGCCGAACTCCTCACGGAAGCCGCGCAGCACGTCCTCGACGCCGACGACCCCTTCCGGCAGGATCGTGGCGATCCGGTCGGCGGGACCGAGCTCGTCCTTCAGGTAGCGGCCGAGCGCCCGGCCCGCCTCGTCGAGCACGTACGACGTACGCCAGATGTAGACGACACTCTGCAGGCTCGCGGGCGAGGCGTTGGAGCCGATCAACGGAACCCGGGCCTGCTCCACGATGTCCCGGATGCCGAACAGGACCGACGAGCTGGCGACCCCGGTCAGGGCGAGCACGCCCTGCTTGAGCAGTCCCTCGACGGCGGCCTGACCCGACTTGACGGTGTCACCCTCGTCGGCCGTGACCAGGTCGACCGGGTGGCCGCCGAGGCGCCTGTCGTTGAGGTCCAGGTACAGCTCGAAGCCGTTTGTGAGCTCGTCACCGATGGCCTTGCTCGCACCCGACTGTGGCGCGATGAGCCCGATCTTGATCGGGCTCTCTGTGCTGGTGACCTCCGGCTCGGCGTCGGAGCCGCACCCCGCGACGAGTCCGCCCGTACCGAGCGCGGCCAGCAGCTGGAGTGCCCGCCTGCGGTTCATCTGCGACACCGGGTTCCCTTCGAATGTGTTGCCGGGCGCATCCGCCCATCCGGCGTTCTACCTGCTCCGCGACGCTGCGTCAATGGCTAATGATCTTCGTGCAGAGACCGCAACGCGCTGGTTACCTCCGGCCACGCCGACGAGCCGGGAGCGATAAGCCCGAAATGCTCGCACTCTGGCAGCTCAATCAGGCGAATATCGGTGCCTGCGGCGCGCGCTGCGGCCACATAATTTCGAGAGATGTCGATGGGGACCTGTTGATCCAGCGTGCCGTGTATCACTACCGTGCGTGGCCGCAGCGGGACCAGAGACCGTGGATCCGCTGTCGCGTACCGCTCCGGCACATCGGCCGGTCCACCCCCGAGCAGCGCGGCCACGGCACCGGCGTCCAGATCCAGTCGGTACGCCTCGGCCAGGTCGGCGACCGGGGCGAGGGCCAGCACCCCGGCGACCGCACCGGGTGCGTGGGCCGCCGCGTACAGCGCGAGGTGCCCGCCGGCCGAGTGACCGACAAGGACCGGCGGGCCCGAGGTGACGTGCCCCGGCAGTGCGGCCTCGGCCAACCCGGGCAGCGCGGAGACCCCCGCCAGTACATCGGTCAGTGTGCCGGGCCAGCCACCACCGGGCTGTCCGGTCCGCCGGTACTCCAACTGGGCGACCGGGTACCCGAGGGCGGCCAGTGCGCTCGCCAGTGGCCCGGTGTGCCGTCGGTCGTACTCGGCGCGCCAGAAACCACCGTGCACCACGACCACCAGCGGCCGGGGCGGCCCGGAACCGGCCGGACGACGCAGGTCGGCGATCTGGTCCGGGTGTTCGCCGTAGGCGACTGTCACGTCCGGTTCGGGCGCGGGGCGGGTCAGCACCGCCCGGGGATCGGAGGGCATCGGGCGACGGTAGCGCGGTTCGCGGGCCCCCGGGGGGTGGGTGCCCGGCCGGGTACCGGACCAGCGGGCCGGCGGGCGCTGACGGGTACCGCTGGGTAAAGATGGAGGGCATGACCGAAGCGCGCTCCGCTGGACAGAACGACGAGCCCGGCCGGGACGGTACCGGGCACTCCGGAACCGTGGTGGTGGTCGGACCGGACGGCCGGCCCGTCGGCACCGTGCAGACCGACGACGGGCCTGGCGAGGATCCGTCGCGCCTGGTCGAACAGCCGGCCAAGGTGATGCGGATCGGCAGCATGATCAAACAGCTGCTGGAGGAGGTCAAGTCCGCTCCCCTGGACGACGCCAGCCGGCACCGGATGCGGGAGATCCACCAGCGGTCGATCGTCGAGCTGAAGGAAGGGCTCGCCCCCGAACTACGGGACGAACTGGAGCGGATCTCGCTGCCGTTCTCCGAGGACCAGGCACCGAGCGAGGGTGAGCTGCGGATCGCCCACGCCCAACTGGTCGGCTGGCTGGAAGGGCTCTTCCACGGCATCCAGGCAGCCCTGGTCGCGCAACAGATGGCGGCCCGGGTGCAGTTGGAGCAGATGCGCTCCGGCCGGCAGGCACTGCCCAGCGGCCCGGCGGGGGCGATGCTGCCGGGGATGCCCGGCATGGGGCAGCCAGGTGGTGAAGGACACAGCACCGGCCAGTACCTCTGATCGCCCGGTCCGGGTGCGGTGCGTTCGTCGGGCCGCACCCGGACCGCTCAGTCGGCCCCGAAAACCTTCTCCAGGTACGCGGCGACACCGTCGGACGAGTTCGCCGGGGCGACCTCGTCGGCGATCTCCAGCACCTCCGGGTGCGCGTTCGCGACCGCCACAGCCCGCCCCGCCCAGGTGAGCATCGGCAGGTCGTTGGGCATGTCACCGAAGGCGAGCACGTCCGTAGCGGCGACACCGATCCGGTGGCAGTACCAGGCCAGGCCGGCGGCCTTCGTCACCCCGGCCGCCGAGATCTCCACCAGCCCGGAGCGTGAGGAGTGGGTGGCCTCCGCGAGCCCGGTGAGGGCGGCGGCGACCAGTCGGGTGAACCGGTCCGGGTCCTGCTCACCGGCGCGCGCCAGCAGCTTCACCGCTGGTGCCGACAGCAGCTCCTCGGCGGTCTCCACGGCCCGGATCGCCTCGTCGTCGGCGTCCCAGCGCAGCGGGTAGTGCGTCTCGTGGCGCATCTGCCGGCCGTCGACGATCTCCACCGCCAGGCTCACCCCGGGTATCTCGGCACGCAGGCGTCGGACCACCTCGGCGAGCAACTCCGGGGCCAGCGGGTCGGCCCGCAACACCTCGTCGGTGGTCGGGTCGTAGACCACCGCGCCGTTGGCGCAGACCGCCGGCAGCGGCTCGGCCAGTTGGTCGTACACCAGCCGGAGCCAGCGGATCGGTCGGCCGGTGACCAGGACGACAGGCGTGCCCTGGGCGGAGATCCGGGCCAGCACGGCGGCGGTGCGGGCGCTGAGGGTGCGGTCGTCGCGCAGGAGTGTCCCGTCGATGTCGCTGGCGACCAGGTGCGGCGTGGAATCCATCACCGGGACAGTAGCCGGTCGAGATAGATCGCCACCCCGTCGTCGTCGTTGCGCAGGGTGACCTCGTCGGCGACCGCCCGCAGGCTCGGGTGGGCGTTGGCCACGGCCACCCGTCCCCAGCCGGCCCACTCGAACATCGGCAGGTCGTTGGGCATGTCACCGAAGACGAGCACGTCGGCCGGGTCCACGCCGAGGGTCTGCGCGATCACGCTGAGCCCGGAGGCCTTGTCCACCCCGGGCGGGCAGATCTCGATGAAGCCCAGACCCGCCTGGGTGAGGGTGGCGAGGTGCGGCGGGACGATCTCCCGGGCGACGGCCAGCAGCTCGTCCACGTGGTGATCGGCGGTACGCGCGAACGCCTTGATCACGTCACCGGCGAGGCACTCGGCGCGGCTACGCACCTCGAACGCGTCCTGGTAGGGCCAGGCGGGATGGTAGTCGCCCCAGAGCGGAGCCTCGTGCTCGTCCGACGCCTCGACCATGACCGTGAGCGGGCCGACCGCGGCCTCCAGCTCGGCCAGCAGAACAGCCAGCACCTCGCTGGAGAGGCGCTCGTCCCGCAGCACCACCGGCCCCTCCGGGTCGCTCTGGTCGACCACCCGGCCGCCACCGGCCAGCACCAGGAAGTCGGCGGCACGGATGTCGTTGCGGGTCAGTTCGGTCAGTCGGGGACCGCGACCGGTGGCACCGACCACCGGGATGCCGGCGGCGCGTACCCGGTCGAGAACCCCGTGGGTGAAGGCCGAGACGGTGTCGTCGCTGCGGACGAGCGTCCCGTCGAGGTCGGTGGCGATCAGCTTGGGCAGGCCCGGGCGGGTCATCGTTCCTCCTTCGCCCGCCGCCGTCGCGACCAGCCGTTCACCTTGTCGATCGGCGACCCGGCGTGACGGCGGGCAGCAACCGTACCTCGCAGAAACGGTCGCAACCATGGCTTCCAGGCGAATCGGGTGCCAACGGGCGACACACCGGAGGTGACCTCTTGACCAGGGCGGGGATCAGTCGGACGGCGCCTCCCGGGCGAAGGGGACCGTCGGCGTGACGGTGATGTCCGCGGGCGGACGTTCCCCCTCCGGCTCCGCCTCCTCGGCCGGTCGTCGGCTGCGCCGTCGCGGCTCGTCCGGCCCTGGCCGTGCTCCGACCGGTCCGGGCGAGGTCCGGGCGAGCGCCGCGGCGAACAGCCCGACGGCGACGAACGCGACGATCAGTCCGCGCTCGTACTCGACGGCGAAGGTCAACTCCGGGTTGTAGAACATGCTCCGTCGCATCGTGTCGTCGAGCGACACCAGGGTCGTCGCCAGGAGCGCGAGCACGCCGGCGGCGAGTGCCAGCCCGGCCACCCGGGCATTCGCCCGGACGGAGTCCGTGCCGCGCAGCGCGAGCGCCACCGCCACGCCGAGCGCGAGGAGCCCGATCAGGTACGCGGGGCCCAGCCCGATGTCGGACACACCGCTTGTCACCTGGAGCGGGGTCTCCGGCTCCGGCCCGCCGTTGGGGATGGTGACCGTCGACCACTCGCCCAGCAGCGAAGCCAGAGCCGCCACCGCACCGAGGCCGGCCAGCAGCGCCGGCACCCGATGGTCCCGACCGAGACCGCCGAGAGACCGACGGAACCGGCCCGCCGCAGGTGACTCGTCCTCCGTACCCCACTCGATGACGCTGGCACCGTCGGAGCGGTCGTCCTGACGGGGAATGGGGAGGTCGTGGGTCATCACTCACCCTCTCCTGGTGGCCGGGACGCCGTGCGTCCGCCGCGCCGCGGGGTCCGGGTCGCATCATGACACAGCCGGCTGCTGCCGCCGAGGAACAACCACGCGGCCGGGGCGGTCGGTCGCCTGCCGGCCCGCGGTGGACTAGCGTCAGGTGCATGCCTATCCGTACCGCTTCCGCACGCTGGCAGGGCAACCTCACCGAGGGGTCCGGCACCATCCGCACCGGCAAGGGCGGAATTCAGGGGAACTACTCCTTCAAGTCGCGCTTCGAGGAGGGTGAGGGCACCAACCCTGAGGAACTGATCGGCGCCGCGCACGCCGGCTGCTTCTCGATGGCGTTCTCCAAGGCGCTCGCCGACGCCGGCACGACGCCCACCTCCGTGGAGACCACCGCGAAGGTGCATCTCGACAAGACCGACGCCGGGATGACCGTGACCCGGATCGAGTTGGACACCGTCGGTGAGGTGCCCGGCATCGACGAGGCACAGTTCGCCAAGCTGGCCGAGACCGCCAAGCAGAACTGCCCGATCTCCCGCCTGCTCTCGCCCGGCGCCGAGATCACCCTCACCGCCCGCCTCACCTCCTGACCCACCCCCTTCGCGCCGATCTTGCATTTTCGGTCTCCGTTATGCGGCTTCTGTGCCAATTCGCGACGACCGGAAGTGCAAGATCGCGGGCGGGGTGGGGAAGAATGAGGGCGTGGCGGTGGAGATGGGGCGGGAGCGGTTCGAGGAACTCGTGGGGGAGGCGCTCGATGAGGTTCCGGAGGAACTGCTGGCGCTGATGAACAACGTGGTGATCCTGGTCGAGGACGATCCGCCGCCCGGCGAGGATCTGCTCGGCCTCTACGAGGGACACGCGTTGACCGAACGCGGCTGGGACTACGCGGGGGTCCTGCCGGACCGCATCCTCATCTACCGCAACCCCATCCTGCGCATCTGCCACAGCGACGAGGACGTCGTCGACGAGGTGGCCGTGACAGTGGTGCACGAGATCGCCCACCACTTCGGCATCGACGACGCGCGCCTGCACGAGCTGGGCTGGGGCTGAGAGTTCCCGAACCAGGTCGCCCGGCTGGACGTGTTGCGGGCTGGCCCTACCGTCTCGGCCAGGTACGGCGAGTACGGGAGGAACCATGCGCAGTGAGCTGTTCTCGGCGGCGAATCTGGAGCGGGAGTCGGCGCAGCCCGGCATGCGGCTGCAGAACGCCAAGATGTTGAAGATCGAGCTCGACGGCGAGGCGATGGCCCGGGTCGGTTCGATGGTCGCGTACCAGGGTCAGGTGCAGTTCCAGGCGCTCGGCTCCGGTGGGCTGGGCAACTTCCTCAAGCAGAAGCTCACCGGCGAGGGCGTACCGCTGATGAAACTCAGCGGACGCGGCGACGTGTTCCTCGCCGACTTCGCCAAGGACGTGCACGTCATCGACCTGGAGCCGGGCGACGCCCTGTCCATCAACGGCTCCAGCGTGCTGGCGTTCGACGCCACCCTGCGCTACGACATCAAGATGGTCGGCGGGGCGGGCATGGCCTCCAGCGGCCTGTTCAACTGCGTCTTCACCGGGCACGGCAGGATCGCCGTCACCACCCGGGGAACCCCGGTGGTGCTCGCCGTCGACGCGCCCACCTACGTCGACCCGCAGGCCGCCGTCTGCTGGTCGGCGAGCCTGCAGACCGGCTACCACCGGGCCGACCAGCTCGGGCTCGGCACACTGCTGGGCCGCACCACAGGCGAGGCGTACACGATGAGCCTCGCCGGCCACGGCTTCGTCGTCGTGCAGCCCTCCGAGGAACCGCCGATCATGGGCAGCGGTCAGCAGGACCAGGGCGGGGTGCTCGGCGGCCTGTTCCGGTAGCTCGCGCTTCCGGATGTCGCGCAACCGGCGCAGCCGGACCCGGCTGCGCCGGGCCGCTCAGGTCAGCTCGCCCGCGCGCAGGCGGGCGAGCCAGGCGGCGGCGTCGGTGTAGTCGGCGTCGGAGAGGCCCGCCGGGGCGGCCACCGGCCGCTCCCTGGTCGGCCCGTCCCACCGGTGCCGGGGGTACGAGCCGAGGAAGCGTACGTCGGCGCAGACCCGGCGCAGCCCCTGCAACGCCTCACCGAGCCGGACGTCGGCGACGTGACCGGTGCAGTCGAGGAAGAAGACGTAGCGGCCGAGCGCCTCGCCCGTCGGTCGGGACTCGATCCGGGTCAGGTTGACACCCCGGACCGCCAGCTCCATCAGCACGGACAGCAGCGCGCCGACCCGGTCGTGCGCGATGTAGACGGCGAGCGACGTCACGTCGTCGCCGGTGGGTGGCGGCGGTGGACCGGGCCGGGACAACAGCGCGAAGCGGGTCACCGCGTCCGGATGATCGGCGATCTTGTCGGCCAGGACGGCGAGCCGGTGCCGGGTCGCCCCGATGGGGGCGCAGATGGCCGCGTCGTACTCACCGTTGGCCGCGCCGGCCGCCGCCGCTCCGTTGGACAGCACGTCCACCACGATCGCGTCGGGCAGGTGCGTCCGTAACCAGCCCCGGCACTGGGTGGAGGCCTGCGGATGCGCGGCGACGCTGCGTACCGACGGCAGCAGGGTGCCCGCGCGTGCCCCGAGCACGAACTCCACCGGGAGGATCACCTCTCGGGTGATGACCAGCGGTTCCCCCTCGGCCAACTCGTCGAGGGTCACCCCGACCGCGCCACCTATCGAGTTCTCCAGCGGCACCAGAGCCGCGTCGGCCTCGGCCGCGCGGACGGCCTCCAGCGCCTCGCCGACGCTGCGGGCCGGCGTGCGGCTGCCCCGCTCGGCGGCGGGCACTGTACGCAGTGCCTGCTCGGCGAAGGTGCCCTCGGGCCCGAGGTAGACGAAGCGTGTCGGCGGCGTTCCCGGCATGCGCCCAGCCTACGCACCCGGAGTCGGCGACGAGCCCGACGGCGAGGGCGAGGGGGTCGACGGCGTGGGCAACGGCGTCGGTGGGGGCAACGGCGTCGGTGGGGGCACCGGGACCGGGAAGCCGCCGCCGTCACTGCCGCAGGCCAGCGTCTGGATGCCGGCAGGACTGGCGACCCGCACCTCGGCCGTGCACACGTCGGTACCGGCGGTCACCAGGCTCAGGGTCCCGGCCCGGTCCCGGGTCACCACCTGGAGCGGCTCGTACCCGGCCACGTCGAGGGTGGTCAGCTGCCAGTCGGCGGCACACAACGGACCGTTGCGGACGCTGACCCGGGCATTGCCGGGCAGCAGCCCACGGCGGCCCCGCACCAGCTCGATGATCCGCTTCGCCGACGGCTCGCCGGTACAGGCCACCGCGACCAGCCCCGGGTCGGCGGAGGGAAGGGTGGGACCGGCACCGGGCGGTGCGCCGAACGACGGGGTGGCGGGGCTGGTCGGGCCGCTCGGTGTCGGGGTGGCCGCCCGGGTCGGCAGACCGCCGCCCTCGCGTACCTCCGGTGGCGCGCCGCATCCGACCGTCAGCAGCGCGGCCAGCACGGCGACACCGACCAGCCTGCTGTGCCGCCGGAACGGCCGGCAGGTGAAGTCGACACCGGACCAGGAGCCGGCGGTGGGCCGTTCAGGGGCGGCGTGCAACGGCGGGGTGGGCGGCACGGCGGTGGTCCTCAGGGCGGGAGACTCGGGGTGGCAGGTGGCCGTGCCCATGGTAGGAGGAAGTCAGACCTCGGAGAAGAAGGTGAGGGAGCCGGCTACCTCGCCGTCGGCGAGCACGGGTGTGGAGATGGCGTCCACTGTCGCGTCGGGCGCGTCCTCCGTCGCCGCCTCGATCCGTAGCAGCCCGCGGGCCAGGCGCCCGGAGGTGAGCGCCAGCAGCGGCGGGATCTTGTCGATCTCGGGCTCGGCCAACTCGCCCCGATAGGCGGTGAAGTCCAGTAGTCGCAGCCCGCCGTCGAGCAGCGGCAGACCTATCACGTCCTCCGGCGCGCCGAGTTGGAGCAGTTCACAACCGGCGGTGGAGACGGCCAGCACCCGGGTCTCGGCGTCGATCAGCAGACACGGCTCGTGGGCGCTGGAGACCGTGGCCGACCAGCGGCCGATGTTGTCGCACCCAGGCTCTGTCGGTGTCCCCCCGGAGGGTGCGAACACTTCCGAGAGCGAGAGTTCGACGTGGGCCACCGAGCCTCCTATGCACACCGACGGTACGTCCACGCTAGCCGGTCGCGGCAGCGACCGCCGACCGCGCTGGGCGTACGGTGCCGTCGGTGTTGATCAGTGCCCGGTCGGCGACGGCGCGGGCCGGCGGGAGCTGAGCCGTGCCCGGCCGCGTGGCGTCGCCGCTGACGTTACCGGCGGCCGGCCGGCTTGTCAGCGGCCATTCGGCCGTCCTCGTACCACCGGTAGTCGGCCGCGGGCGGGTAGCCGCCGTTTCCCCAGGTGCCGGGGTGCTGCGCGACTCGGGACAGCTTCTCGGCGGTGGCCGGGCTGATCCGGTTGCCGCCGGCCACGAGCAGCCGGTCGAGCTCCCGGTGGGTCGCCATGAGGCAGTCCTTGGGCAGGCCGTACACGCTGATGACCCCCGAGCCCACGAAGGTGAGCACCGGAGTCACCGGGATCGGGTGGCCGACGGCAGCGGTGAGCGCCTTGCTCGCCCGCCGGGCGTCGCGGCGGGCCTCGGCCACGTACGGCGGCCGCTTGCCGTTGATCTGCACCACGTCACCGGCGACCAGGACGCGGGCGCGGCCGTGGTCGGCGATGGTGACGGCGAAGAGCCCGCTCGGGCCGATGGCCAGGAACCCGGCCCGGTTGTCCGCGGTGTCGTCGAGCAGGACGTCGGCCGCATCGGTGCGGGGCCAGTCGATGACGTGCCACGCCGGCCCGAGGTGGTCGAGCTGACCGAGCGCGCGGGCACCGGCCGCCTCCAACCGCCGCGCGCCCCGCTCCGCCCGGCGACGACGGGCCCACTCCAACGGGGACGGGCGAGGAGTCGCGACCACCCCGGGCGACTCGACCCGGGGGTGCGGTACCGCCACTGGCGGCAGCGCCCTGGCGGACGGTACGGCTCGACGAGCGGGGAAGACAGTCATCGCGACCTCCGGCAAAAGGTCCCTCGAAGTTACGTTCTCACTACCCTACGTTGCCAGTCCCGGTGGTCGGCAAGCCGGAGCGCCGGAATGACTGTGGATGAATGCCATATTCACCCACGGTTGTTTTACCGGATACCGCCAAACCCTGCCCTACGCTGCGAGGGTGAGCCACCACGTGGACAGTGAGGTCGGCCGGCTCGGCACCGTCCTGTTGCACCGGCCGGGGCCGGAACTCGCCCGGCTCACCCCACGCAACAACGACTCGCTGCTCTTCGACGCCATCCCGTGGGTGGGCCGGGCCCAGGAGGAGCATGACGCCTTCGCGGCGGCGCTGCGGGAACGTGGCGTCGAGGTGCTCTACCTGACCGACCTGCTCACCGAGACGCTGGCCGTGCCGGACGCCCGGACGGAGCTGACCGACGAGGTGCTCGACTCGCCCCGGCTCGGCGACACCCTGCGCGCCCGGGTCGCCGCGCACCTGGCGTACCTCGACCCGGCCGCGTTGGCCGGCGTCCTGGTGGCCGGCCTGGCCCACGAGGAGCTGCGGCTCGGCCGGGACCGCCGGGGCGGCCTCGTCTACACCCTGATGGACCGGCACGACTTCATCATCGATCCGCTGCCCAACCTGCTGTTCACCCGCGACTCGTCACTGTGGATCGGTGACCGGGTCGGTGTGACGAGTCTGGCGATGCCCGCCCGGCGGCGGGAGACCACCCTCACCGACGCGATCTACCGCCACCATCCCCGGTTCGCCGGCACCGAATTCGTCTACCGACCGGACCTGGAGCCCCTGGAAGGGGGCGACGTGCTGCTGCTGGCCCCCGGGGTGCTGGCCGTCGGCGTCGGCGAGCGGACGACACCCGCCGGTGCCGAACGGCTCGCCCGCCGGGTCTTCGCGGCCGGACTGGCGCACACGATCCTCGTCGTGCCGATCGCCCAGGAGCGGGCGACCATGCACCTGGACACCATCTGCACGATGGTCGACGTCGACGCCGTGCTGATGTACCCGAATGTCGCAAGCACGCTGTCGGCGTACACGGTCATCGCCGGCACCGACGGCGAGGACCCGCAGGTCGACGGACCGGCACCGTTCCTGCGGGCCGCCGCCGACGCGATGGACCTGGACCGGCTACGGGTCATCGACACCGGGCTGGACCCGGTGACCGCCGAGCGGGAACAGTGGGACGACGGCAACAACACCCTGGCGCTCGCGCCGCGGCTCTGCGTCGGCTACGAGCGCAACGTCGAGACCAACGCCCAGCTGGAGCGGGCCGGGATCGAACTGATCCCGATCGCCGGCTCGGAGCTGGGCTCGGGGCGCGGCGGCCCCCGCTGCATGTCCTGCCCGCTGCTGCGGGAGCGGGACCTGAGCCGGCCCGGATGACCTGTGGATCAGCGCAGGGTGAGCTGGCGGCCCAGCAACCCCTGCCGGGACCTGCGGGCAGCGGCGTCGAGCGGACCGGTCTCGGCCAGGGCGTCGGCGTACCGCTTGGCGAAGTCGGCGACCGGCTGCTCCCATTCGCCGGCCGGGATCTCCTCGGGCAGGTCCCAGACCGGCACCAGCCGCCCGTGGGCGCGGAACATGCCGGCGAACCTGGTTTCCTCGCCGAGGGTCAGCGAGCCGGCCGCGCCGAGCCGGGCCAACGCGTCCAGGGCTGCCTCCTCGGCCTCGGGCAGCACCCAGCGGACATGGGCCTTCGCCGTCACCTGGCACCAGTACGCGGCACGCGCGGCAGTCAGCCGCACCGTGGGGTAGATCGCCGCGTTGGCCCGCTCCAGGGAGGCCCGCACGGTCGGGTCCTCGGCGGCTTCCGGGGCCAGCCAGAACTCGAAGCCCTCGTGCAGGCTGATCTCCAACGGGCCGTCGACCAGGATGTCCTGCAACCGGGGGCCCGGGCCGGGTAGCGGCGGCACCACGACCTGGGCACCGGGGTCGGTGCGCAGCGCGCAGAGCAGCGACTCGGCCAGGTCGCGAGAGACGTCACCGGACTGAAGATGACGCTGAAGCCCGATGAAGATGTGACCGTCGTCCCGGCTCATCGCGGGAGCGGCCATCGGCAGCACGGTGGCCAGGGCGACCGGCCGGTCACCGTACTCGTCGACGAGTGCCGGGGTGAGCCGCAGCGGTGCGGAGGCGGCTGGCACCAGCTCCCGCAGGGCGATCCATTCGGGCTCGTCGACCAGGCCTTCGAAGGGCCGGGGTACGAAGACGTCCCGGATGCGCTCCCGCTTGCCGGAGGAAGTGGCGGCTCGCTGGTTCTTTCGACGCTTGCTCACGGCGACACAGCCTAGAGCCCTCCGGCGGACGGTGGGGGCCGGACCCGCCCGCGGCCGCGTCAACCGGTCGACCGACCGGTTCAGCCGGTCGTCACCAGCGCCGGCCGGTCACCGGCCGGGTGGAAGTCGGCCCAGACGCTCTGACCGAGACCGTCGCGCTCCACGCCCCAGCTGGTCGCCAGGCCGGAGACGATGTGCAGGCCGCGGCCGTCGGCCGCGTCCATGTCCGGCGGCCGGATCCGCGGACTGCACGCGGCGCCGCCGTCGGTGACCCGCAGTCGGAGCTGCGGACCCTCGGGCGTGCACCGCAGCCGCCAGGCGACCCGGACCACGCCGCCCGGCAGTGGGTCGGCGTGCCGGACCGCGTTACCGACCAGCTCGGCCAGGACCGCCACCAGATCAGCCAGCATCGCCGGGGAGACGGCCCCGGCCAGCTCGGCGGCGAGCCGGTGCCGGGCGATCCGCGCCCCACTGGCATGGTGCGGCACCACCACGCACCACGCCCGTTCGACAGCTGTCGTCGCCACCTCTGCCCCTCTTTCGCCCCGTGACCCCCACTGTCACCTGCGGGGCAGCCGCACCTCTGCGACCGTACCCCCACCACTTCTCGGTCGGAGGAATACCCACCCATTCTGCTGTTCAACGATCCGGCGGACGAGATAGAGGCCGAGACCGGTGCCGGGATAGCGACGCCGGTCGCCGGAGTCACCCTGCCAGAACCGGTCGAAGGCCCGTTCCACGTGCTCGGGGCGTACGCCGATGCCCCGGTCACTGATCCGGAAGCAGACGGTCTGGCCGTCGGCACCGGCGGTGACGTCGATCGGGGAGTCGGGTGGGGAGTACTTGCCCGCGTTTGTGACGAGTTCGGTGAGCACGGTGGCCAGGCTCTGCCGATGCCCGATCGCCCTGGGCAACTCGGCCGGCACCTGGAGGGTGGTCCGCCGACGCAGGTCCGTGGGCAGGTCGTCGATCGCGACCCGCAGGGTCTCGGTGAGGTCGAAGGCGGCCGGCGGTCCGTCGCCCGGCCACGCCTCCGTTGCGGAGGAGAGCAGCCGGTCGAGCAGCCGGGCCAGCTCGTTGGCCCGCTGGCCGATGACCCGGGCCGCCTGCCGCCGGTCCGACTCGCTCAGCGACTCCCAGTGGTCGGTGAGGGTGTCCGCGTAGCCCTTGATGACGGTCACCGGGGTACGCAGTTCGTGACTGGTGACCGCGACGAAGAGGTCCCGTTCGTGGTCGTGCCGCTGCTGGTCGGTGGTGTCCCGGAAGGTGACCACCCGCAGGGCGCCGGGTCCCGGCAGCTCACCCGAGGTGATCCGCAGCCAGCGCCCGCCCGGCAGGCGATGATCGAGGACCTGCCCGGACGGCGGGAGCGGAAAGGGCAGCGGCTGGTTGATCGCCTCTTCGGTGGACCGACCGGTCACCTGCGCGGCGGCCGGATTCCAGAGCCGTACGTGGGCGTCCCGGTCGACCACGGCCAGCCCGTCGGCGAGCGCCGCGACCACCGGCCCGTCGCCGTGCACCGGCAGGCCGCTCTGGTCGCCGTACATGTGGGCGATGCAGGAGCCGAGGTATCCGACCACGCCGCGTTGCTCGGCACTCGGCTCCTCGTCGCCGGCCAGGTAGAGGGCGTGCAGGCTGCCGACCGTGTGTCCACCGATCTCGGCCCGGGAGACGACCATCCGCCGCAGGTCGCGCTCGGCAAGCTCGCTGACGAGCGGGTTGGTGAACTGATCGGTCCGTACGCACTGCACCCGGGGACCGGCGAGCAGGCAGATGGTGACCGGATCGTTTGCGGGTAGCGGCCGGCCCACGGTCCACTCGGCGGCCCCGGTGGCGGCGATCACCCGACCGCCGCTGGGCGCGAACTCCACGAACGCCATCCCGGCTGCCCCGAGCGCCGGCTGGGCCACCCGGAGCAACTGGTTCAGGACCGGTAGACCCGCGTCACCGGAATTGATCATCTCGATGACGGCGGTGTGCCCGGCGATGAGAGCCGAGTAGTCGGTGCGGTCCGGCATCCCCCGAGTGTGCCCGTCGTCGGAGTTTCCGGGCACCCCCGAGTGGCCCAGGGCCGGTGTCGGAGCCCCCGGCCAGCCACGTCGACACCGACGGTGGCCGGTCGCTCACCGCTGCATCCGGGCGAGGGTCTGCGCCGGGCGGTCGGTGATCACGCCGTCCACTCCCGCCGCCAGTACCAGGTCGAGGTCGGCCGGCTCGTTCACGGTCCAGACGTAGACCTGGCTGCCGGCCGCGCGCAGCGCCGGTACCAGGGCGGGGCGGGCGCGGACCAGCGCGATCCCCGGTCCGGCGATGCCGGCGCCGAACGGCAACCGACCCATGGGCAGCCAGCGCGGCAGCACCTCCAGCAGGAGCACGGTCGGCAGCGCGGGAGCCAGCGTCCGGATCCGGCGTACCGCCAGCGGGGAGAAGGACATCACGGTGACGTGTACGGGTGTGTCCGGGCCCGGCTCGGCCAGACCGTACCGGCGCAACAGGGCGACCAGGCGGCGCTCCACGTTCCCGCCGTAGCGGGACGGATGTTTGGTCTCCACCAGCAGCCGGACCGAGCGACCGGCGGCGAGCACGGCCTCCAGCAGCCGTTCGAGGGTGAGCAGCCGGGTGCGCGAGTCGTCGAGTACCTCGTCACCGTTGGCCGGAACACCCCCCGGATGCCAGGAACCGAAGTCCAACTGCTCCAACTCGGCGAGCGTACGGGCGCTGACCAGGCCACGGCCGTTGCTGGTCCGGTCCAGCCGCCGGTCGTGTACGCAGACGAGGTGCCCGTCGCGGGTCAGCCGGACGTCGCACTCCAGCCCGTCGGCACCCTCGTCGAGGGCGCGCAGGTAGGCGGCGAGGGTGTGCTCCGGAAGGTCGTACGAGGCGCCCCGGTGGGCGAATACGAGGGGTCCGTCCACGGCTCGCGCCTACAGGACCCGACCGGGCTGTCCGTCCGAGCCGATCACCTGTCGACCGGCCGCCTCCCAGTCACCCATCCCGCCGGCGACGTTGCTCACCTGCTCCCAGCCGTTACGCAGCAGATAGGCGACGACCTGAGCGGAGCGGCCGCCGGACCGGCAGATCACGGCCACGTCGCGGTCGGTCGGCACCTCGGTGAGGCGGACCGGTAGTTCCATCATCGGCAGGTGGTGGGCGCCGGGGGCGTGACCGGCGGTCCACTCGTCGTCCTCCCGGACGTCGAGCAGGTAGGTCTCATCGTTGATCTCGGCAACGGTCACTGTGGGTATCTGAGGTCCGAACACGGGTACCAAGCCTAGAACCTCGTCGCGCGGCTGCCCGCGACCTCCCGCCGGGACGGCTGCCGACAGCTCTCAGAGCCGGGTCACCCAGCGCGGATGGGCACCGGCCCAGTCCGGCATCCGACTGCCGCGCACCGCCGCGAACAGCCCGTCACTCTCGGTGTCGAGCCGGACGTAGGACACCTGGTCGATCATCTGGGGGTAGGACGGCACCTGCACGCCCCGTAGCCCGTCGGTGGCCAGGCCGTGCAGCGCGAGCAGCAGATCCTCCACCGGCACCCCGTTGGTGTCCACCGTCAGTGAGTTGCCGACGGCCCCGATCAGCCGGTGCAGCCGTACCGGGTCGGTACGCAACCGGGTCTCACCGGCCTGGTCCAGCATCGCCCCCAGCAACTGCTGCTGGTGGGTCTGCCGGTCGTAGTCGCCGCCCGGCAGGTCGTAGCGCTGGCGCACGTAGTCCAGCGCCTGGGCGCCGTCCATCCGCTGGCAGCCGGGATGGAAGACCCGGTCGGTGTGGATCGACCGCACCTCGGTGCGTACGCACATCTCGACCCCGCCGAGCAGGTCGATCACGTTCCGGAGGCCGGCGAAATCGACAAGGGCGGCGCCGTCGAAGCGGATGCCGGTGAGCTGGGCCAGGGTGGCCGAGAGCAGGTGCGCGCCGGGCTGGCCGCCGCCACCGTACTCGTACGCCGTATTGATCTTGTCTTCGCCGCCCGGGTAGCCGCCGCCGGGTGGGATGGCCACCAGCAGGTCGCGCGGCACGGAGACCAGATAGCCCGGGCGGCACGTGCACGATCAGGATCGTGTCGGTGCGCTGCTCGGAGCCGGCGTCACCGGGTCGGCGGTCCGAGCCGACGAGCAGGTAGTTGAGCGGGCCGTCCAGGTCGGTGCGGTCGGCGCGGGCGCTCGGGTCGAGCAACTCCGCGCGGGTCATCGTGCGTTCGTACCGATCGGTGAGCACCCGGAGCCCGACCACCGCGACGGTGGCCAGCAAGATCGCGGCCAGCCCGATGCCGAGCAGTACGCGGGGCCATCGCGGTCTCCGGGCGCTCTCGCCCGGGGCCCGCTTTCCGCCCGTACGCCGCTTCCTGGCCGTGACGTCCCTCCCGTGAGCCTGATGTGAATCCAACTCACATCAGGCTACGGAAGTGTCACTGCCAGTGACGGTGGTTTCGACTACCGCGCTGCCCGGCCGGTCACTTCCGGGAGGAGATCACCTCGGGGTTGTAGAAGACGAACTCGGCGAGCTTGTCCTTCCGGACCGCCTGGAACATGTCCAGGGTCTGCTCGCTGAGCGCCTCGTTGCCGTTGCCCTTGGCGTTGTACGTGCCGCCGTTGGTCTTCAGCATGATCAGTTCGTTCCCGGTGACCCCGCGCATGGTGAACACGAAGTCCTCGATCGATACGCCACCGGTGTCCAGGATGAAGGCCTTGCCGGCCGCCTTGACCAACTCGTTCAGCTTCACCGGGTTGGTCAGGCTGCCGTTCTGGGTGGCCTTCTTGGCCATCGCCTTGATCAGCTGCTGCTGGTTCTGCTGGCGGTCGTAGTCGCTGTTCTTGAGCCCGTACCGCTGGCGGGAGAAGTCCAGGGCCGCCCAGCCCTCCATCTCCTGGCAACCCTTCTTGTGCACGACCGGGGTGCGCGGCTTGCCGGTCTTCCTGGCGTCCGCGTTCCACATCGGCTCGCCGTCGACGTACGACATGTGGATCGACTTGACGTCCTGCTTCGGGCAGATGCGCACCGAGCCCAGCGAGTCGATCACGTTCTTGAAGCCGCCGAAGTTGATGATGGCCGCGCCGTCGAAGCTGACCCCGGTCATGCCCTTGATGGTCTGTGCCATCAGCTGGGCGCCGCCCTCCCAGCCGCCGCCGTTCTGGGCGCCGGCCTGGAAAGCAGAGTTGATCTTGCCGACGCCACCCGGGTAGCCGGTCTTCTCGAAGGCGGGGATCCGCGCCTCGGTGTCCCGGGGGATCGAGATCAGGTACGCCTGGTCGTGGGTGGCCGGGATGTGCAGCACGATGATGCTGTCCGCGCGTACGTCGTCGGCTGCCCACCGCTCCCGGGCGTCCACACCCAGCAGCAGCATGTCGATCGGGCCCTTGAGGTCGGCCCCGCCCTCGGCCGAGGTCTTACCCGCGTCGCCGAGCAGGTTGCGCTGGGAGATGCTGCCGGTGGCCTGACTGATCACGGCCTTGCTGCCGACGATCGCCACACCACTTGTCATCATCAGCGCGGCACCGAAGATCACGGTGAGCCGGGCCCAGAGCGGGTCCTTGCGTCGGGTGCGCTTCTTGCCGGACTTGCCGGAACCCCCGTCCGCCGGGGTCGGCGGAGCGGCGGACGCGCGCGGCGGCTCAAGCAGGGAGGGGCTGTGAACCGGCATGCGTGCTCCAGCTCGTGTTCGCAGAAGGGGGCGGGAACACTTTACGTTCGCATTCCCGTGGTGGCGAGTTCGTGTGGTGTCCGATTCACGTTCTCTGCCACGTCATCCTGCTGAAATGGCCGATCGTCCAGAACAAAGTAGACGACCGGCCGTTCCCTACCGTCCGGTCGTGCTCAGCCGTTACCTGTGGGCGACGGTTTGTTGGCCTGCATCCAGTCGGTCATCGTGTCCGCGCTCATCGCCCGGTACATGGTCAGCGCCTTCTCCCGGTCGGAGACGACCACCGACTCGCCGTTGATGGTCTGGCTGCCCAGGTGCGGGCTGGTAACGAAGGTCAGATTCTCGCCGCGCAGGTTGCGGAACTGCACAGCCATGTCGGTGAGCGAGAAGCCCTGGTCGACGGTGACCGCGTCGGTCACCGACCGGAGGAAGGCGTTGAGCTTCTTCGGGTTGGTGAGCGTGCCCGTGCTGGCCGCCTTGTCCATCAGCGCCCGCAGGAAATCCTGCTGGTGACGCATCCGGGCGAAGTCGCCGTCCGGGAACTGCTTGCGCTGCCGGATCCAGTCCAGGGCCTCGGTGCCGTTCATGTGGTTGGTGCCCTTTGTGAACTTCCGGTAGGGCTTGTGGATCGAGGTGATGGTCCGCTCCACCTTCAGGTCCACCCCGCCGAGGGCGTCGGTGACCTGCTTGAACCCGGCGAAGTCGATGGCCATCACGTGATCGATGTGCACGTCGGTGAAGCACTCGACAGTGCGTACCGCAAGGGGCAGCCCACCGAATGCGAAGGCAGCGTTGATCTTGCGCCGTTGACCCGTCTCACATCCGGCACCGGCGCTCTCCGGGATCGGCACGTACAGGTCCCGTGGGATGGAGACGAGGTACGCCTGCTTATGGTCGGCCGGGATGTGCATGACGATGATCGTGTCGGCCCGCCACTCGCCAGCCCGGTCCATCGGCGCGTCCGGGTCCCGCGAATCGGTGCCCACCAGCAGGATGTTCAGCGCGCCGTTTACCGCCTTGGCCGGTCGGCCGCCGGTGATCTCCGAGAACGGGTCGGTGCGGGCCATGTTCTTGTCGAGGCTACGGGCGTAGAACCAGGCACCCGTGCCGCCGATCAGCGCCAGCACCAGCACGGCCACGCCCGCCACCAGCGCGATGCGGCGCCAGTGCGGACGCCGCCGGCGCGGCGGTGGACCGCCACCGGGCCCGCCCGGACCCACCGGGCCACGTGGCCCTCCCGGGCCGCCTGCCGGAATCGGCTCGTCGTCGTACGCCGGGTACCACCGGGTGTCGGCCGGCTCGCTGGCCCGGCCCCCGCGTCCTGGGCCCGGCACCGCCGCCCGCCCGGCGCCACGGTGCAGGCGAAGGACCGGCAGCGCGGCGGGAATGGTCGCTGACATGTAACTCAATGTACGCAGCGCGAGCCACCATTGCCCCTAGGCGGTGGTGGCGGCGACTAGCCCAGCCGCTGGCGGAAGTGCTCGATGGTGCGCCGCAGCCCCTCCTCGGGCGCCACGGTGGGCTCGTAGCCGAGCGCTGTCCGGGCGAGGGTGAGATCCGGTCGGCGCATCTCGGGGTCGTCGGCACTACGCGTGACGTACGTCACTTCGGACCGGCTGCCGCAGAGCGACACGATCGTCTCGGCCAGCTCGCGCATGCTCATCTCGTGCTCGGTGCCGCAGTTCACCGGCCCGCTCTCGGTCGAGTCCAGCAGCAGCAGGATGCCCCGGACCAGGTCGGCGACGTAGCAGATGGAGCGGGTCTGGTTGCCGGTGCCGTGCACGGTGATCGGCTCGCCGCGCAGCGCCTGGGAGATGAAGGTCGGGATGGCCCGCCCGTCGTCCGGCCGCATCCTCGGCCCGTACGTGTTGAAGATGCGCACGATCGCGGTGTCCACGCCCCGACTGCGGCGGTACGCCATCGTCGCGGCCTCCGAGAAGCGCTTGGCCTCGTCGTAGACGCTGCGGATGCCGATCGGGTTGACATTGCCCCAGTAGGTCTCCCGCTGCGGGTGCTCCTTCGGGTCACCGTACGCCTCGGAGGTGGAGGCCATCAGGAACCGGGCACCGTCGGCGGCGGCCCGCTCCAGCAGGTGCAGGGTGGCCACCGAGCCGACCCGCAGGATCTCCACCGGCAGCTTCTCGAAGTCGGTGGGACTGGCCGGTGAGGCCATGTGCAGGATCGCGTCGAACCGCTCCGCAAGTGCCGGGTGGGCGGGCAGCCCGTCGGAGATGTCCGCCTCCACCAGGGTGAAGTTCGGCGCGTCGAACAGGTGCGCGACGTTCTCCTTGGACCCGGTGACGAAGTTGTCGAGCGCGACGACCGTGCAACCGCGCTCGATCAGCGAATCCACCAGGTGCGACGGAACGAAACCGGCACCGCCGGTGACCAGGACGCGGTGACCGGGACCGAAGCGCTGCTCAACCTTCATGACCGGTCAGCCTATAAGGAGTGCGTTGTTGATTCGTCGTGACGGGTCACGCCAGTTCCCGGTAACGCCCCCGGTGGTGCAGCAGCGGCTCGGCCTCGTCGGCCAGTTCCACCCGCTCGATCGTCGCCTCGACGAGCAGGCCCCAGCCGTACTCCCGGGCACCGTCGAGGCGGCAGCCGGCCCAGCCACCCGCGTCGTCCGGCACCGGTCCGTAGGGCGTGTCGAGCCACGCACCGGTGGCGAAGAGGCCGCCCGGCGACGGGAACAGACCGGCGAACCGGTCGGCGAGCTGCCGGTGCGGTGGACCGAGCGGCGTCACGGCGAAGCGGCCGGCCTCCTCGACCGCCGCCCACAGGTCCGACTCGGCGTCGACGAGTCCGAGCAGCCGCCCCGGCTCGCCCTCGGCGACCAGGGTCGAGGACACCGTCAGCCCGGCCGGGCCGGGTGCCGTCCAGAGCGTCACAGGCGCGGCGAGCCGCCCCCGCAGCCGGCGTACCGGCGAACGTGTGTCGGCCGGCGCGGCGAACGGGTCGGTGTGGTGGATCTGGGCACCCGGCTCATGATTCACGTGAAACATTCTGACCCCCCAGTCCGATTCGCGGGCCGGAGCCCATCAGCTCACCCGTTCAGCGTCGGCGGGTGAAGGCGCGCCCGGCGAGGGGGAACAACGACAGGCTGATCCCCGCGACGAACAGCCGCACGGTCGGGTCGAAGGTCAGGGCCGAGCCGAGGTCAGGGGAGACGTGCGTGCCGATGAAGGTCGGCACCGCAGGCCACACCGTGGCCGCCAGCAGCAGCAGAGCGGCGATCGCGATGAGGCCGGCGAGCAGGCACTGGCGTACGTACCGAGCGGATTGTCGGCTGCGCGCCCACAGCCGGCCGAGCGCAGACGTCGGTGGTCGGCGCCAGCTGCCATGGAGGATCCACCCCTCCTCGTGGCTGGTGAGCGGGTAACGGTTGACGATCGCCTGGATCAGCTCGTAGGTACACATGAGCAGGGCGACCGTCTGTGGTGTGCCCGACGCGCACAGGCGCTGTAGCTCCCGCGTCTCCGCGCGGATCCGGCCAGCCCACCCGCGCAACTGCCGGTCGGTGATGTCGACCCCGGTCCGGTTGACGCGCGGCCACGCCAGCTCGAACCGCTCCGCAGCTCGGTCGAGTTCCGCCACCGCGCCGCGTCGGTCAGGTGGCAAGGGATCCGACTCGACAAGTTCTCCGAACTCCAGCAGAGCGGCGACCAGAGCCAGGTCGGGTTCGCTCCACCGGAGTCGCTCGGCGCGCCAGGCCCGCGCGTACGGCCACAGTGCGGCAGCGACCACACCGGCACCGGCGAAGGCGAATCCCACCAGAAGGTCGTACCACCGCGTCCCGTGAACCGCGGGCGCGGACGACACCGCGACACACGCCACGGTCGGGACAGCGGCGCCGAGGGCAGCGGTGCGGGAGGCAATGGCGAAGCGCAGGACGATCGTGGCGAAGATGACCCCGACGATCAGGCTCGTGGCGGAGGCCACCAGCCCGGCGACGGAGGGGCCACCGACGATGCCGAGCGCGGCTGCGGCGGCCACGACGACGCCGACCATGAGCGGACGTGGGCGTGGTCCTTCGAGTGGCTGGGCGGCAGCGGCCTGCCGGAGCAGGATCGCGGTCCGGACCGTGGGCAGCACCGACACCGGTTCGGTGTCCACGAAGCCCCAGAAAGTGTCGTAACCTGCCGGCCCGCCGAGCCGCCTGGACCGCTCCCGCAGGGTCTGCTGGTTCTCCAGGGCGGTCCCGGCGATCTGCTCGCCGCGGCTGATCCACCAGGGGATCCCGTCCGGAGGGCCGGCGAGTTCCTCGTCGACCAGCGGCTCGCTGGCGGAGGGCGGGTCGGCGTCGTACCAGGGGACGAACTCGTCATCCAGGAACAGTCCCTGGCCGTCGGCCCCGCCGGTGAAGTCGATCGGATCCGGTTCGGGTCCGGGCGCGGCGGCCGTCCGGGGTCGAGGTCGAGGTCGTGCGTCGTCCACGCGATCACCACCAGGTCGCGGTTGTGCCCTCACGTGGTAGCACGGCAAGGCAACCTCGACGCGGTGCGCCGCCGGAAAGTCGGCGCGCCCGGCGCAAGCGGTCAGCGGCGGGGGGTGACCAGGGCGAGGAGTTCGGGTTGGCGGCGGTCCAGCACGTCACCGGCGAGGTACGCGCCGAGCAGCGCCGCGCCGACGCCGTAGGCCACGCCGAGCGGCAGGCCAAGCCAGAGCCAGGCGTCGCCGAGCAACGCCGCGGCGAGCACCATCGGTGCGGCGAGCGCGGCGGTGGCCACCATGGCCAGCAGGGTCAGCAACCCCTTCACCACCCCGGCACCGCTGTTCATCGCGAACGGGTTGCTCGTCTCCGGCAGCGCGTACGCGCCCAGCACGGAGACGAACGAGTTGACCGCCAGCCCGGCGCCGTAGGTGGCGACCAACGCACCCGCCATGAACCCGAGCCACGTCGGCTGGCCGAGCACCAGCGCGATCACCACGGCGACCACCGCCAGCATCGGCAGCACGTAGAGCGAGAACGCGGTGATCCGGGCACGCAGCTCCAGCCGGCCCGGCACACCGGCCACCACGTTCGCCGCGTACGCGCTGCCGTCGAAGCCGAACTGGTTGGCCAGGGTCACCGCGGCGAGCAGCCCGACGAAGAGCATCGAGAGGCTGACCAGCACCGGTGACGAATTTCCGGCGGCACTGAAGCCCTGATCGCTGTCGAACGTGAAGCCCTGCCCACCGAAGTTGACCATCACCGGCACGAAGAGACCGACCACCGCGATGGTGATCAGGTTGGCTCGTCGTCGCGCGTCCCGCCACCAGTAGCGGGCCTCCCGAGCGACCAGGGCACCGAACCGGTCCCGGCGCAGCCAGCCGGCGGCCCGGGGGAAGAGCTGGGCCACCACACCGCCGGTGAGCCCGGGCCTCGCCCTGGTCGGCCCGGCGCTGGCCGCGCCCACCATCGCCGACTCCAGCGAGCGCGACCACCAGGCCAGCAGTGCGACGATCGTCGCCACGGTGATCAGCAGTTTCACGGGTGCGGCCCAGGCCCGGCCCTGCGCCACGTCGATACCCACCGTCCACGGGGCACCGAAGGGGGTCCAGCCGATCACCGTCGCCAGACCGCTGAGCCGGTCCCAGTTGGTGTCCTGGATCGCGGCCACGCCGGCGATCTGCAACGGGCCGAGCAGCGCGGCGACCACCGCGAGCAGGACGGCGGCCAGGTCGCGAACCCGGCGGGAGCGAAGCATGGAGGCGAATGCGCTGGTCACCGCTCGGGCACCGGCGACGCAGAGGAGCAGCCCGCAGACCACCCCGACCGCGGCGACCAGGGCGGCCGACCAGCCACCGAACACCCCGGCGGTGACCACCAGGCCGGAGAGCGCCAGCAGCACGGCGATCGTGGGCACGCTCACCAGCGCCGCCGCGAACAACCCGGTCACCAGGGTGCGTCGGGACAGCGGCAGCAGCGCGAACCGGGCCGGGTCGAGTGTCTCGTCGACGCCGAAGAAGACCAGGGGCAGCAGCAGCCAACCGAGTACCGTCAGCCCGCCGGCGAACGCCGCGATCATCAGGGCGTACCGGTCCTCACCGACCAGGCCGGGAGCTGCCAGGCCGAAGAAGGCGCCGACCGCGAACCAGAGCCCGATCAGCGAGCCGACCAGGAACAGCGCCACGCGCCAGCCCTGACCGCGGAAGTTGTTGCCCATCACCCGCAGCTTGAGCCGGACGAAGTGGCGCGCCGAGACCGGCCGCGCCTGGTTCGCCGGTGCGGTCACCGGGACAGCCACGCCAGCTCCTCCCCCGTGGCGGTACGCCCGCCGACCACCTCGACGAAGACGTCCTCCAGCGAGCGGTCGCCGCGTACCTGCTCCAGCGTGCCGACCCGCTTGATGGTGCCCCCGGCGAGGATCGCCACGTGGGAGCAGAGCCGTTGCACGACCTCCATGACATGGCTGGAGAAGACGACAGTCCCGCCGCCGGCCACGTACCGCTGGAGAATGTCCCGGATCAGGGCCGCCGAGACCGGGTCGACCGCCTCGAACGGTTCGTCGAGTACGAGCAGCCGGGGCCCGTGCAGCAGCGCGCAGGCCAGACCGATCTTCTTCTTCATGCCGGCGGAGTAGTCCACCACCATGGTCCGGCCGGCATCGGCGAGGGCCAGCACGTCGAGCAGCTCCGCCGCCCGCTTGTCGACCACGGCCGGGTCCATGCCGCGCAGCAGACCGTGGTACGCCAGCAGTTCGCCCCCGCTGAGCCGGTCGAACAGGCGTACCCCGTCCGGCATGACGCCGAGCAACTGCTTCGCGGTGACCGGGTCGGCCCACACGTCGCGGCCGAGCACCCAGGCGCTGCCGGCGTCAGGCCGCAGCAACCCGACCGCCATCGACAGGGTGGTGGTCTTGCCGGCGCCGTTCGGGCCGAGCAGCCCGTAGAAGGAGCCGGCCGGGACATCGAGATCCACGCCGGCCACCGCGACCTTGCCGTCGAAGCTCTTGGCCAGGCCGCGTAGCGCCAGCGCCGGGTGCTCACCAGTCATGCGCCCGACCGTATCCGGTAACGACCAGCCCGCCGCCCGACCGAAGGAGGATCCGCAGCTCATCCCCGAGTCGGACACCACAGCCGAGTGGACCGGGAACCCTTCCTTACGAGCGGAGGGCGTCGGGGGCGTGCAGGCGGAGCATGGTGCGGCCGATGTCCGCCGGGGCGCGGCGCCGGGTGGCCAGGGAGACCACGATCATCACCGTGAAGGCCAGCGGCACCGTCCAGGCGGCCGGTTGGGCGATCAGGGTGGCCGGCCAGCCGGTCAGACCCGGGCCGAGGACGGTGATCAGGACCGACGACACGGCGGCACCGCCGCCGACCAGGATGCCGGCGGCGGCGCCCGCGTCGGTCAGGCCCCGCCACCAGATGCCGAGCACCAGCAGCGGGCAGAAGCTGGAGGCGGCGACCGCGAACGCCAGCCCGACCACCTGCGAGACGTCCATCCCGGAGACGTTGAGGGCGAGGACCGTCGGCACCACCCCGGCGATCACCGTGGCCAGCCGGAAGCCGCACACCGAGCCCCTACCGAGCACGTCGGTGGAGATCACCCCGGCGACGCTGGTGAGCAGCCCGGAAGAAGTGGACAGGAAGGCCGCGAACGCCCCGGCGGCGACGAGCGCGGCCAGCAGGCGGCCGGTGGTGCCGGCGCCGAGCGCCGCCTCGGGCAGCAGCACCACCACCGCGTCGGTCTGCCCGGTGACCAGCAGTTGCGGTGTGTAGATCCGGCCCAGCACGCCGTAGATCGTGGGCAGCAGGTAGAAGACGCCGACAAGGGCCAGCACCACCAGGGTGGTCCGGCGGGCCGAGGCCCCGTCGGGGTTGGTGTAGAAGCGGACAAGTACGTGCGGTAACCCCATGGTGCCCAGGAAGGTGGCCAGGATCAGCGAGTACGTGGCGAACAGCCCCCGGTCGTCGGAACCCGCGGCGCTGGGCAGCAGCCAGTCGGTGGCCCCGTTCGCCACTCCGGAGACCTCCGGGACCGGTTCACCCTCGGCGAAGCTCAGCTCGTCGCCGGGGCGTACCTCAAGGGTCTGGCCGTCGGCCAGGGTGAGCACCGCACGCTGCTCGACCACGACCGTGGTCGCCGTCCGGAACGTGGATCCGTCGGGCGGGGTCACCGCCGGTCGCCCGTCGGCCTGCCACTGCAGGGCCAGGAAGATCGCCGGTACGGCGAGAGCCGTCAGCTTGAGCCAGTACTGGAACGCCTGCACGAAGGTGACCGCCCGCATCCCACCCAGTGCCACGTTCGCGGTCACCACGGCGGCCACCACAAGCGCGCCGACCGGGTACGGCGAGCCAGCCAGCGTGGCCAGTGTCAGGCCGGCACCCTGGAGCTGCGGCACCAGGTAGAGCCAGCCGATGAAGATCACGAAGATGGTGGCCAGCGTCCGTAGCCGGCGGGAGCCGAGCCGCAGCTCGCAGAAGTCGGGCAGGGTGAACGCGCCGGACCGGCGCAGCGGAGCGGCCACGAACAGCAGCAGCGCCAGGTAGCCGGCGGCGAACCCGACCGGATACCAGAGCACGTCCACGCCGTACTTGAGGATCAGCCCGGCGACGCCGAGGAAGCTCGCCGCCGACAGGTACTCCCCGCCGATCGCGGCAGCGTTCCAGGTGGGGCTGACCGTCCGGGAGGCGACCAGGAAATCGGAGGTGGTGCGGGCCAGCCGCAGGCCGTAGAAGCCGATGGCGACGGTGACCAGGGTGACCGCCACGATCGCCGGTACGACGAGATCGTTGTCCACGTCAGCGCTCCGGCCGCTGGACCAGGTCGGTGAAATCCTGCTCGTTGCGTTCGGCCAGTCGGACGTACGTCCACCCGACGGCCACCAGGAACGGGAAGGAGAGCACCCCGAGCAGCAGCCACGGCAGGTTGACGCCGAGCACTGTCATCCGGCCGACCGACGGCGCGATGGCGAACAGCCAGGGCAGCCCGCCCAGCCCGACCATCACCACCGCCGACAGTTGCAGGGCCAGGGCCAGCTGAGCGCGGACCAGGCCGCGGACGAGTGCCTCACCGACCCGGGTCTGCTGGGTCAGTTCGGTGTGGGTACCGGCGGGCCAGTGCGGCCGGCGGGACACCTCGGCCAACACCACCCGGGTACGCGCGGGAGGTCCGGAACCGACGGGCTCGTCGGAGGTCCCGGCAGGATCGGGTCGGCGGGGTGCCGGCAGTGCATCCTCGGCGGCCATCCCGGCAGTCTCGTCGGCCCGACGGGAATGTCAAGAGGGCTGTGGACAACGGTGTGGACAACGGGTCGGACCTGTGGACAACCCGGTGGACAACGTCGCCGATCAGCGGCTCCACTCCTGCTTGGCGGCCCGGACCAGCTTGTCCTTCAGCTCCCGGGTGTGCCGGCGGCTGACCGGCAGCTCCGTGCCGTCGATGACCACCACGTAGCCGGAGTTGACCAGGCGGAGTTCGGCGATCAGCCGCAGCTGCACCAGGTACGAGCGGTGGATCCGGACGAACCCGGCGTCCGCCCAGCGCTCGGCGAGCGTCGCCAGCGACACCCGCACCAGGTGCGACCCGTCCGCGGTGTGCAGCCGGGCGTAGTCGCCCTGCGCCTCGACCCACCGCACGGCCGACCGGGGCAGCATCCTGGTGGTGCCGGCCAGCTCGACCGGGATCGTGGGATCCTCCTCGGCTCGGGCCAGCGCGGCGGGATGGGTGGGCACCACCCGCGAGCCGACCACCCGGCGCAGCGCCTCGGCCAGCCGCTCCGCGCGTACCGGCTTGCGCACGTAGTCGGTGGCGCCCATGTCGAAGGCGTCCGCCGCACCGTCGTCGTAGGCGGTCACGAAGACGATCGCCGGAGGTCGGGCGAAGCGGCGCAGCACCCGGGCCAGCTCCATGCCGTCCAGGCCGGGCATCCGGATGTCCAGGAAGACCACGTCCACGTCGTCGTCGCGGAGCACCCGCAACGCCTCGGTGGCGTCGCCGGCCGTGTGCAGCCGGGCCACCCGGGGGTCGGCCCGCAGGTGGTACGCCAACTCGTCAAGCGCCGGTGGCTCGTCGTCGACCGCCAGCACCCGCAGGAAGCCGGTGCCGGGAGCCGGGCCGGAGCCGGTCACGAACCCGCCCGTACGCCGGGGTGGAACTTCGGCACCCGCATGCTCACCTTCGTACCCGAACCGACTCCGGTCTCGACGACCAGGCCGAAGCCGTCGCCGAAGACCGACCGCAGGCGCTCGTCGACGTTCGACAGCCCGACGTGCTGGCCCGGGTCGTCGCCCGGGTCGCCGGTCGACCCGGCCAGCTCGGCGATTCCCGCGGTAAGCGTGGCCGGATCCATCCCCACTCCGTCGTCCTCCACCGTTATGTGGCATTCGGCGCCCGCATCCCGGGCCTCGATGCTCACCATGCCCGTGCCCGGCTTGCGCGACAACCCGTGGCGTACCGCGTTCTCGACAAGTGGTTGGAGGCAGAGGAACGGCAGGGTCACCGGCAGCACCTCGGGGGCGATCTGGAGCCGCACCTGGAGCCGGTCGCCGAACCTGGCCCGCTCGATGGTCAGGTAGCGGTCGATCGAGCGCAGCTCCTCGGCCAGCGTGGTGAACTCGCCGTGCGCCCGGAACGAGTACCTGGTGAACTCGGCGAACTCCAGGATCAGCTCCCGGGCCCGCTCGGGGTCGGTCCGGACGAAGGAACCGATAGCGGTGAGCGCGTTGTAGATGAAGTGCGGGCTGATCTGGGCGCGCAGTGCGCGTACCTCGGCCCGGGCCAACCGCTCCCGGGACGAGTCCAGCTCCGCCAGCGCCACCTGACTACCGGCCCAGTGGGCGGTCTCCAGGGTGGCCTGGACCAGACCGGGGGCCGGTGCACCGTCGGTGACGGCGACAAGCGCACCCGCGATCCGGCCGGACGCCCCACCGAGCGGGGCCACCACCGCACCCCGCACCGGGCAGTCGATCCGGTCGCAGGTCAGCTCCGCCTCGCCCAGCACGGTCGAGCGCTCCGACGCGATCACCCGACGGGCTGCGGTCCGCAACTGCTCCCGGTGGTGCGCGCCGCGTCCGTCGAGCGCGAGCAGGTCGTCGGTGTCGGTCAACGCCAACCCTTCCGCGCCGACCAGGGTGCGCAGGTGGCGGGCGGCCTTCGCCGCGCCGGCCGGATTCAGCCCGGCCCGCAGCGGCTCGGCCGCCAACCCGGCGGTGTGCAGCACCTCGTAGGTGGCCCGCTGTCCGGGCGTGGCGATACCGCGCCGCCCACGCAGCCGTCCGACCGCGTACAGCGCCCCGGCCAGCACGCTGACCAGAGAGAAGACGCCGATCACGGCGGAGATGTTGCCACCCACGTCGATGATCCTGCTGGTTGGCGGCGCTGCGGGAAAGGGGTGGGCGCCGGTCAGTACGCGCCCTTGCGCGCCACCACCACGCCCACCGTGCGCCACAGAATGCTCAGGTCGTACGCCAGCGACCAGTTGTCGACGTAGTACAGGTCCAACCGGACGGCCTCGTCCCAGGAGAGGTCGGAGCGGCCCGACACCTGCCACAACCCGGTCATTCCCGGACGAACCAGCAGTCGACGTCGCACATCACCCAGGAAGTCGCCGTCGTCGGCGGGCAGCGGGCGCGGCCCGACCAGCGACATCTCACCCTTGAGCACGTTGATCAGCTGCGGCAGTTCGTCAAGCGAGGAGGCACGCAGGAAGCGGCCCACCGGGAAGACCCGGGGATCCTGCTTCATCTTGAACAGCATGCCGTCGGTCTCGTTCTGGTCGACCAGGCTGGCCAGCCGGTCCTCCGCGTCGACGTACATGGTCCGGAACTTCCACACCCGGAACGTGCGCCCCTCGTGCCCCACCCGGGGTTGCCGGAAGAAGACCGGACCCGGGTCGGAGATCCGGATCGCGATGGCGATCGCGACGAAGACCGGGATCAGCGCGAGCAGCCCCAGCCCGGCGGCGACCCGGTCCATCATGCTCTTGGCCAGCAGCGCCGGCCCGGACAGGGTGGGCTCCTCGACGTGCAGCAGCGGCAGGCCCTCGATCGGGCGGATGTGCACCCGGGGGCCGGCGATGTCGGTCAGCTGCGGGGCCACCACCAGGTCGACGCCGGAACCTTCCAGCTGCCAGGCCAGGCGGCGCAGCTCGCCGGGCTCGGCGCTGGCCGAGCCGCAGACCGCGATGGTGTCCGCGCCCACCTCGCGTACCAGGGCCAGCACGTCGCGGCCGGCGTACACCGGGACGGGGGTCTGCACGCCCTTGGCCGCCGCGTACCCGTCGGTGATGTGGATGGCGACCGGGACGAGCCCGGCGGCCGGGGTGCGGGTGACCGCCGTGTACACCTCCAGGCACTCCGGCAGCGTGCCGACCAGCACCATCCGGTGCGCCGCCTGCTGGATGTTGCGCCGGACGGTGTGCAGCACGAAACGGGCCAGGATCCGGCCCAGCAGGATCAGCAGCAGCGCCAGCAGCAGCGCCGTGCCGACGGTGAACCGGGACAGGTCGGTCTTGGTGGCGAAGGCGAGGAACGACAGCGCGGCGCAGACGGTCACCCCGGCCCGGATCACCCGCTTGAACTCGTCCGGCCCGAGCCCGAGACAGCGTCGGTCGTAGGCGCCGTTGAACCAGAGGATGACCAGCCAGCCGAGCGGCAGCAGCAGGAACGCGACGGTGTAGAACCAGGTCGGGTCGTTCTGCGCCTCGTGGAAACCCGCGGTGGCCTGGTCGAAGGTGCGGATCGCGGTGTAACTGGCGAAGGCCGCCGCGGCGAAGTCGAGCAGCAGCAGGATCGCCGTGTAGGGCCGGTGCCAGCGCGACACGCGCCGCCGGGCCCGGGCCCACGCCGATCGGGGTACGCCGTTCGGGGACGGCGGGTTCGGCGGCTGGATCTCGAAGCTGTCGACGTGCCGCACGAGTCTGCTCCGGCCTTCGTTGGTCACCGGGCGCTGGAGGCTAGCCGTCACCTCACCCATGTCCTCCCGCATGACCCGTCGCGTTCACTCGCCGTGACCGCCCGGGTCGCCCACCGTTCCAGTTTCCCACGCGAGTTCCGTTCCGTCGCCGACCCGAGGGACATTGCACGGCGGCCACCTACCGCCTGGGATCTGGCCGGCCCCATGCCATTCGGAGGCCGGGGACCGGGCCACTATACCGATGGATGGCGGCCCGGGTAGAGCGCCGGACCGGTGGTTGCGCACCGCGCGTCCGATTCCGCTCCGTAATCAGCGAGTGGTGTTACTCACCGTACGAGTCGGGACAACCGTCGGTCAGCAAGGGGCTTTCCGCCGGTCTGACAGGTCGGGCAGTACTGCAGGCTGGAGTCGGCGAACGAGACCTCCCGGACGGTGTCTCCGCAGACCGGACAGGGCAGCCCGGTGCGCGCGTGCACCTTGAGCCCGGATCGCTTCTCGCCCTTCAACTCCGCGGCCCGCTGCCCCAGCGACCGGGTCACCGCGTCACCGAGCACCCGACGGGTCGCCGCGTGCAGGGTCGCCATCTGGTCGTCGGTCAGCCGGTCGGTGAGCGCGAACGGCGAGAGCTTCGCGGCGTGCAGGATCTCGTCGGAGTAGGCGTTCCCGACCCCGCCGAGCACCGCCTGGTCGGTGAGCACCCCTTTGACCTGGCCCCGGCGGCCACGCAGGGCACCGGCGAAGGTGGCGAGGTCGGCCGAGAGCGCGTCCGGCCCGAGCTTGGCCACCCCGGGCACCGCCTGCGGATCCGTCACCAGGTAGGCGGCGAGTTTCTTCTGGGTGCCGGCCTCGGTCAGGTCGAAGCCGGAGCCGTCGTCGAGGCGTACCCGGATCGCGATCGGTCCCTTGCCCGGCCGTAACGGAACGGTCGAGGCGAACGCCTCCCGGTAGTGCAGCCAGCCGGCGCGGGCCAGGTGGACCACCAGGTGCAGGCCGCCGTCGAAGACCACGTCGAGGAACTTGCCGTACCGCCGGGCGTCGGTCACCGCCCGGCCCGCGACGGCTGTCGGTGCCGGGTCGTACGTCTTCAGGGCGCTTATCGCGGCGACCTCCAGGCGGTCGACACGCCGGCCCACCGCGCGCTGTCGCAGGTAACCGGCGAGCGCCTCCACCTCCGGTAGTTCGGGCACGCTGCCAACGGTAGCGTGTGCGAGCGTGAGAATCGTGGTGGCGCACAACCGGTACCGGGAAGCTCAGCCCTCCGGTGAGAACACCATCGTCGACGCGGAGATCGCCCAGCTCGCCGCCGCCGGGGTGGAGGTGCTGCCGTTCCTGCGCAGCTCCGACGAGATCCCGTCGATGCCGAAGACGGTGAAGGCGCTGCTCCCGATCTCCCCGATCTACGCTCCCCGCGCCCAGCAGGAGCTGGGTCGGCTGCTCACCGAGCACCGGCCGGACGTGCTGCACCTGCACAACCCGTACCCGCTGCTGTCGCCCTGGGTGGTGCGGACCGCGCACCGGCACGGGGTGCCCGTGGTGCAGACGGTGCACAACTACCGCCAGGTCTGCTCCTCGGGGCTGTACTTCCGGGACGGCATGATCTGCCAGGACTGCCGGGGCCGGGCACTGGGTGTGCCGGCGGTGGTGCATCGTTGCTACCGGGGGTCGCGGGCGCAGAGCGCGCTGATGGCCACCACCCTGGCCGTGCACCGGGGCACCTGGAAGTCGGTGGACCGGTTCATCGCGCTGACCAGCGCGGTCGCCGACCATCTGCGTGACTACGGCATCCCTGACGAGCGGATCGTGGTCAAGCCGAACGGGATTCCCGACCCGGGCACCCCCGCCCCGCTCGGCCAGGGCTTCCTCTTCCTCGGCCGGCTCTCCCCGGAGAAGGGGCTCGGTCTGCTGCTGGAGGCGTGGCGCCGGCACCCGGACGGCGCGCTGGGTCCGCTGCGGGTGGCCGGTGACGGTGAACTGCGCCCGTTGGTCGAAGCGGCGGCGGCCGAACGCGCGGATGTCACGTTCCTCGGCCCGCTCGATCGGGCCGGCGTCCGCGACGCACTGGCGGCGAGCGCCGTGGTGCTGGCCACCTCCACCTGGCACGACGTGCTGCCCACCGTGATCATCGAGGCGCTGGCCAGTGGGCGGCCGGTGCTCGGCACCGCGCTCGGCGGCATCCCGTACCTGGTCGGTGCGGACACCCCCCGCGAACCCGCAGGCACCGGCCCGGCGGTGACCGCCTCAGCGCCCGCCCCGCCCAGCCCCGGCGGCCCCGCCGGCCCCGTCGGTCAGACCGGCCCGGCCGTACCGGCAGTCACCCCGCGGCAGGCCGGCCTGCCCGCCGGCATCCGGGCCGGGGAGGCCGGCTGGGTCGTGCCACCGGACCCGGCTGCGCTGGCCGCCGCGCTACCGGTAGCCGCCGCCGGAGCCGCCGCCCTGTCCAGCTCCGCCCGCACCCGCTACGAGCGCACCTTCCACCCCGACGTGGTCACCAAACGCCTCATCGACGTCTACACCTCCCTGACCCACCCCTGACCGCCCCTCCACCGCCCTGGTTGATCATGAGGTTGACGGCACTGTTTGATCTTCAAAGTGCCGTCAACCTCATGATCAACGGGGTGGGGCAGGGTGGGGTCAGCGGAGGCTGGCGCGGGCGGAGAAGGCGATGCTGGCCAGGAGGAAGCCGCCGTTCACCACGGTGAAGGCGAGCATTACCCAGAGGGTGAGTGCCGGGGCGAGGGCCAGGACCAGGGCGGCCACGAAGATCACCGCGCCGTAGTCGCGGACCAGCTTGACCAGGCGTACGGGGAGGCTGGTGGAGGTGACCATGCTGGCGGCGTTCGGGCCGGACTGCATCACCGAGGTGACCAGGTTGACCATCCAGGTGCCGGCGAACGCCGCCACCAACCAGGTCGGCGTCTCCGGCTGCTGCGCCACGGCGGTGGCGGACAGGGCGGCGACCAGGGCGATCTGGGCGGCCACGTCGCAGAGCACGTCGACCCGGGCACCGGCGGCGCTGCCCTGCCCGGTCACCCGGGCCAGTTGACCGTCGGCGCAGTCCAGGGCGTACGCGATCTGCCAGCCGAGGAGCGCGACCAGCCCGACCACCGGAGCCGGCACGTCCCCGGCGGCGACCGGGCCGGCGAGTGTGACGACGGTGACCGAGGTGGCCAGCCCGAGCAGCAGGTTGGTGATGGTCAGCGCGGTCGGCCGGAGCCCGAGACGCTGGGCGACAAGCGCGAAGACCGCGCCGATCCACTGGCTGACCGACTCGCTGAACAGGCCACCACCCCGGTTCACCCGGTGGAAGTCGGCGACCGTGGGGTGGGACGGCTCAGCCAAGGTGCTCACGGAGGGCGTCAACGTAGTCTCCCAGCCGGGTACGAAGGTCGTCGGCGGACAGCGCCAGGTGTTCGAGGATCGTGTAGCGGTCGGGCCGGGTGTGCGGGGCGAAGGCCACCGCCTCGACGAACTGCTCGTCGGTGAGCCCGAGGTCGGTCGGTCGGGTGGACAGCCCGTGCCGGTGCAGGCAGCGGGCGAGCTGACCGAACCGTTCCAGGTCGCCCCGGAGGTAGGTGCAGAACAGCGCGCCGAGCCCGGCCTGCTCACCGTGCGAGGAGGTGCCCGGGAAAAGGTGGTCGATGGCGTGCGAGATCTCGTGATCGCCACCGCTCGCCGGCCGGCTGGAACCGCAGATCGACATCGAGATGCCGCCCAGGATCAGCGCCTCGGCCAGCGTGGTCAGGAACCCGTCGTCGGTGATCTTCCCGGGATGGTTGACCAACGCCTCCGCCCCGGTGCGGGCCAGCGTCACGGCCAGGCCGTCGATCGGCTCGCCGCGCACCTGGTGGGCCAGCTCCCAGTCGGCGCAGGCGCTGAGATTGCTGACCGCGTCGCCGATGCCGGCCTGCGTCTGCCGGTCCGGACCGTTCTCCACGAAGTCGAGATCGACGAGCACGGCGATCGGGATGTGCACCCCGTACGAGCCCTTGCCGCCCTCGTGGGTCAGCGACGCCACCGGAGAGGCGATCCCGTCGTTGGCCAGGCTGGTCGCCACGGTGACCATCGGGATGCCGTAGCGGGTGGCGGCGTACTTGGCGGTGTCGATGGTCTTGCCGCCGCCGATCCCGACGACCGCGTCGTAGCTGCGGCGACGCAGTTGGTCACCGAGCTCGTTGGCGGAGTCGACACTGCCACCGGCGACGGTGAACACGTCGGCAGACCCGAGGGAGGGCCGGCACAACTCGACGATCTTCTCGCCCTGACCCGGACCGACCACCACCGCGACGTCGCCGCCGCTGGAGATCCGGCGGTCGGCCAGCAGCGAGCCGAGGTCGGCCACCGCGCCCCGGCGGACCTCGATCGACAGCGGCGTCGCGACGGTGCGGGCTAGTAGCGGCACGCGATCTCCCGGGCCCGGGCCAGGTCGGCGTGGTTGTCGACCTCGACCCACGCCACGTCACCGATCGGCGCGGCCCGGACCTCGCCGCCACGATCGGCGAACTCCTGGTACCCGTCCTCGTAGTACAGGTTCGGGTCGCGCCGCCAGGTCGCCTCCAGGGCGTCGGCGAGCGCGTCGGCCACCTGCGGCTCGATGAGAGTGGCCCCGATGTACTCGCCGTACGCCTCGCCCGGGTCCATCAGCTTGGTGATCCGGGTGAGCTGGCCGGCGGCGTCGAAGGTGGTCTTCATCTCCTCCTCGGCCAGCGGCTTGAGGGTGTCGACCGCCAGCAGCACGCCGGGTCCCCGCTCGGCCAGCAGGGTCTTCTCGATGCTCACCGGGTGCACGGTGTCCCCGTTGACCAGCAGGACGCCCCGGGCGAACCAGTCACGGGCCAGCCAGAGGGAGTACGCGTTGTTCCACTCCTCGGCCTTGTCGTTGTGCACCAGGGTGATCGTGACGCCGTACCGGCGCTCCAGGTCGGCCTGGCGCTCACGGACGGCGTCCGCGGCGTAGCCGACCACCACAACGACCTCGGTGAGCCCCACCTCGGCCAGGTTGCGCAGCGCGATGTCGAGGATGGTGATCTCGCCATCCACCGGCACCAGGGCTTTGGGCAGGGTGTCGGTGTACGGGCGCAACCGACGGCCTGCGCCAGCTGCCAGCACCATTCCGACCATGCCGGCATCAGTTCCTGTTCTCGCGGCGTTCACCGAAGGAGGATAGCGCCGCCGGTAAAGGCGCTGCCGCCGGTCAGCCGGCCAGCAGTCGGCGGGACCCTCGCTCAGCCGGGCAGCGCCGCCAGGTCGGCGAGCATCGTCAGCCGCTCCTCGGCGGTCAGCACGGCATACGGTCCGGCCGCTCGGCGGTCGGTTTCCAGCTCGATGGCCTGGCGCTGCGGACCGTCGGACAGTGCCACGATGCTCGCTGCGGTGTGCCCGGCGGCGTGCCACGCGGCGGCGTGCGCGTCGGCGCGGTGGAACCGTAGGGCGCCGAGCCGGTTGAGCAGCAGCACGCCGGGTGGGGTGCCGTCCGGCTCGTGCGGGGGTGTCACCGTGTGGAAGGCCTCACCGCCGTGCGCTACGGACAGCAGGCGGCCGACGACCTCCGTCAGCCGCAGCACCCGGTCGTGGTGGCCGGCCCACAGTTCCTCGGTCACCTCGGCGTGCACCTGGTACAGCTCGGCGAGGAAGGCCATGCCCCGCTCGGTGGCGGCCAGCCCGCCGTCCGGCCGGCGGTGGATCATGCCGTACGCGACATGTCGGTCCAGACTCCGTCGGCAGGCGGTCGGGTCCCGGTAGCGGGTCACCGCGGCGAAGCCGGTGCCGTCGACCGTGCCGCCCGGTGCGGCCAGCCGGGTGCGCAGTTCCACCAGGAAGCCGGTGGCGGGTTGGCCGCCGTACCGCTGGCTCAGCTCGGCTCCGCCACCGTGCCGGCCGGCCTGCATGGCCGCGGCGAAGACCCGGTCCACGGCTGGCGCCACAAACGCCGCGTACCGGTGTGGAGGAAGCCCGACCGTGTCGCTCACGAACCGATGGATCGCAGGACGGCGAAGGCCCGCTCGGCGATCTGCCGGACCATCCCGTCGTTGACGTCACGGTGCTCGTCGAGCAGGTCGAGGTCGTCGGGGCCGAGCCAGCGGTACTCGGTGTGCTTGCCCGCCTCCAGGACCGGGGCCGTCAGATCGCCGTCCACCCGGACCAGCCAGTCGCTCTCGATCCGGGCCAGCCCGTCGTCGCCGACGTAGCGGTACTCGCCGACCTCGGCGATCACCTCGGACACCCGCCAGCCGGTCTCCTCGGTGACCTCCCGGTGCAGCGCCTCGTGCACGGACTCGTCCGGTTCGAGGTGCCCACCGACGATGTCCCAGCAGTTGGCGAAGAGCCGCCGGTGTGGTGAGCGGCGTTGGAAGAACAGGCGTCCGTCGGGGGCGACGATCAGCGCTCCCGCGCAGCGCAGCGGCTCGGTGGACACGTCAAGAACAGTAGCCGTGACCGTCCCACCGCGACGATGTCCGGTCTTGTCCTGGAAACCTACGGGCCTCACCATTGCGGGTAACCGGGTGCAGCCGTCCCAAAGGGGTGATGTGTCATGCAGGTTCGGGAAGCTATGTCCAGTGAGATCCTCGTGGTCGGTCCGGAGCACACGCTCCGCCAGGCGGCGCGGATGATGTCGGAGCGCGGCATCGGGTCGGCGGTGGTGATCGACCCGGATTCCGAGGGAATCGGGATCATGACCGAACGCGACGTGCTCAACGCGATCGGAGCCGGTCTCGACTGCGACGTCGAGCGGACCGGGGCCCACCTGACCTGGGACGTGGTCTACGCGGGGCCGGAATGGACGATCGAGGAAGCGGCGGCGGCGATGGCCCGCGGTGGCTTCCGGCACCTGGTCGTCCTCGACGGTCGTGAGGTCGCCGGCGTCATCTCCGTACGCGACATCATGCGGGTGTGGGCGGCCAGCCGGATGGTCGGCACCGGCTGACGCCACGTCGTCGGCCGGGCTGTCGCCCCGGCTGGCCATGTCGTCGGCCGAATCGTCCCTGGTTGGGTGGGCTGGTCGGCGGGTACTGCCCTGGTGTGGGCGCGGGCGGATCGTGCCCGGCGGGGAGGCGTGATGCGCGGCGCGGACCGGTTGATCCAGCAGCAGTACGAGATGCTCCTGCGGCGGGACGTGGCCCGCCTGCCGGAGCTGTACGCGACGGACGCCCGTTACGCCATGCCCGGCGTGACGGTGCGTCCTACCGAGTTGCCGGCCCTGCTGCGTACCTGGACCGGCGCCTTTCCCGACCTGCGGGTCGATCCGCTCGGCGCGGTACGCACGGCCGGTGGCGCGGCTGTCGAGCACCTGCTGACCGGCACCCACACAGGTGTGCTGCACACCCCCTTCGGCACCGTCGCGCCCACCGGACGGGACGTCTCCTGGGAGGTGGTGGACGTGGTGCGGGTGCGTCGGGGTCGGATCGCCGGCTGGCGGTCCTACTTCGACTGGGGACAGTTGATGACTCTCCTCGGCCTTCGGGTGGCGGGGACCTCGCGACGGCCGATGGAGGAACCGGTGAGCCTTCCCGCCTGATCTGTCGCACAGCCGGTGCGAGCGGGTGGTCATCGGACGCGGCCGTTCACCCGACCCGGTGGCTCAGGATGCGGACATCGCCGTGCCGTCCGCGTACGTCCCACCACCGCCCGTACGCTGAACAGCCATGACCGCCGAGCAGCTGATCTCCTTCGCCCGTGGCGCCCCCTCACTGGACATCGTCGATGTCGAGGGGCTCAAGGCCGCCGCCGTCCGCGCCTTCGACGCCGACCCCGCCGGGGTGACCGCGTACGGCACCTCCGTCGGTTACCTCCCGCTCCGGAAGTGGATCGCCGAGAAGCACGGCGTCGAGGCGGAGCAGGTGCTGGTCACCAACGGCTCGTTGCAGGCCGACGCCTTTCTCTTCGATCACCTGGTCCGTCCCGGCGACGCGGTGGTGGTGGAGCGTCCCACCTACGACCGCACCCTGCTCAATCTGCGGAACATGGGCAGTGAGCTGCACGGCGTCACCATCCAGCCGGACGGTCTGGACACCGCCGAGCTGCGCAAGCTGCTGGAGTCCGGGGTACGCCCCCGGCTGGCCCACGTCATCCCGAACTACCAGAATCCCGCCGGCGTGACGTTGTCCCTGGAGAAGCGCCGCGAACTGCTGGACCTGGCCGCCGAGTTCGGTTTCACGATCTTCGAGGACGATCCGTACGCGGACATCCGGTTCCGGGGCGAGGCGCTGCCGTCGATGCTGTCGATGGACACCCGCGACGTGGTGGTGCACGCGTCCAGCTTCACCAAGACCGTCTGCCCGGGCGTCCGGGTCGGATACCTGGTCGGCCCGGCGGATCTGATCGCCGACATCGCGAAGCGTGCGACAAGCCTCTACATCTCTCCCGGCATGGTGTCCCAGGCCATCGTGCACCAGTTCTGCGTGTCGGGGGACATCGGCCGTTCGATCGAGACGGTCCGGGCGGCCCTCGGCGAGCGCGCCACGGTGCTCGCCGAGTCACTGCGCCGGCACATTCCGGAGGCCCGCTTCGTGGAACCGGACGGCGGCTACTTCCTCTGGATCGAGTTGCCTGAGGACGTCGAGGTCGACCGGCTCGCCCCGGCGGCGGCCGAGCGCGGCGTCGCGGTGGTCAAGGGCAGCGATTTCGTCATCGACGGCGGGCGGCACGCGCTGCGATTGGCCTATTCGGCGGTCACCGCGGACCGGATCGACGAGGGTGTCCGGCGGCTGGCCGAGGCGATGAAGGCGGTACGCGGCTGAATTTCTGTCGGCTTTCCGACAGAACGGCGATACCGGCCGGCCCGGGTCTCCCGCTGAAGCGACTCGGGGCCCACAATGCTGCGAGCGTCACTCACCATGCGTACTGGAGATCAGGCACGCGTACTGGAGATCGGGGCGGCCGCACCCGTCACGATTCCGGTACCGGCGCGGCCCGGCCGCCCATCCGCTTGGTGTGACGCGGCCAGCACAACCCCCCGCCCCCACGGCGCCGGGCGGGCCGGATCGCCCCCTCACCCCCCCCGATGCGGTCCGGTCCGTCCGGCGCCACCCCTGCCGCGCGGCCATGATCGCTGCGGCGGCGTAACCTGCAAGCCGCAGCCGGCGGGGGAGGGCGTGATGACGGAGCGGACGCAGCGCGCGGAGACGAACTCCCCGGACGACGCGGTCACCGAGGGCAGCCGGCCCGAGAGCGCCAACGGAGGCCGCACCCTGCGCCCCCGGAACTGGTCGCCGATGCGGGCCGTGACGCGCCGGCTCAGCCCGGACGGCTCGCAGCCCGGCCAGCCGCCGGCCGGCCAGCGACGCAACGCGGTGGTCGACTGCGCGCTCTACCTCGACGGTCAACGGCAGGCCGGCGACTGGGACTACGCCGACGCGCTGGCGGCGGCTCGCGGCGTCGAGTCAGGTTTCGTGTGGCTCGGCCTGCACGAGCCGGAGCTGGCCGAGATGACCGAGATCGCCACCACCTACGGGCTGCACGAGCTGGCCGTCGAGGACGCGGTGAAGGCCCAGCAGCGTCCGAAGCTGGAACGTTTCGGCGAGGTCAGCTTCCTGGTGCTGCGCACCGCCAGGTACTGCGAGCACACCGAGCTGACGGAGAACTCCGACGTGGTGGAGACCGGGCAGGTGATGCTCTTCATCGGCCCGCAGTTCGTGATCAGTGTCCGGCACGGCGACGCCTGCCGGCTGGCGCCGGTACGCGAGGAGTTGGAAGCTCGCCGGGAACTGCTGCTCAACGGCCCCTGGGCCGTCGCGTACGCGATCACGGACCGGGTCGTCGACCTCTACCTGGAGGTCGCCGACCAGCTTGAGGACGACATGGACGTGCTGGAGACGGAGGTGTTCGACCGCCAGACCAGCGGCCGGATCCAGCGGATCTATCAGATGAAGCGGGAGCTGGTCGAGTTCAAGCGGGCGGTGATGCCGTTGCAGCGACCGCTGCTGTCGCTGACCACGCAGATGAACCGGGACGTGCCCAAGGAGGTGCGCCGCTACTTCCGGGACGTGCAGGACCACCTCAGTCGCACCGTCGAACTGGTCAACTCCTACGACGACCTGCTGAACTCGATCCTCCAGGCACGACTGGCCCAGGTCACCGTCGACCAGAACAACGACATGCGCAAGATCGCCGCGTGGGCGGCCATCGCCGCCGTGTGGACCGCGATCGCCGGCGTATACGGCATGAACTTCGACTTCATGCCGGAGCTGAAGTGGACCTACGGCTATCCCGGGGTGCTCGCCCTGATGCTCGCCACGTCCCTGGCCCTCTACCGCTGGTTCCGTCGCAACGACTGGCTCTGACCCGCACCCTCCCTCCCCTACCGCCCGCCTCGCTGAAGGCGTCGACCATGAAGTTGTTGCCGCGATCACCTGTGTGTCGCGGCAACAACTTCATGATCAACCCGAGCGGGGGTGGGGGACGGGAGGGGAGCGGTCAGGCGCGGGTGTTGGACTTGTTGTTGGTGGCCTTGCTGAGGTCGTCGGCGGGGCGGCCGGTGCTGGTGCGGGCACCCTCGGCGACCGAGGGAACCTTCCCGGTGGGGGTCACCCTGGACGGCGCGGTCGCGGTGGGGGTGGTGGAGGCGCTGTCGCCACCGGCCACCGCCGAGCTGCCCGCTCCGGTCGAGACCTTGCCGGCACCGGCCGGGCCGGCGGTACGCACCTCGATGGTCTCCACCTCCTCGTGCATCGGCTCCAGCGCGGCGCCCGCGTCGTACTCGGCCCACTCCTGCTGCTCGCGGTGCCGCCGCATGGCCATCGCGCCGGCCAGTCCGGCAACCACACCGGCGGCCAGCAGGCCGACCATGGTCCCGCTCCGGCGGGACTTCTTCTTCGCCTTCATCTTCTTCGCCTTCCTGCTGACCGCGGCCTGCTTGGCAACTGCGGCCTTCTTCCCCTTGGCGGCCCGATCGGCCGCGTCGGACTGCGCATGACGTACGGCCAGCGCGAGGGGCGCGAGGGCGGCGGCCGTCGTGGCGAGCCCGCTCGAAGCCCGGTCCCGGACGACGACGGCGGTCGGTGCCACCGCACCGCGCGCCGCCTGGAACCGCGGGCCGACCGTGTCGCCGGCTCCTCTCGCCGCGTGCGTGGCGGCCTGCCTCAGGTGACCGATGCTGCGGTTCAGTTCGGCCCGGGCCAACTGCGCCTGGGTCCTACGCCGCCAGTTTCCAAACACGGTCCCACCTCCTGGGAGTTGCTCTGTCTCATCCTCCACCTTCGGATGCCTCCGCATGTCCAGATCGGGCACATGGGAGGATCCGCATGGAACTGACCAACGAGTGAGGAGTACCCGTGGCCGAGGCTGTCTACGCCACCCTGCACACCAACGCCGGCCCGATCCGGCTGGAGCTCTTCGGCAACCACGCCCCGAAGACCGTCCGCAACTTCGTCGAGTTGGCCGAGGGCACCCGCGAGTACACCGACCCGCGCACCGGCCAGCCGGGCAACGGCCCGTACTACGACGGCACCATCTCGCACCGGGTGATCAGCGGCTTCATGATCCAGATGGGCGACCCGACCGGAACCGGCCGGGGCGGACCGGGCTACACCTTCGCCGACGAGTTCCACCCCGAGCTGCGGTTCGACCGGCCGTACCTGTTGGCGATGGCGAACGCCGGGCCCGGCACCAACGGCTCGCAGTTCTTCATCACCGTCTCGCCGACGCCGCACCTGAACAACCGGCACACCATCTTCGGTCAGGTGGCCGACGAGCAGTCCGCGAAGATCGTCGAGGCGATCGCCAACACCCCGACCGGCCCCAGCGACCGGCCGCTCCAGGACGTCGTCATCGAGCGCGTCGAGATCGAGCGCTCGGCCTGACCGGGCGTACCGGGCCGACGGCAACGGCCCTGGTCGGCCTGCAATCCGGTCGACCAGCTCGCCGAGTGGCAGCTCCTGCCCGTCGGCGGGAGCGGACGACGATCAGCGGCGTTGAGGACCGGTCCGGATACGACTGAGGTATCCGGACCGGTCTTCGCCTCGCCGTGGCCGCCACGACTCCGCCTCGGACCGGTCGGGAACATCGACGCCCCGCCGGTCGAGGCGGCGACCGGGTGGGTCCGGGCGGCGCGAAGGTGGCCGGACGGGGTACGCCTCGACCCGCCTGAGTGGTGGCTCGGGGTACCTTTGCTCGCATGACTGAGCGCTCGGGTATCTGGGGCCAGCGATGAGCGAGTCCCCGCCGACCACGCCGGCCTGCTACCGCCACCCCGGACGGGAGACGTACGTCCGCTGCACCCGGTGCGACCGGTCGATCTGCCCGGACTGCATGAACGAGGCGTCGGTCGGGTTCCAGTGCCCGGAGTGCGTTTCGGAGGGCCGCCGCAGTGTGCGGCCGGCGCGTACCGCCTTCGGCGGTGGAGTCGCCGGGCGGCACGGCTATGTGACCAAGACCCTGATCGCCCTCAACCTGCTGGTGATGCTGGTGTCGATCGCCTCCGACCGGGGCGGTGACGCGGCGGCCGGTGGTAACGGCTTCGGCGGGCTGATGGGCGGCAGCACCCCGTTGACCGAGTGGGGCGCGGTGCTGGCCCGGGCGATGTTCCTCGACGGCACCATCGGCGGCGTCGCCGAGGGCCAGTGGTACCGCCTGATCACCGCGATGTTCCTGCACTACGGCGTGGTGCACCTGCTGCTGAACATGTGGGCGCTCTGGGTGCTAGGCCGCTCGCTGGAAGCGGTGCTCGGGCCGCTGCGCTTCGCCGCGCTCTACTTCATCGCCGGCTTCGGCGGCAATGTCGCGGTCTACGTGTTCAGCGCGCCCAACCAGATGTCGGCGGGAGCGTCGACCGCAATCTTCGGCCTCTTCGCGGCGATTTTCGTGATCATGCGCAAACTGGGTCGGGACACCTCGGCCATCCTCCCCATCCTGGTGATCAACCTGATCTTCACCTTCACCGTGCCGCAGATCTCGATCGCCGGTCACCTGGGTGGCCTGGTGTTCGGCGCGCTGATGGCACTGGTGCTGGCCTACGCGCCGCGGTCGCGTCGGACACTTGTGCAGTTCGGTGGTGGCGCGATCATCCTGGTGGCGCTGCTCGGGATGGCCCTGGTCCGGACCGCAGCGCTACTGGGCTGACCGCCGATCGACACGGTGCCGGCGATTCACGGCTCGGTCGCGGCGCGGATCAACGGTTGTCCTCGAACCTTCCTGCCCGGGCGGTGAGCAACGCGTCGGCCACCTCGGCCGGGTCGGCACCGAGATCGAGGCGGCTGAACAGGTGCAGTGACTCGCCCGCATCGATCTCCAACGTCGGTCCGGCGAGTCCGCGCCCGGACCGGCGTTGCACCTGAATGCTCTCCACCGCGCGCCAGGGCAGGTGCCGTCGGCTCAGCAGCCCGGCCGGCACGGTGATGCCTGTCGCGTCCACCGCCAGCCGTACCGGCGCGACCAGGTCCCGCAGGCCCCAACCCGTGAGGACCGCCGCGGCCAATCCGCCGAGCGCCGGCCGGAGCGGATCGCCCTCGGCGAGCAGAATCCCCAGGGCGAGCACGACGGCTGCCGCGACCAGCTTGAGGACCGGTAGGGCCGGGGGCGCCCGCCACTGCTGTGCGATCGTGTCGTACGCCACGGCACCAGCATGCCAGCGCCGCTGGGCACCGGCATCCATCCGGAACGCCGGCCGGTGAGGGCAGGGTCGGGGCGGCTGGCCCGGGTGGGCGTAGGATCGGGAGCAGCCCAAGTTACCGGGGAGTAGACATGAGTGACGCGGTTATCGTCGGTGCGGTGCGCACCCCGGTCGGGCGGCGCAAGGGCAGCCTGGCCACGGTGCACCCGGTGGATCTCTCCGCGCATGTGCTGTGCGCCCTCGCCGAACGCGCCGGGATCGACCCGGCCCAGGTGGACGACGTGGTCTGGGGCTGTGTCTCGCAGGTCGGCGAGCAGTCGTGGAACGTCGCCCGGAACGCCGTACTTGCCGCCGGTTGGCCCGAGTCGGTGCCCGGCACCACTCTGGACAGGCAGTGCGGTTCCAGCCAGCAGGCACTGCACTTCGCCGCGGCCACCGTGCTCTCCGGGCAGGCGGACCTGGTGGTAGCGGGTGGCGTGGAGTCGATGACCCGGGTGCCGATGGGCTCCAGCGTGGCCGGTGGGATGCCGTTCAGCGAGCAGATCCTGGCCCGCTACCGGGGGGTCGAGGGCGTCGCCGACGACTCGCCGCTGCCCTTCAACCAGGGCGTGGGTGCGGAGCTGATCGCCCGGCGGTGGCGTCTGTCCCGCACTCAGCTCGACGAGTTCGCCCTGGCCAGCCATGAGAAGGCGGCCGCCGCTCAGGACGCGGGCGCGTTCGAGGCCGAACTCGCTCCGGTGGCGCTCGCCGACGGCGGCAAGTTCGCGGTGGACGAGGGCATCCGGCGCGACACCTCACTGGAGAAGCTGGGCGAGCTGCCCACTCCGTTCCGTCCCGACGGTGTGGTCACCGCCGGTTCGGCTTCGCAGATCTCCGACGGTGCCGCCGCGCTCGCGGTCACCACGAGCGAGTGGGCCAGCCGGCACGGGCTGCGTCCGCTGGCCCGCGTACACACCGCAGTGGTCGCGGCGGACGACCCCGTCGCCATGCTGACCGCGCCGATCCCGGCGACCGCGAAGGCGCTGCGCCGCGCGGGGCTGGGCATCGAGGAGATCGGGGTGTACGAGGTGAACGAGGCGTTCGCTCCGGTACCGCTGGCCTGGTTGGCGGAGACCGAGGCGGACCCGGAGCGACTCAATCCGCGCGGCGGTGCGATCGCCCTCGGGCATCCGCTCGGTGGCTCCGGCGCCCGGATCATGACCACGATGCTCGCCCACATGCGCGACAACAACATCCGCTACGGCCTCCAGACCATGTGCGAAGGCGGCGGAATGGCCAACGCCACAATCCTCGAACTCCTCTAGCCCACCACCCCACCCACCCCCTGCCGACCCCGGCCAGGTTGATCAAGAAGTTCTGGTTGGGAACCGGTGCCCGGGAGACCAGAACTTCTTGATCAACTCGCCTGGTCGCGTGGGGACGGTGGGTGGGTGGGCGTGGAAATTGCAGAAAGCATGTTCGTTGGGCATGTCACGGTGGGGGCGGGGTCGTTGGGCAGGGCATGGACGTCTTCTCCCGAACGTTCCTTCCGGCCGCCGCCGAGGCCGGCCTGGCGATGCAGACCGCCAGCCGGCACATGCCCGTGTTCCGTCGCTGCGTCGGTTCCGGCGACGCCACCATCCTGGTCACCCGGTGCAGCCGGCCCGACCGGCCGGTCAACGGGGATTATCTGCTGCTGCTCACCCACCGGCGGCTCGTGGTCACCCGGCAGACCCGGGTGCTGCACCGGCTCCGCCTGCACCTCAACACGGAGCTGCGCGAGCTGAGCCACGTCACCTGGAGCCCCGACCCGCGACTGCACTGCGTGGAACTGGCTGCCACCGCGATCGACGGCATCCGCGAGCGTTTCCTGATCCGCACCCAGCACCCGAAGCAGGTGTGGCAGCTGGACGCGTTGCTCAACCACGCCTTCCGCACCCGGGTACGCAGCGCACAGCCACGGATCGTGGCCACCGTCGCCGAGGCGCCCGCCGCCCGACCTGTCACCTTCCAGCCCGTCGTGGCCCGCTGACCGGGTCTTCTTACCGAATCCGAACACAGCCCTGACGCTGCCGGGCCACGTCGATCGGCAATCATGGCCCAGTGACCGCCGAGAACCCGCAGCGCGGGCTGGTCCTCGTGGTGGAGGACGAACCGAGCATCGCCGACCTGGTCCGGCTCTACCTCAGCCGCGACGGTTTCGGCGTACATGTCGAACGGGACGGCAGCGCCGGTCTCGCGGCGGCCCGCCGGTTGCGTCCGGTGGCCTGCGTACTCGACATCGCCTTGCCGGGTCTGGCCGGCACCGAGATCTGCCGCCGGTTACGCGAGGCCGGCGACTGGACCCCCGTCATCTTCCTGACCGCCCGCGACGACGAGGTGGACCGCGTCGTCGGCCTGGAGCTGGGGGCCGACGACTACGTCACCAAACCGTTCAGCCCTCGTGAGCTCGTGGCCCGACTGCGGGCGGTGCTGCGCCGCGCCGCCGGCCCACCTGGCGGTGCCGGGCAGCCCGTCGTGCTCGGCCGGGTCACCGTCGACGCCGACCGAAGGTCGGTCACTGCCGACGGCGCCCCGGTGCAGCTGACCTCCACCGAGTTCGATCTGCTGGCCCACCTGATGAGTCGGCCGGGTCGGGTCTTCTCGCGGGAGGAACTGCTGGCCGCGGTCTGGGGATACGCGGCACACGGCGGTACCCGTACCGTCGACGTGCACGTGGCGCAGGTCCGGGCGAAGCTCGGCGGCGCGAGCGTGATCCGGACCCATCGCGGAGTCGGGTACGCCGCCGATGGCTGACCGTCCCGGCCGTACGCTGACCGCTCGCGCGGTGCTGGTGACCTGCGCGGTGGCGTTGGTGTCGGTGCTGGTGACCGCAGTGGTCGCAGTGCCGGTGGCGGTCCGTGCCGCCGAGCGGCGGGACCGGCAGGCCCTCGCCGCGCAGGCGCAGCTCGCCGCCGAGCTGCTGCGAGCGCGGCCCGGTCGGGTCCGCGAGCTGGCCGGCGAGCGGTTGATCCGCCAACTCGGCAACCAGGGTGCCACCATCTACCTGATTTCGGGCGGCGACGTCGACCGTGCCGGGCTGCCTCCCCAGGTGGTGAAACGGGTTTCCAACGGGCGGAACTTCTCCGGCCGGCGGCTTGTCGACGGAGAACGGGCGCTCGTCGAGGGCCGGGCCCTGCCCGGCGGCGACGGCGTGGTGCTGACCCGCCCGCTCGGCGCCGGAGTGTGGCGTCAGGTGCTGCGCGGACTCTGGCTTCCGTTGCTCGCCGGGCTGGGCGCGGGTGCGGTCGCGGGCTCCTTGCTCGCCCGTCGGCTGGCCCGGCCGATCCGTCGGGCGGCCCTCGTCGCGGCCCGGCTGCGTGCCGGCGACCGCACCGTCCGGGTGCCGGTCGAGTCGCCGGCCGAGGTGGCCGACCTGGCGTACGCACTGAACGGGCTGGCCGCCGCACTGGCCACCAGCGAGGGACGACAGCGGGAGTTCCTGCTCTCCGTCTCGCACGAACTGCGCACCCCGTTGACCGCGATCCGCGGCTACGCCGAGGCGCTGGCCGACGGGGTGGTCGAACCGTCGGCGGCGGCCGCGACCGGTCGGACCATGCTCGCCGAGGCGGAGCACCTGGACCGGCTGGTGGCCGACCTGCTCGCCCTGGCCCGGCTGGAGGCTGTCGATTTTCCGCTCGAACCGGTGCCGGTGGATCTGGCCGGCCTCGTCGCTGACGCCGGCCGGACCTGGGCGGACCGGTGCTCCTCGGTCGGGGTGGTGTTCCGGATGGAGCTGCCGGGGCAGCCGGTGCCGGCGTACACCGACCCGGGGCGGATCCGGCAGGTGCTCGACGGCCTGCTGGAGAACGCGCTGCGGGTGGTGCCGCCGGGGGCGCCGGTGGTGCTGGCGGTCCGCCCGGCCGGTGCCGACCCGGCCACCGGCGGGGTGGTCGAGGTCCGCGACGGCGGACCCGGTCTGACCGACGACGACCTGACGGTGGCTTTCGAGCGCGGCGCGCTGCACCAGCGTTACCGAGGGCTGCGCAAGGTCGGCAGCGGGCTCGGGCTCGCGCTGGCCGCCGGCCTGGTCCGCCGGCTCGGCGGTGAGATAACCGCCGGACACGCCCCGGAGGGCGGGGCCGCGTTCACCATCCGGCTGCCGGGGATCCTTACCTGACTCGTACCTCGACCTGACGGTCGGCTCATCCGGCCGGTCCACGCTGGGTGGACGGATCATCGCCGGCCAGGTCTCGGCCCGACGAGATCCGGTGGACCAGCACCGACGAGAGGATGAGGCATGGCACGCAGGGGATCCTTCACCGCCACCGGCGCGCTGCTGGTGACTGTCGCGTTGGCCGCCGCCGGCTGCGGGGTGGGTCGGGCCGAGCGGGACGCGACGCCGGCGAGCGCCGTCGAGGTGGTCGCCGCGATGGGCGCGGAGGGTCAGGCACTGGCCGCGCTGGGCCTGGACCCGGAAGAGCTGGACCCCGAGGCGAGCGCGGCTGCGCCGGTGGAGCCGACGCCGAGCGCTGGCAGGAAGCGCCAGGAACGGGTCGAGGAGTGGCGCAAGCGTCGGGCGGCCCGGGTGCTGCTGCGCCAGAACACGCTGCACGGCGAGGTCGTGGTGCAGACCAGGGAGGGCGGTACGAAGACCGTAGCGGTGCAGCGTGGTGAGGTGACAGCCCTCGCCGACGACGCGATCACGGTCAAGTCGACCGACGGCTTCACCCGGACCTGGACCTTCGCCGAGGACCTGCGGGTGGTCGAACGGCGGAAGTCGATCACGTCCAACGACATCAAGGTCGGCACCAAGTTGGGCGTCGCCGGCGCGATTAACGGCGATCAGGCGCAGGCCCGCCTGATCGTCGTCCCGTTCAACCAGAAATGACAGCGGGCCCGCCGGGCCCGGCGCGGCGATCAAACGTGATCACCGGCGTCGGGCGCGGCGGGCCGCACCTACCCCGACGTCAGTAGACCCGGGAACCGATGAAGTCGTCCCGTCCATAGCCGACGGGCTGGGCGAACGACCGTGACTCGAACGACCACTGCTGCCGGGTGCTGCTGGAGCAGGTGGCCAGCCGCAGTCGGGGCGTACCGAGCAGCGGGTTGTCGAAGGCCAGGCAGAGGTTGGTGTTACCGGCGGCGCGTAGTTGGTTGCCGGAGATGGTGAACTTCTGGTTGGTGCCGCCGTGGCAGTCGTAGACGTTCACCGCCGTGCCCGAACTCAGCGAACCACCGGCCACGTCCAGGCAGCGGTCGTGGGAGAGTTCGGAGTGCAGCGACTGCCGGGTCGGGTCGTACCAGAATCCCTGGTTACGTCCGCCGTGGCAGCGGTACGACTGCTGCGCCGTGCCGTTTCGTGAGTCGTACCCTTTGCCGTCCACACAGGTGCCGGTGGCGGCGTTCCGGAGCTGCCGGAATTCCATGAGTCCGGGGTAGAGCTGGCCGTTGCCGGTACTGGCCGGGTCGACGCAGGTGCCCCGCTGCTGGCCGGAGGCGTAGAACTGGGTGATGCACTGGGCGAACATGCCGTGCCCCCGGTAGTTCGGGTGGAACGACTGGCGGGCCGCGTTCTCGTCCCAGACACCCAACTCGATGTAGAGCCCGCGTACCGAGGTGTTGTCGGTGCACACCTCGTGGCCGTGGAAGAGGCGGCTGGCGTCGAGGTAGCGGGTGCCGGTGTTGGCCGCCGCCGCCCGCAGCGCCGACTCGAACAGCGGCACCGCCTTGTTCCGGGCGAACGCGGCGTCGGCCAGGTACAGCAGGCAGCCGCCGGAGTACCAGCCGGGGAAGTTCGGGTTGTCCTCCACGTCCGGGCTGGCCGGGCTGGAGTACGACATGAAGACCAACTCGTAGTCGGAGTTGAGGTAGCCGGCGTTCGTCATCGTGCGGCGGATGTCGTTGAGTGCCTCTTCGACGGCCCGGCGGCTGCCGTCGGTGCGGACCGTCCACTGATCGGTGTAGGTGGGCCAGCAGGGGCCTTGGAACAACACCCGGCGCAGCGCGCAGTCGGTGGCGACCGGGCCGAACTGGATCGTGCCGTCGCCGTTGGCGCCAGCCACCACCCAGATCAGCTTGATGTGCGTGTTACGTGCCTTGATCGCGAGGTGGTCACCCTGGTTCAACTCGTTGTGCTGGGTGGGGCCGCCGGCGATCAGGTTCCACGGGGTGGCGCCCGAGCAGGCGATGTTGTAGCGCTCGTCGGCGGCGATACCGGTCCGGAACACCGCCTGGTCGTACGAGCGGTCGCACCAGTTGCCCGGCTGGTGGGTGCCGGGCACGTAGTTGCCCACTCCCTCGCCGGAGATCTGGCTGTCGCCCATGGTGATCAGCGCGGTCCGGCGCGTGTCGATCGGGCGGATGCCTGGGGCACCGTAGAGCGCGGTGGCCTCGGCGGCGCGGATGGTTTCGAGGTGGGCGGGGAGCGGCTGGACGGCGGGACGGTCGGCTGCGGCGGCGGGTGGGGCCGTGGCCAGCATCGGCAGGACGAGAGCGGTGGCGAGGACGGCGACCTCGGCAAGGCGCCGTCGAGGCGTCCGTTCACGCCTGGCGTGGGTACCAGACATCGACGCACTCCTTTCGGGCTCGATCGCGGGACGTCGATCGAGTTACCGGACGGTAACGCGTGCGATGCAGGTATGTGAATACGTCTCGGAATACTTGCGCGCTGCGCCGAACCGGGCCAATGACCCCTTTTCAGCCCTGACCGCTCGGCGGGCAACCGCGACCGGCCAGCTCGCAACCGCGACAGGTCACCGCTGCTCGGGCAGGGCGTATCCGACGTAACTGCGGAACTCCAGTCGCCAGCCGGCAGGCAGCAGGTCGGTGCAGAGCTTCCGGCTGCCGACGCAGAGGATCGCGTCGACCGACGCCGGGTCCGCCGGTGGTCGATCGTCAAGCACCGACTGGAGCGCAAGCAGGTCGGGCTGCCCGCCGTCCGCGTCGCGGAGCAGCAGCCACCAGGGATACTCCCAGTCGTCGTTGCGCTGGGACAGGCCGATCCGGCGCGCGTCGGCGGCCCGGACCGCGTCGGCCGCCCAGCGGTACTCCTCCGCCCACTGCGGACGCCGCACGAAGCGGCTCTCCCAGTCGGAGGTGGTGAAGACCGAGCCCGTGCCGACCAGACGGCGCGGGAAGCCGTACGACACCGACAACACCCCGGCCAGCGCGCAGGTGGCCAGCACCGTCACCGCGAGCCCGGCGGCGACGGGCCGCCTGCCGTCGGTGACCGCCGGACCGGTCCGCGATTCGCCGCCGCTGGACGCGACCCGACCCGAGCGGCGGAAGAGGGCGTCGAGCCAGAGGCCGGCAAGTGGCACCGATGCCGCCAGGGCGTAGAGGATCAGGCGATTCCCCCACGGCTGCCACTTGATCATGGCGGTGTGCAGCACCACGGCGACGACGACCACCAGGGCGTACCCGCGCAGCGTCCCCGCCGCGCCCGGACTGATCCGGGCCGGGCGGCGCAGTGCCGCCACCGCGCCGATCAGCGCCAGGGCCCCGGCCAGCGGGAAGGCCACCCGGTCCTCGTCGGGGTACCACGACGCGGCCGGGAAGATCTCCTGCCCGAAGGTGATCGCGCGGTCCTGCGGGTCGACCCCGAGCAGTCCGGCCAGTCCGATGATCGCCTCGGCGGACACCTCGCGCAGCGGTGCCAGCGGGGTGTCAAGCGCGGTGTGCCCGATCCGGAGCGCGTTCACCAGCACCGACGGCGGGTCGTGCCGCTCCATCGGCACCGACTCACGCAGCCGCTCCGGTCCGAGCGGGTGGCCGAACTCGGCGTACACCCGGCCCAGGAAGGGACCGACCACCATGGCCGCGACCAGCAGGATCAGGGCAGAGGCGCCGACGGTACGCGTGATTCCGGCGACCGGGGCCCGGCGGTGCGTGGTCGCCCGGCCGACGTACGCCAGGCGGAGCTGGCCCAGCCCCCAGAGCACCAGCAGCGGACCGACCGCGAGCAGCCCGCTGGTCTTGGTGACCGCGGTCAGCCCGGTGGCCGCACCGAGGGCGAGCAGATCACCCAGGTGCGCACGTCGGCGCAGCCCGTCCAGCGCGAGGGTGCCGGCGCAGAGCACCCAGGCGGCGCAGACCAGGTCGGTCTGGGTGCTGGTCGCCTGAAGGGTCACCATCGGCGTGGTGGCCAGTACGAACACGGTGAGCACCTGGGCCCGGCGGCCACCGCCGAGTTGCGCGGTCACCCGGGCGACCGCGAGCAGGCAGACCACCCCGGCGGCCCACTGGACCAGATGGTGCAACGCGTCGCCGCCGGTGAGCAGCCGCAGGTGCAGCAGCAGGTATTCGGCGCCCGGCGGAATGGTGACCTGCCGATGGATCGCTGTCGCCCAGAACGTCAGATCGCCCTGGGCCACCCAGCGCTCCACCTTGGGCAGGTGGTACGTCTGCGAGTCGAAGTTGTTCGGCGCGGCCAGCAGGGCCACCAGCAACTCGACCAGGAGCAGCCCGGCGACCGTACCGACGAGCAGCCGCTCGCCCCGGCTCGCCGTACGCCAGAAACGGCTGGCGGCGCTGCGCCAGCCGGCAGCCGACGGTCCGTCCGGCTCGGACGGTGTCGACGGCCGCCCCGGGCCCACGGTGACCGTGCCGACCGCTGCTCCGACCGGCTCGGCGGTGACGCCTGCCGGGCCGGGCGGGACGGACCGGCCCGGGTCCGGCGACGACCCGGCGGCGGTGCCGCCAGCCGGGACGGCCGGGCTCGCGGCAGGCATGTCGGTCGCGCGAGCACGGGCGTCCGCCCGTCGACGCCAGCCGGCGGCCACCGCCGCCACGGTGAGGAAGAGCAGCCAGGCCAGGCCGAAGGCGGGCGCGGTGAGCAGCCGCAGCGCGCCCAGCACCTCGACCGTCGCCACCGCGTAGGCGCCGACAGCGAGGGTCGCCCGCACCACCGCGAGCCGCCGTGGTGCCACGGTGTCCACCGCCCGTGGCCGTAGCGCCACGCTGAGCAGAGCGAGCGCGGCAACGGGAACCAGGACGAACGGGAAGCCGGCGGCCGACATGGCCGGAAGTAAACACCATCAGCCTGGGTGCCCGACGGTGCATCACCGTCGGTGGTCGTCACCACCCGGCTGACCTGCCGGGCTAGGCTATGGCCGACACATTGCCCGCCCTCGTGGAGATTCCCGTGAAGCTGTCGATCCTCATGCCGGTCTACAACGAGGAAGAACGCATCGCGGATGCCCTCAAGCAGGCGCTGGCGGTCGAGTACCCGTGCGAGATCGAACTCGTGGTGGTCGACGACGGCAGCCGCGACGGCACCGGTGAGGTCCTCGGACGCGCCGACGACGCCCGGCTGCGGGTCATCACGCACCAGCGCAACGCGGGCAAGGGCGCGGCCATCCGCACGGCGGTGGCCAACGCCGAGGGCGAGTACATGGTCATCCTCGACGCCGACCTGGAGTACGACCCACAGGACATCCCCAAGTTGCTGGCCCCGGTGCTGGACGGCCGGGCGACAGTGGTCTACGGCAACCGCACCTTCGGCAGCCACAGTGCCTACAGCTTCTGGTACGTGATGGGCAACAAGGGCGTCACCATGGCGGCGAACGTGCTGTTCAACTCCTACATCGGAGACCTGGAGACCTGCTTCAAGCTGATGCCTGTCGCGCTCTACCGCTCGTTGGACGTCCGTTCCCGCGGTTTCGGCATGGAGGCCGAGGTGACCGGCAAGCTGCTGCGTCGCCGCATCCGGCCGTACGAGGTACCGATCAGCTACCGGGCCCGGGGCCGCGAGGAAGGCAAGAAGATCACCTGGCGGGACGGCGTCGAAGCGCTCTGGATCCTCGGTCGCGAACGCACCCGCCGCAACCGCGACGCCGCGCCCCGCTGACCACCCGGCGTCCGCTCTGCGTGAGCGCCCGCGCCGGTTGCGGCAGGTCGGGGCGTAGGCCAGCTCTGAGACCGCGACATGCCGTGAACCGGGACAGCGGTCAGACCAGCGCCGGTGACAGGAAGCCGGTGATCGAGCGGCGCAGACCGCTCGCGTCCAACCCGTGCCAACGGGTGTGGTCCTCGGCCGAGCCGTAGCGCCGCAGCTCCTCCCGCGTCACCCCGAGCGCCAGCAGCCGGTGCGGCCGGTCGGTGAGCGCCGCCGAGACCACCCGGGCCGAGGTGCCGGCCAGATACGGCTCCACCAGGATCACCTCCCTGTCGACAAGCGCCCGCAGGCCGGCGGTGTCGAACGGGTGGGGCCGGTGGGTGTACGCGACGGTGACCGGCAGGCCCGAGGTCGCGGCGAGGGCCGCGTCCAACGTGGGTCCGACCGCGACCAGCAGCGCCGCGCCCGGCCCCGCGTCCCGCACCACCACGAGCGCGCCGTCGCCGCCGTGCGGTCCGCCGTTGCTGAGCGTCGACAGCCGCAGGTACGCGGACTCCTCGGCGGCGACCGCCGCACGCAGCAACGCCGGTACCTCGTCGGGGTGACCCGGTACGTGCACCGTCCACCCGTGCAGCGTGTCGATGAGTGAGACGTCGGCCGGGCTGAGGTGGGTACGCCCCGCCGCCGCCCGGTCGTAGGAGGCACCCACGCTCACCAGGACCGCACTCGCGTCCTGGTGGTCGAGGTCCAGCTTGATCTGCTCGTACGCCCGCTCCACCAGGAACGGCGCGTAGCTGTGCACGATCGGCCGCAGCCCGGTCAGCGCCAGCCCGCCGGCCACGCCCAGCATCAACTGCTCCCGGATACCGACGTTGAGCACCCGGTCCGGGTGCCGTCGGGCGGCCGGGGCGAACGCGGCGGCGGAGATGTCGGCCAGCACCAGTGCGGTACGCGGATCCTCGGCCAACAGCGCGGTGGTGGTCTCCACGAACCTGTCCCGCATCGTCACTTCCCCTCCTCGATGACCGCGACCACGAGGTGTGGCCGGTGCCCGTGGTGCCCGGTCAGCGCCGTGTGCAGAGCGGTGTGGTCCCGCCCGTCGACAGTCGCGGCGGTCCACCCGTTGGCGGTGAACCGGGTTGCCAGGCCACCCGGCCAGCCGTGGGTGGCGGAGAAGTTGTCCACCACGATCGCGGTCAGGTTGGCCAGGCCGACCGCTCCCGCGTACGCGATCGCCTCATGGTTCGAGCCCTCGTCCAGTTCGGCGTCGCCGAGCAGCACGTACACCCGGGGTTCGAGCAGACCCTGGGCGCGCAACCCGAGCGCGGTGCCGACGCCCAACCCCAGACCGTGCCCGAGCGAACCCGAGCCGATCTCCACGCCGGGGATCAGGGTGCGGTCCGGATGATCGCCGAGCCGGCTCTCCGGCCCGCCCTGGTCGTCCAGCCAGTCGGGTGGGATGAAGCCCTTCGCGGCGAGCAGCGCGTAGTAGCCGGCCACCGCATGCCCCTTGGAGAGCAGGAACCGGTCGCGGTCGGGGTCGTCGACGGTCGCGGGAGTGATCCGCAGGACCCGGTCGTAGAGCACCTGGAGCACGTCGAGGGTCGACAGGACGTTGGAGGTGAACTGCCGGCCGGCGCGAACGCGCTCCAGCAACTGGCCGACCGGCTTGCGCCCGTCGAGCGGCGCGGCGGCCTCGGCGACCCGGGTCGTGGTGGCGAGTGTGGTCATACGGATAGCCTGCAAGTTGAAGCGAGGTTCAACTCAAGGGCAACGTGATGCAGGAAGCTCTGACGATCGGCCAACTCTCCGACCGCAGCGGGGTGGCGCAGTCCGCCCTGCGCTACTACGAGCGGCTGGGGCTCATCCGGGCCGAGCGGACCAGCGGCAATCAACGCCGCTACCACCGAGGTGAGCTGCGCCGGGTGGCGTTCATCCGGATCGCCCAACAGGTCGGTATCTCGCTGGAGGAGATCCGTGCCGCGCTCGACTCACTGCCCGCCGCCCGGACCCCCACCGCCGAGGACTGGGCCAAGCTCTCCACGGCCTGGCGGGCCCGACTCGACGAGAAGATCCGGCTGATGAGCCGGCTCCGCGACGACCTGGACGCCTGCATCGGCTGCGGCTGCCTGTCGCTGCGCCGCTGCACCCTCTACAACCCGGAGGACAACCTGGGCGGCGAGGGCCCCGGAGCCCGCCTCGTGCTACCCGGCTAATTTGCTGCCCGGCTGGTGGTGCCGGCCTGCCCCGGCTGGTGGCGTCTACCCGCCCGGATGCTGGTGCCAGCTGCCGGTGCCGGTCTCGGTGCGCCTGCCCACCTTCCGTGCCGCCCGGCAGACCCGCCCGGTGGCGGGCACGTCGCCGCGCTCAGCCGACGGTGAGCAGGACCTTGCCGACGTGTTCGTTCGACTCGACGAGCCGATGTGCCTGGGCCGCGTCGGCGATCGGCAGCCGTCGGTCGATCACCGGACGCACCCGACCCGCCTCGACAAGCGGCCAGACCTGTTCGCGTACCCCGCGTACGATCGCCGCCTTCTGCTCCAGCGGCCGCGAGCGCAGCGCGGTGGCCGCGACCGTGCCCCGCTTGGCCAGCAGCGCACCCAGATCCAACTCACCCTTGCGGCCGCCCTGCATGCCGATCACCACCAGCCGCCCGTCGACGGCCAGGGCGGCGACGTTACGACCCAGGTAGGACGCGCCCATGATGTCCAGCACGACATTCGCGCCCCGGCCGTCGGTGACCCGCCGGACCTCCTCGACGAAGTCCTGCTCCCGGTAGTCGACGAGCAGGTCGGCACCCAGCTCGCGCAGCCGGTCGTGCTTCGCGGCGCGCGCGGTGGCCACCACTGTCGCGCCGAGCGCGGCACCGAGCTGGATCGCGAACGTGCCGATTCCGCTGCCACCGCCGTGCACCAGCAGCGTCTCTCCCGCCGTCAGGCGGGCCACCTGCACCACGTTCGACCAGACCGTGCACGCCACCTCCGGCAACCCGGCGGCGTCGACCAGATCGACGCCGGCCGGCACCGGCAGCAGCTGCCCGGCGGGCACGGCCACCCGTTCGGCGTACCCGCCGCCGGCCAGCAGCGCGCAGACCTGGTCACCCACCCGCACGCCGGCCACGTCGGGACCGGTCGCGCTGACCACCCCCGAGCATTCCAGTCCGGGGTACGCGGGCGCGCCCGGCGGCGACGGATAGTGCCCCTGCCGCTGCAACAGGTCGGCCCGATTCACCGCGGTGGCCCGTACGTCCACGACCACCTCACCCGGACCCGGCTGCGGGTCCGGCACCTCGCTCCAGGTCAGTACCTCGGGTCCGCCAGGCTCCGCAATGGTGATCGCTCGCATGGCCCAGTCTTACCCGATCCCGGGCCGGCTCCACGTCACACCCCGGACCACCACACAGCGTCAGTGGTCACGGCGCACCGGGTAGCTCGGCCGCTCACCGACGTACCCGCCGTGGCAGACTAGGCACGGCCGCGCACCGTGTGGCCCAGGAGGGTTCGCCTAGTGGCCGATGGCGCTGGTCTTGAAAACCGGTAAGGCAGCAATGTCTTCGTGGGTTCGAATCCCACACCCTCCGCCCACCCGGACAGCAAAAACGCCCCCTGACCAGCGCGAACGCTGATCAGGGGGCGCTTCTATGGTGGTGAATGAGTCTCACTTTATTCGCCCGGGTGCCGCTGTGCCTCACCGGTCGTGTCGTTTACCGGCGACAGACAGCATGGCAGTGAGTGCCGTGCTAGATAGAACTGGTTCGACGAGGACTTGGCACAGCGGGTGCCTCAGGGTGCCCAGAACCAGCCCTGGCGCCTCTTTCCTTTTGCCTCCTAGGGTAGTTGCTCCATCTGCCCGAATAAGCGGACTTGGTTTCGGTCACAAATCGCAGCATTCGTGAAGGCTCATAGAAGTAGGCGGCGGGCATGAAGTGGACGCCGGCTACGGCTGCGGGCAGATCGAGCCAATCGAAGTAAGAGGGTTCGTGGACCGATACTGTTTGACCAAATGCGTCAGAGAGTGTCGTAAGGCTGTTCCCCGCCTCGTCCGTCTCCGTCTTGATCGGTCGAAACTGCTGCCGCATGTAGCCTGCCGTCCTAAAGAACCTAACCACTTCCTCGACAGTGTCGAGTACAAGACCGAGCTTCAAAACGTCCGCTGTTCGGGGGTGCGCCAAGGTGTTTCGAACCTCGCTTACCTCGGCTGATACCATCCGCTGCGAAGCCCTCCGCAAACCGTCAATGATCCCTTGCTGGCTCTCGGGGAGAAGGTCTAGGAATGGAATGGTATGCACGAAGGGGAAGATTTGAATTTTTTGTACGCCGGCCCACTTTGGCACCTCTAGCGGATCTCGCAAAAGTTGCTCGCCTTGCGCCCTCAAGGTGTCAAAGTGGTCGGCAAGGGCTCCGAAGCCACGCACGAGTGCGTAGAGAGTAGATTCAGCGGAGAACGACAAGCGCCGGCCCTGCTCATCCCGGGCTTGCATGTCATGAAGGCGACGTAGCGCGGCGGGTGCATCGTCATTCGGCCGGTAAACGAAGCGCTTTTCTGAGCCGTGGTGATCAGTGAGCAGCGCCCAAGTAGCGAAAGCTAGGCAGTCCCTCAAGACGCGCTCTAATTCTGGGAAGAACGGCCCTGCCTCTCGCCGAATCTGCTCGATGTCCAACATCTGCGGATTGACACCAGCGCTTTGGCATGCCCTCTTCGTCGCGTCCAGGTAGCGCCAAAAGTCAGAGTACTGGTCCAAGCCGTCTGATATCGAAAATCCGAGCTTCCACAGTACCGAATTGACCCGATCTTCGTCATCGCGAAGCAGGTCATCCTGGATCATTAGGTTCTCGGTAGCAACGATTAGGTTCGAGTGTCGGACCAGTAGCAGTGAGGAGACAACATCACGAGGGCTTCGGTTCTGTACGAACTTTTCTATTCTGGCTTCCGTTGTCTCCGCGGCTTCCTCGCGCATTTGCCAGTCCAACTCCGTGCGCTCGTGCTCATTGTCTAGCGGATACATCTCCGCGATCATGCGCCTCAGCCGTAAGGGGCCCATGTTGAAGTACGGTGAATCAAGACGCGCGCCGTATCTATTGATCTGAGTCAGTAGCCCGTATGGGCCGGTACCTCTCATGTTCATGACAGGGCTTCGGATTTCGTTATACGGAACAGCAATTGTTCCCTGCAGGACAAGCGTATCGAGGCCCCGCACAATCGTAGAGTTTCGCGCGACCGATACGAGCTGCAATAGTTGGGCTTCGTTCATGCTTTCCGCATTTGCGGCGCTAACTCCTGGAATGTCTGCTGCGGCGGCGGAAAGCTCGTCTGTATTCGTCACGATCCAAGTAAACAGGGAGCGCAGCTCCGAGATCGCCAGACAGTCACCTAACGCATAGATCAAAGAGTCCGCAGATAGATCATTGTACAAAGACCTGTAGATGCTTGGGCCTTCCGGTCCGAAATCTTTGAGAAAGCCCGACCAGTCGCTCGGTTCCTTGCTCTCCCGTTCAAGATACTTGCTAAACTTTGGGCGAAGTTCATTAATGGGAGCTTCCATAGATGTCTGAAGGCCATACCTATGGACACTTTCGCATGTTACGTCCGAGCAGTGGTAGGGTACGTACCGGACGGGGTCAATGATGCGCTGCTCTTTGCTGCGTAGTAGCCCGTAAGGGCCGGTCACGAAACGGCCAGCTTGAAAAACTCCTTGGGGGGTGCCTTGGAGGAACTTTTGAGTTTCTGTAGGATCGAGTCCGCTGCGTAGATTGCCAATCTCAAGCTCGTCTGCGGCCTTGTCGTACAGCAATCGTCCGTGAGTATAGGGAAATCGGACATTCTGTTCAGCGATTTCCTTGCCAATGGCTCTCACTAAAGCGCTGGTGTCGGTAGCTACGGGGTCAACTAGGATATCGACGTTCCAGAGAACCAGCAGACACATCATGCGGGTCTCCGGATACGGAATAATTTGACGTCTGCCGAGCGCATCGAAAGCACGTTCGCCGTCCTCGCTAAGCTGGAGGGGCTGATGCAACTCCGGCGGTACTCGATACCGCTCATCGATAATGCAGCCGTCAAGAAGGATTTGCAGATTCAGGAGTTCCTTAAGCGAATTTCGGAACCCCGGGTCGGGATACTTGGCTGCCAGTCCTTGTGCGTCGAGACGGGTCTGCATGTGGGCGAGAATAACCTGATCAGGTAGCCTCGTGCATGAGCAGAGTGGTCATCTTTATAGCCGGCACGGTCACAGTCACCTTATTGACACACGCCTAGTGCCTCAGTGGCCTCTGTGTTATGTGCGTTAGTGCGCCACACAGTTGGTTTAGGCTGTGGGACGCTGCCACTGATGATGGCCAGTGAGGTATGCGCGCCAGCGCACAAGGGCGCTCCCGCTCGACTGCTAGACCCGGGGACACCATCGTGCACAGACGGCGCAGGTCTGGCTACTTGTCGCGTGCCCCATGCGTGTAGTGCAGAGGACTCTGGTAGGCAATCAGGAGGTCAGAGCCGCCAGTCTCGTGGTTTTGAGAACCGGTAAGGCAGCGATGTCTCGTAAGTTCGAATCCCACACCCTCCACTTACTGGCAGCGCTGACCCGGTGGCTATGTCTGTCCGAGAGTCCGGCCGCTGTAGGGCGACCCTGTCGCTGGGAGCGGCAAGGTCGGCGTCCTCACGGCGGCGGAGACGCTACGAAGCTTCCCTTGCCCTGGTGGGTCTCGATCAGGCCGCGTTCGCCCAGGATCCGCAGAGCGAATTTGATCATCGTGTTGGAGATGCCGTACTGCACGGTGAGCTGGGCGATCGACGGCAGCTTGTCGCCGGGCTTGAGTGTCCCGGCCTGGATCGACGTGGTGATGTCGTCCACGACCTGTTCGTACAGCGGCTTGCGGCGGTGGTTCATGGCGGGCCACCTCTCGTCGGCCCTCTCAGATTGCCAGCCCGGCACGCGCACTAAGCCGCCTGTGTTGACTGAGGTTGCTAAGTAACCTAAGTTGGCTCCATCGGGGCTGCTCGTCGGCTAGCGAGGCCCCGGCCGGTGCGGAGGTGGTCCCCCTTCCGTCTCCGCACCGGCACCCCCTCCTGCCGCTGCGGAGGCACCGATGCGAGACAAGTGCAGACCCAACGGTACGTATCCGATCTATGGTGGCCGGCCACCTATCCCGGACGGCGATCGCTACCCGATTCCGGCCCCACCTCAACTCGTCGCACGTAGGCAACTCGTTGCCGGCTGGATTGCCGCCGGCATCGTTCTAGTCATGCTGGTGGCCGGAATCGCTGGGTGTATCCCGTGACGTCCATGTATGACGAGGTGGGGATGCGGGAGGTGGCAGTGGCGGCGGGCGTCGTTTTGAGCCGCCATCGCGACGGTCAGTGCGAGGTATGCGGGCCGGCCGGCTGCCCGGATCTGGAGTGGGCGGGGCCGGTGATGGAGGCGTGGGAGCGGGAGTGGGCGACGGTAGCCGACGAGGCGGCGCAGTCGACGTGACTGCCACCCGCCTCAGGTGCTTTCCGGCGGGCGTTTCTGCTGTTCCTCGCGGATCTTCTCGTCGGCGAGCCGGTCCACTGCCCGGCGGCGTTCGTCGCTGAGGGCCGCCTCGTCACGTCGACGTACGGCATCGATGACGGCGGTGATGAAGTCACGCCAGACCCCGGCCAAGAGACTCCTTCGCTAGCTGTTGCAGGGGGACAACCGCCGTGAGGGTCGCTCGGTTACGGCGGACTTGAGGCCGGTTCTGTCGAATGTCAGCGCGTCACAGGGTAAGAAAAAGGGCGCACAACACCGCTTCCACCGGAAGGACCTGTCTCGATGACCCTGGAACGTCCCATCGCTCCGGACCCGTACGAGCTGCTGCCGACAGTCGCCTCCTTCACGCTGACAAGTGACGATGTCCAGAACGGTGAGCCGATGAATGCGGCCCACGCCCACGGCAGCACCGGTGGGGACAACGTCTCGCCGCATCTGGCCTGGTCGGGCTTCCCAGCGGAGACCAAGGGTTTCGTGGTGACCTGTTTCGACCCGGACGCACCGACCGGCAGTGGTTTCTGGCACTGGGTGCTTGTCAACCTGCCAGCCGACGTGACCGAGCTGCCGCGGGGCGCCACCGACGACGACCTGAAGGGCGCGTTCACCGTGCGCAACGACTACGGGGAGCACGGCTTCGGCGGTGCGGCGCCGCCGCCCGGTGACCGCCCGCACCGCTATGTCTTCGCGGTGCACGCCCTCGACGTCGAACGTCTCGACGTGACGCCGGAGTCGACCCCCGCCTACGTCGGCTTCAACCTCGCCTTCCACACCCTGGCCCGAGCCACCACCCGCCCCACTTACCAGATCACCAGCTGACCCACCCGCTCCCGACCCCCCATCCTTGGTTGATCATGAGGTTGGCGGCGAGTTCGATCTCCAGAAGTGCCGTCAACCTCATGATCAACGGGGCGGGACTGGGGGTGGGTTGGGGGTTAGGCGGGGGTACGGGCTACGGCGAAGACGGACTGGCCGAAGGGGGGACGGACTCGCTGCTCGGCGGCCTTGGTGGCGGGCAGGACCAGGGTGTCGTAGACCTTCACCATCGGGCCCTCCTTCGGCATCAGGCGGAAGACCTTGGTGGCCATGAAGTAGCCGATCAAGCCCAGCGCGTTCGCGTAGTGGATTTTCTCCACCTGTAGGCCCGCCTCGGTCATCGCGCCGGCCAGGGTCTTCTTCGTATAACGCCGGACGTGGCCGGTGGCGATGTCGGCCGGGCTCATCGCGAACTGGAACGCCGGCACGATGATGACCACGGCTCCGCCGGGACGGACCAGTTGGCCCATGCTGCGCAGCGCCCCGACGTGGTCCTCGATGTGCTCCAGCACGTTGTACGAGACCGCGGCGCTGTAGTCACCCTGCTCGGAGTGGGGCAGCAGCATCTGGCGCACCTCGATCGAGGGCCGTTCCGCCAGGCGCTCCTTGAGCGCGACCAGCCGGTCCGGGTCGGCCTCGGTGGCGGTGAACCGGGGGAAGTTCTCGCTCCACTCCAGCGCGTAGTCGCCGAGGCCGCTACCGATCTCGATGGGGTTGTCACCCAGGTAGGGCACGGCCAGCTCGACGAACCAGCGCCGGTGATTGACCGCCGTGGCGAGGCCCTCCAAGACCTCGGACTGCACGCGCTGATCCCCAGTGATTTCTGCCATGCGTCGATTCCTCACGATGCGACTCGACCCGTGCCGGGACCGACTGAGTGAACCATCCGCCCGGACGGCGGGGATATCGGGGCCCGCGATGGCCGATTAACGGTCGGGGGTAGGTGCACGATCGGTGTGGCCAGCGAACCCGGCCGATACTACGCCAGTAGCCCGAACCCTGCACGCTGGCCGTATAGGCCGACTACGCTATGAATTGCTATGACTACTCCCGATTCGGACCGACCTGTCACCCAGTCCGAGGCGGGAAGGGTCGCGAACCGACCTGGGCGCGCGAGGGGCAGGGTCGGCTCCGGGCGGTGGAAGGACATCGCGGCGGTGGCGAGCTTCGCCGCACTCGCCTTCTGGGTCACCGGACGAATGTGGCTGAATCCCCGCGACGGTATTCGCGACAATCCGACTGATATGGCGCAATTCGAATGGATGCTGGCGCACGGCGCCCGGGTCGTCACGGAATTCGCCTACCCGTTCTCGTCGGACCGGATGAATGTGCCGGAATCGGTTAATTTGATGGCCAATACGTCGGTGTTGTCCGTCTCGCTGCCAATGACACCGATAACCCTGCTGTTCGGCACCCGGGCCGCGTTCCTGGTCTTCCTCACCCTCGGCATGATCGCCACCGCCACCGCCTGGTACTTCCTGCTCTCCCGCGTGGTGGTGCCCGGCGCGCGCGGTCCGGCCTGGCTGGGCGCCACGTTCTGCGCGTACGCGCCAGCGATGGTCTCCCACGCCAACGCCCACCCCAACATCGTGTCGCAGTACGTGGTGCCGTTGATCATCTGGCGTACCCTGCGACTCGCCGACCCCGGAGGTTGGTTGCGCAACGGGCTGCTGCTCGCCCTGGTGATCGTCTGGCAGGCGTTCCTGAACCTGGAAATCCTGCTGATGACCGCGATCGGCCTCGCCGTGGTGATCGTCGCGATGGTGATCGGTCGGCCCGAGCTGCGGGCCAGGGTCCGTCCGTTCGCCGCCGGGCTCGGGGTGGCCGCCGTCGTCTCCGCCGTGCTGCTGGCCTACCCGTTGTACGTGCAGTTCTTCGGTCCCGGCGCCTACCACGGGCTGCCCTGGCTGATCCGGGGCTACTCCACCGATCTGGCCTCGTTCTTCGCCTACTCCCGCGAGTCGTTGGCCGGTGACGCCCGCAGCGCCGCCGGGCTGGCCAAGAACCCGACCGAGGAGAACGCCTTCTTTGGCTGGCCACTGGTGATCCTCGTGGTGGCGGTGGTGTGGTGGCTGCGGCGCAACGCGGTGGTGATCGGCCTGGCCGTCCTCGGGCTGCTCTTCGCGGTGCTCTCACTCGGCCGGGAGGTCCGCTTCGACCGTCGCGGGACCGGCGTTCCCGGGCCGTGGGCGCTGCTGGAGGATCTGCCGGTCCTGCACTCGGTGGTGCCGACCCGCTGGGCGCTGGCCATCACCCCGATCATCGGCCTGCTCCTGGCGTACGGCGCGGAGCGGGCCAGTCAGGCGGCGGCCCGGCATCCGGACCGCCGGTCGCAGATCCGCTTCGCCACGGTGACCGGACTGGCGATGGCGCTGGTGCCGGTGCTGCCCACGCCGCTACCGACGAAGCGGCTCGAACCGACCCCGGAGTTCGTCAGCTCCGGTGCCTGGCGTCCCTACCTGGCCGGCGGACGCAGCGTGGTGACCCTGCCGCTGCCCGACACCGAGTACGCCGACCCGCTGCGCTGGTCCGCCCACACCCGGCAGGAGATGCCTATCGCTCGCGGTTACTTTCTCGGCCCGGACACCCGGCCGGGCCGGAACCGGGTCGCCCTGTTCTCCGCGCCACCCCGGCCCACCAGCAGCTTCTTCGGCACCATCAGGCGTACCGGCGAGGTGCCGCCGGTCACCGAGCGGACCCGCCGGGAGGCAGTGGAGGACCTGCGGTACTGGCGGGCCGGCGTGGTGATCCTCGGACCGCACGAGCACGCCGACGCGCTGCGTACCGGGATGACCGAGCTGACCGACATCGAGCCCGAGTACACCGGTGGCGTCTGGCTGTGGGACGTGCGCCCGTTGACAGGGTGAACGGCGGACCAGCTCAGCGGATGCAGCAGCCCTGGCAGACCTTCGGCTGGGGCAGGGTGAAGGCCAGGCAGCAGGTGCGGCGCTGCACGATCGGCTCGCCGTTCGACCCGGGCACCAGCTCCACCAGGTCGGCCAGGCCGAGCGCGTCGAGCAGCGTGTCGATCGCCTCGACCGTGGAACCAGGCAACCCGTCGGCGGCGCGCAGCAGCCCGTGGGCGATGCCGGAGGCCACCGAGCCGAGGAGGGTACGGGCGCCGATGCGGACCTCACCCTGGATCGCGGAGATCAGCGGCGACAGGTGGGCGTCCAGCAGCGTGGCGCGCAGTGTGTCGAGCAACTCCCGCTCGTCGGCGACCACTCGGACCTGGGGCAGCCCGGCGAGCGCCAGCGGATCATTGGGCAGCACCGCGACCGGGATCGACTCGCGTAGCCCCACGGTGACCAGGGCGCGTCGGTCGGCGAAGTGGATCAGTGCCGCGGTGTGGTCGAGCAACGGCACCCGCCGGGCGGCGGCCCAGCCGAGCACTACCGGCAGCGCCGCCCAGTAGCTGTACGCCTTCCAGGCCAGCGCGGCGGAGGCGTGCGGGGTGCCACCCCAGAGCCGGACGGCGGAGTCGAGAAGCTCCGGCAGCCGGGTGCCGGTCAGGGTGGTCGCCGGAACCCAACCGGCCTCGTCGGCGACCAGCAGGCCCGGTGCCAGCCCGGGGAGGTCGTCGGTACCGAACATGGCCCGCAGGGTCGCGGTTACCGGGGCCAGGGGTGTGGTGGCCGGGTCCTGGACGGGCAGCACCGCTGTCACCTGCTCCACCCCCACGTCATCCGACCCGCCCGATCCGAAGCTGCATCGTCGTACTAAGGCTAGCCTAACCACACTTCTGGGCGCAGGGGAACCCGGCGGTGCAATGAAGGGGGCGACCCGGGTCACTTGCGGCTTGGAAACTACGCACGGTGCCGGCCCGGGGACTCGGGGCAGTATCGGTAGGAATCGCTCATCAGTCAAGGTTCTTGTCGACTAGGTGCCAGATGTGTGTGCGGCCGGCGACTCAACGTGAAACTTGGTACTCCCGGCCACGAGGAAGCTGATGACGACCTCACCGCTCGATCGGGCTGCCGACTCCTTCGCCGCCGAACTCGCACGGCACCGGACGGAGCGGGGGCTGTCCAAGAAGCAACTAGCCACCCTGATGGGATTCGACCCCTCGTACGTCAGCCACGTCGAGGGACGCCGACACCGACCAACCGAGGACTTCGCCCGCCGTGCCGAGGCCGTCCTGGAGGCCAGCGGCGCGATCTGGCAGCGCTTCCGGGAGTACGACGACCTCCGCCACGCCCGCAGCGAACGCAACCACCGGGAATCCGGACTGCCCGGCCAGTGGATGCCCCCCGGCACCGGTCTGATCGTCGAACGCGAGACGGCCAACCTCACCCACACCGACGACGCCTACCGCTGCGTCATCCGCCGAGAGCTGTACAACGCCGGTGTCGAGCCGGTCACCCGATATCTGGTCCGCGTCGCCGTGGACCGCTACCCCAGCGACCCGGGCCGCTCCAACCGGCACCACCGGGAACACCCGCTCAGCTTCGCCGAACTGCAACTGTGCGCGTACCGCGAAGAGTTCGGCGAGCGGGAGTCCATGCACTGGCGCGCCAAGCACGACCGGGACGCGTTCAAGGAGATCTGGCTGCTCTTCGAGAACGGCGAACGACGCTTCCCGCTGTACCCCGGTCGGCGCGCCACGATCGAGTACGCGTACACGGTCGGGCAGGACAAGTGGGGGCCCTGGTTCCAGCGTGCGGTCCGCGTACCGACCCGGCACCTCGCCGTACGCCTGGACCTGCCGGTGGCTCTGGATCCGCAGGTCTGGGGCGCGGAAACCTCGCTCTCGGCGGAGGAGGGCCCGCTGCGGACGGCGGTGACCCGCCGCGACGAGGGTGACCGGGCGATCTTCGACTGGGCGACCGACGAGCCGCCGCTCAACGCCCGGTACCGGTTGCAGTGGCGATTCCGGGCGCAACCGGAGCCCGAGACGGACGGTGGGCGGGTCCGACCCTCCGACCGGATGCGGGGGCTCGGCATCGTCCAGCGCGGTGCCGACCTGCTGCGGCAACCGGCCCGCCCGTTCGACCTGCCGCGCGAGGAACCGGCCGCCCGGGAGGTCGTCGACCGGCTGGTCACCGCGCTGGCCCGGCTGGACGAACTGCACCCCTTCACCAAGGGGGTGGGCATCGCCGCTCCACAGCTCGACATCGACCGAGCCGCGGCGGTGGTCCGCCCGCCGGACCGCACAGCCGAGCCGGTCGTGCTGCTCAACCCCCGGGTGGTCGACGCGGCACCCCACACCGACGAGCAGTACGAGGGGTGCCTCTCCTTCTTCGACCATCGCGGACTGGTGCCGCGCCCGCTGCGACTGGATGTCGAACACGCGCAGTTCGACGGTGGCCGGATCATCACGTCCTTCGAGTTCGGCATGGCCCGCCTGGTCGCGCACGAGATCGACCACCTGGAAGGCCGGCTCTACGTCGACCGGATGGCACCCGGAGTGCCGCTGGTACCGATCGAGGAGTACCGCGAGTCCGGCCACCCATGGCGCTACTGACCCCGCCGGTGAAGCACGCGGCGGGCGGGCCCGGCTGCACCTGTTCGCCGCGACCGCACCACCCCGCTGACACAGGCTCGGCTGCGGGCGCGACCCCGCCCGCCCGGGTGGGAACGACGGCCGGACGGGCGAGGTGGCGCGGGGCGGTGCCGGGCCGCCCGATCGGGGGGACCGGGGCGCGTGCCCCAGGGGGCAGGGGCACGCGCCCCGGTTCGGGGGGAGCAAAGCTCTAGAGGTTGCCGAACGTGTCGTACCGGGTCCGCTGCGGCGGTACGTCGTCCGCGGCGAGCACCCGGAGAGTGGACCGCACCATCGGCGCCGAACCGGAGACGAAGCAGTCGTGCGTCGTCCACGGCCCGTACCGGGCCACCACGTCGGAGATGTCGCCCTGCTCGCCGTCGAAATCCGGGTCGTCGCTGCACGCCGGGGTCACCGAGAGCCACGGGTGGGCGGCGACCAGTTCCCGCAGCCGGTCCAGACCGTACAGGTCGGCCTCGGTCCGGGCCCCGTAGAAGACGTGCACCCAGCGGGCCCGGTTGTAACCGGCCAGTTCCTCCACGAGCGCCTTGATCGGAGCCAGTCCGACACCACCGGCGACGCAGAGAATGTCCCGCTCGGAGGAGCGGTCGACAGTCATCGAACCCATCGGTGCGGCGACCCGCAGCAGGTCGCCCGGCCTGGTCCGGCGGACCAACGCGCCGGAGACCCAACCGGCGGCGTCGGCCGGCGTACGGACGTGGAACTCCAGCACGTTGTCATCGTTCGGCGCGTTGGCGATCGAGTACGTCCGCCAGACCCGGGGATGATGGCGCGGCACCTCCACGCTCACGTACTGACCCGCCTTCCAGACCAGTGGATGTTGCAACGCCCGGCAGGTGAGAACGGCCGTGTCCGGGCCGTACCGCTGATGGGTCAGCACCTCGGCGTGCCAGAACGGCGGGTCGTCGTCCGCCGCCGCCCCGGCGAGCATCTTCTCGGCGATTGCCGCGTACGCGTCCCGCCACGCCTGGTCGTACTCCAGGTTCCAGCCGTCGCCGGCGATGCTGCGCAACGCGTCCAACAGCGCCACGCCCATCGTGTCGTAGTGGGCCGCCTCGACGTGGTACTTGCGGTGGTCCCGGCCGAGCGCGCGGAGGAACTCGTCGAAGCCCTCCGGATCGTCCACCGTGTGGATCGCCGCGATGATCGCTTCGAGCAGCCGGTCGCCCTGCCCGGTCATCTGCACCGGGAAGAGCTTGCGCAACTCGGGGTCGAGGAGGAAGAGCCGGGCGTAGAAGTGACCGCTCAGCCGGACCCGGTGCTCCTCGACCAGGGTCCAGCTCTCCTTCAGCAGCCGCGCGAAGTTGTCCACCGGGGGCGCTCCTTCTTCTGACGGCGGATCGGGCCCAGATAGAATCTCCACGGAGCGTGTATGAAGGTCGCACAGAATGTGCGATCGCATCGTGAGGGCTGCTCGCCGGAGGGTGGATGCCACCACGGGGCGTCCGGTCGGGCAGAGTGGTCCGGTGACAGTTGAGCTCACCCGTCCGGTGTCCCGCCGGACGCTCGGCACCGAGACGATGCTGGTACTCGGCCTCTCACTCGGCCAGTCGGCGGTCTACGCCACTGTGTCGATCATCGCGAAGTTGACCGCGGAGGGTGGCCTGTCCCGGCAGACCGCCGCGTTGAACACCTCCGCGTCGGCCCGTCCCTACCTGGACCTGACGTACCAGCTGCTCGGCATCATCTTCGCGCTGCTGCCGGTGCTGCTCGCCGTACACCTGCTGGCGCGGGACCCCGGCGACCCGGTGCGGACCCTCGGCCTGGACGCCGGACGGCCCGGGTCAGACCTGGCCCGGGGCGCCGGACTGGCGGCGCTGATCGGGCTGCCCGGCCTGGCGCTGTTCTGGGCGGCGGCCCAGCTCGGCATCAACGCCACCCTGGTGCCGGCCGCCCTGCCAGACCTGTGGTGGACGGTCCCGGTGCTGATCCTCGCCGCGTTCCAGAACAGCATTCTGGAGGAGGTGATCGTGGTCGGCTACCTGATGACCCGCCTACGTCAGCTCCAGTGGCGGGTCGGCGCGATCATCGCGACGAGCGCGCTGCTACGCGCCTCGTACCACCTCTACCAGGGGTTCGGGGCGTTCATCGGCAACGCGGTGATGGGGGTGGTGTTCAGCCTCTTCTACCTGCGTACCCGCCGGGTCATGCCGCTGATCGTGGCACACGCCCTGCTCGACATCGTCGCTTTCCTTGGCTACGCCCTGCTCCCCCGCGACTGGTTCACCTGGCTCTAACCCACCCGCCGGGGGCCACCCGTCGGGGTTGCCGGCCACCCGTCGGGTTGATCAAGAAGTTTGCGTCTGCCTCACTGGCGTGTCGTGACGCGAACCTCTTGGTCAACCGACTCGGGACAACCGCTGGGGGCGGTAGCGGGCGGTCGCCCGGGCAGCCAGGCGCTCGGCGCCCGCCGAGTTGCCGGCCGCCGCGGTCAACGCCGCCGTACCCGGCAGCAGCCGGGAGACCAGCCGCAGAGCCAGCCAGCCACTCGCCTGCGCGGCCAGCGGGGTCGCCAGTCGCCAGGCCGCCTCGACCGCCCGGAGTCCGGGCTCCTCCTCCGGCCCCTGGGCCGCCCGCGCCGCCGCCACCGCGGACCCCGCGCTCGCCAGGTCCGGGTGCACCTGGGTCAGCATCAGCAACTCCGCCGCCCGATCCGGGTGCGCCGGATCATGGCCGTACGCCGCCGCCAGGTGCAGCACCAGGTTCGCCTGCGACCAGAGCACCGCCGCCAGTTCGACCGCCGGCGCGAATACCCCGGTCAGCGCGGCGGTCGCCCCACCGACGCCGGCCTGCCGGACGAAGCGCCGAGTGGCCAACCTGGCCAGCCCGTCCGGGTCCGCCCCCGGGTACAACTCCCGCAGCCGCCGAACCCACTGGGCCGCGCCGGGCCCGAGGGCCTCCACCGCAGTCAGGGCCAGCAGCTCCGGGGCGAAGCCCGGGTGGTCGAGCACCCGCGCGACGAGCACCCGCAATTCCAATTCCGGCGTACGCCCCGACAAGTCCCGTCCGGTGCCGACGTGCAGTACGTCTCCGGTCGCCGGCGCCACGACGGCACTGCCCGACATCACGTCTCCGGACCCGCCCGTCGCGTGCGTGGCCGTTCCGCTCGCGGTGGGTTCGCGCGTGGTGGGTTCGCTGGTGGCCGCGTCACTCGCGGTGGCTTCGCGCGTGGTGGCACCGCTCGTGGCCGCGTCGCTCGCGGTGGTGTCGCCCGTGGCCGCGTCGCTCGTGATGGGTGCGCTCGTGGCCGTTCCGCTCGTGGCCGCGTCGCTGGTGGGCGCGTCGCCCGTGGTGAGGCCACCTGTGGCTGCGTTGCTCGTGGCCGTCTTGCGGGCGGCCTTTTTTGTGGCCTTCCGGGCTGCCTTGAGCGGCGCTGTCCCGGTAGCGGCTGCTGCCTGCTCGGTCGCTGCCTGCTCGGTGGGGGGCACCGCCGGAGCAGCCGCTTCCGGGGCGGTAGCCGTGCCGGGTGTCACCCGCCGCCTGGCCTTCTTCGCCTTCTCGACGCTGGTCGGCTCGCTGGCCGGCTCCGGTGCCCGCTCGTCGCTCGCCCGAACCCTTCGCCGCGCTGTCGTCGTCTTGGCCGCCTTCCGCGCCCGAGCCGTCCCGGCGCCCGCCGCTGCGCTGTCGGCCGTTCCGCTGCTGACCTGCTCGGCGTCCCTGTTCCTGACGTCCGTGGTCCCGGTTTCGGCGGGTCGGGTGCCGCCTGCCCGGGCGATCGTTGCGCTGTCGGTGCTTGCCGCATCAGTCTTCGCCGCCTCGACGACGCGCGAGTCGGTCGTCGAGGCGTCGGCGCCGGAACCGACAGATGCAGCCCCGGCGTCGGCAGATCCGGTCCGTGCTGGCACCACCTTGCTCGCGGCTGCCTTCCTGCGGGCGGATCGGGCGGCCGGGGTGGCGTCCGTACCAGCGGCGTCGGCCGCTGCCGCTGGCTGCCCGGTGTGACCACGGCGCCGCGACGCAGGTACCGGCGTCTCGTCTCCGATCTTCCCGGCGGCCGGCGAGGCGGTGTGCTCGCTTCGGCCAGTGACCCCAGTTCCGGTGGTGAAGGACGGCACCGGCGTGGCCGGAGGTCCGGACACGGCCGGTCCGGACTGGCGCGGCAACGGTTGCTCCGGCACCGGTGGCGGCTGGAAGATCACGCTCGGCGCCGCCTTCGCCCGGCGAGGGCGGGACCCAGCGGGGTCCTCCGGCTCCTCCGGAGGTGGCGGTGCCGGCGCCGGAGGCGGCGTGAAGGTCGCCTCCGGGGAGCGTCGACGGGCTCCCTCAGCAGGCTCACGGCGGTTCTGCTCGCTGGGCGGCTGCTCCTGCATGTCGATGGAGCGTAGTCCTGATCACAGCAACGCACAGCGCGAGCCGTCCCCGGACCCCGGGTGCGGCTCGTTCCGGTAGTCGCTTTGCTCCCGGCCGGGCCCGGCCTGTATCCTCGGGCGCGGTGGTCTGCGGGCCACCTGGGAGACTTCGCCTAGTCTGGTCTATGGCGCCGCACTGCTAATGCGGTTGGGGTCTTAAAGCCCCTCCCGGGTTCGAATCCCGGAGTCTCCGCGCGAAGGCCGGGTGTGTAGACTGGCCGAGCACCAGCGCCCGTAGCTCAACGGATAGAGCATCTGACTACGGATCAGAAGGTTAGGGGTTCGAGTCCCTTCGGGCGCGCAAGCTCTACCAGGCGATATTCATGATCGTCGTCGACTTTTGGGTCGGTGTGGGTCGCATGTGGGTCACGTCTGTGACCCACATGCCGTACCTGGTGGAGCCGGTGCCGTCCGAGGGGCGGTTCGTGCGCGTGAGTGTTGGCCAGTGCGTGTGCGTGCCGCCCCGTCTGGATCATGGCTGAGGTGCCCGTCGACTGAACCTGGACGACTGTCCACTGTGAATAACTACGTGGATCTTGGTGGTGGAGTTGCTGCCTGACCTGAATGTCGACCTTGGCCGACGCGGTCGGTGACACCCGTGAGCGCGAGCTCGTTGCGCTCGCCGGATACTCGCCGCTGGACGACCCGACTTGGCGTGGCATGCGGTCTGGCCGCTCCATCCCAGCAGGTACGACGCCACCGCCGCATTTATGGACAACCCAGACCCAGGTGTGCGGCAGGAGGCGATCGCTGCGGCGGTGGTGCTCGTACGAGTCCCGGAGTGGCCGCCCATCGTCAGCGCGTCGCCGCCGCGCGGGAAGGGGCAGTCCCGCGCGGGTGAACCTAGGTGGAGCATCGTGAGTGCGCGAGCCGGCGCGGGTTAGACACCGGGCGTTCGGTTGATCGCGCCAGGGGCAACAGCAGCAGAGCTGATCGAGGTCCGCCGTGGTGCGTAGTGGCACCTTGTCGGGTTCTTTCGGTGTATCGCTTCCAGGGTGTATCACCCCTTTTTGCTGCCAGGCAGGGACGAGGGAGGGCATGCCCGAGTGCGGGCGCGGCTGGAGGAGTTCGCGGCTCGGTGTTCGGGGGGTTGCCGGCGCGTCCCCACTCGAAAGCATGGACGCACGGGCGCCGGGTACCCACCGGGCATGGGTAGCCACAAGCGCAACAAGCATGACAGCGGCGGCGAGTCGGCGCGGGGCCGCCGGCACCCGGGCAGCGGAGCGCGGGGCCGGCAGGGGGCCACCGTGGAGCACTCGCCGGGCCAGCGGCACGAGCGCACCGCAACGGGGTCGGCCGGAACCGAGCGCGACCATGGCCGGTCGAAGGCGGCCCGGGAGGGGCGGGTCAACCGCCAGGGTACGGCCTGACCCGCGGTTACCTCTCTCCCGCGCGCTCGTCGGTCAGCTCTGCGCCTGCGCGGCTGCCGGGAGTAGATGCCGCACCGCGGGCTGGCGCTCGGCTGTGCTCCGGGCTCGATTGCGACTGAGTCGGCCGCCGTGCCCGCGTAGGTGCTTGTCCCAGGACGGGACGAAGTAGACCTCGACGAGCCCGGTCCGGGACTCCCTCTCGCGGAACAGCCTCAGCGCATAGTCCCGGTGCCCCTCAGGCGGCGCCCGTACCGGTGAAGGTCGCGATCGCTAGAAGGCCGGAGTAGGCGGCGAGGCCGGCGGTGAACCAGGTGAGGCTGGAGTGACGCTGGGGTGTCAGTTCGTCGACGAAGACGTTGAGCAGGATCCCGCCGCCCAGGAACGCGGTGAGCAGGTTCATCAGCACGTCGGTGGGCTGGGCGACGACAGCTGTCAGCCAGCCGGTGCCGGCACCGGCGACGAGGACGAGGCGCCACCGGGTGGTGAGGCTGATCGGAAAGTGCTGGGCCAGCACGCCGTCGGTGGCCAGCACGTGCAGCCCCATGGCGACGGCGAACAACACCGCCGGTCCGAGCCCGGCGTGCAGCTTGGTTGCCAGGGTGTACGTGATCAACCCGCTGTAGAGGGCGAAGAAGCCGAGTTGGAACACGAAGACCACCCGGGTGGGCTCGTGCTTGTGGCCGTTCGACCGATGGGTGGCGCGTTCCAGCACGTAGAACGTGAAAAAGCCGACCAGCGCCACGAAGAACAGGATGAATCCGCGCGCCGGGGTGGCGTCGACCTTTTCCTCCAGCACGTGGGCCACGGCCTGGTTGCCCTCGGCGAGGCGCGGCAGCAGGTATAGGAAGACGTACGCTGCGGCGATGCCGCCACCGAGCGAGGCCGCCGCGTGGGTGGGCACCGGCAGCCTCCGGCGGATGTACGGTGCGAGCAGGTGAAGTGCCCCCAGAACGCACGCCATCACCAGCGTCGCCCACAGGCTGCCCACCCGGGTGAGTGTCACCGGAGCGTGCGAGCGTCAACGCCGCCGGTACTCCGTCTGCGACTGGCGCTCACCCATCCCGCGCTACTGAGCTGTGAGGTGAGCGGGTAGATCGACAGGACGTACGTGATGGCCGCGGTTATCAGGCCGAAGCCCGCGGCGGCCTCAAGGACCGTGATCAGGCGCAGTGCGTCCGTTCCACCGACGACGTCGCCGAATCCCACAGTCGTCAAGGACATGCCGCTCATGTACAGGGCGTCGAGAAAGTTCAGCGATCCGTAGGAAACCGACGGCGAGTAGGAGAGCCCAGTCAGGTTCGGCAGGAACAGCAGCGCGAAACCTGCCCACATGAGCACCGTCCACACCGCCACAACCGTCAGGACGGCGAGCATCCCCGCGCTCGACAGGATCCGTGGACGTCCGACGCAGCGAGCCAACAAACGGATGGCCGACCACACCCCGACCCCGGTCACGAGGGTGACCGGTCCGCGGCGGGTGGGGTGCAGCACGGTCATCACAGCGTCCACGATTCCGAGGGCAATGAGTAGAACGCCGGCGGCGACAGCCCACACCCCTGACTCCCAACCCGCACCGGAGCCTGCGGCCCGACGATGCGACGTGTCCATGCTGTTCGAACCGCTCCGAATGGCAGCGACGGCCATGCCGGCTCACCGACACCGCCCTTGAGCTGGAGTCCTTCGTGCTGTCCTTTCCTGCCACCGGCAGTCCTGCCGCTGAAGACCCAATCTCACCGGTCGCCATCATCGGATCTTCGCCACGCAGCGCCGCCGTCACCGGCGCTACGTCGACTCCCTGCTTTCGATCCGGGCCTACCCGTTCGCCAGCACATTCTCCGCGAAACCGGACAGGTCCGATGGCCATTCCGGGATTCGCCGCCGGCTCCACTGCCCTCGCGCAGGCCGTTACTGGCTGGCCAGCCTCCTGCTCGGCACCCTCGGCGCAGCCCGATCCGGTGATCGCTCGGGGTTTTCCCTGCGCGATCCGGTCGAGCCGGAACGCTGAACGGGTGGAGCAGCGATCGGGAGGACCGGCGTGGGGACGCCTGCTGTCGGTCAGGCGTGTCCTGTGGTCGTTGGCCGTCGGTGTCGTCGCCGGGGCGGCCACCGCGCTGGTCGGGGCGCCGGAGTTGGCACCGCTGGTGATCTGGACGATCGCGGCGGGCATCATCGTCGTCTGGGTGTGGCGGGCCTGCTGGTCGGCGAGCCCAAAGCGGACCGAGCAGCTTGCCGAGGCGGAGCAGCACACCCGTTCCACTGACTCGGCGATCCTGATCGCGTCGGTCATCAGCCTCGCCGTCGTGGCCGAGGCGCTCGTCCGGGCCTCGAACCAGCAGGACATGGTGGCTGTGACGCTGGTGATCCTCAGCGTCGTCGCGGTGGTCCTGGCGTGGGCGCTGGTGAACACGGTCTTCGCGTTCAAGTACGCCCGGCTGTACTACCGCGACGATGGCGGCATCGACTTCAAGCGCGACGATCCACCGGCGTACGCGGACTTCGCGTATGTCGCTTTCACGGTCGGCATGTCCTACGCCCCGGGCGAGAACGAACCGACCAGCAACCGCATGCGCCGGATCGCGCTCGGGCACGCGCTGCTCACGTACACCTTCGGAACTGGCATCCTGGCCGTCGCCGTGAACCTGGTCACCAACCTCGGCCAGTCGTGACCCACGCAGCATGACATGCGCCCGCCGCTGGAACGGCTCCGCGAGGGCGAGATCGACGCGCCAGGTGACCGCGAGTGGAACGGACGGGAGTGCCCGATGACGGTCGCCGGTGGCAGGAAAGTCGGTTGATGACCACGAGGATGGTCCTGGTGGTCGCGGTGGCCCTGGTTGTCGCAGCGGGCCTGCTGGCCGGCGTGCTGCTCCAGCGTCGGGCCGGCGGTCGTAGCTACCGATGGCTGTTCGCGCCGCTGTACCGCGCATCCCGACGCCCCGCCGTCGCCGTGCTGCTCCTCGCGGCGCTGTACGTCGGAATCCGCGCGTACCCCGGCGCGGGACCCCACATCGTCCGGCGCGTCGTCGTGGTGCTGTTGATCGCGAGCGTGACGTGGCTGGTGCTTCGCGCCCTGCACGTCGCCGAGAGGGCCGCGTTCAGCCGGCTGCCGGGCGAGACGCGGGCCGACCGCCGGATCCGCCGCGCCCGCACCCAGGTCCGACCGGTACGGCGCCTCACCTCGGTCGTGGTGACGGTCGTGGCGATCGGCCTGATCCTCACCACCTTTCCTACGCTGCGCACCATCGGACTGTCCGTGCTCACCTCGGCGGGTGTCGTCGGCGCGCTGCTCGGCCTGTCCGCACGCACCGCGCTCGGCAACGCCTTCGCCGGCATCCAGGTCGCGTTCGCCGACGGACTCCACGTGGGAGACGTCATCGTGGTCGACGGGCAGTGGGGGCGCGTCGAGGAGGTGAAGCTGACCAACGTGGTCATCCGGCTCTGGGACGACCGGATGCTCATCCTGCCCACCACCTGGTTCACCGAACACCCCTTCCAGAACTGGACCCGACACGAGACGCGGGTGATCGGCGAGACCCGGCTCCACGTCGATCACACCGCCGACCTGGACGACCTCCGCACCGAGACGAGGCGGATCATCGAAGCATCACCCCTGTGGGACCGGCACCAGTGGGTGCTGCAGATGGTGGACGCGACGCCCCAGACCGTCGTCGTCCAGGTCCAGGCATCGGCGGCCGACGGGCCGAGTGCGTGGGACCTCCGGTGCGACGTCCGCGAGGGCCTCATCCGGTACCTGCGCGACCACCACCCCGAGTGGCTGCCCCGCACCCGCAGCGAGTACCACCCCTGAGCCCGAGCCCCGGACCTCGTCCATTCCGGAGGAGCAGGTCATTCCTGAGCTGTTCCTCAGGCCTTCGGTGACTATAGAAGGACGGGCATCAGGTGCCGGCCGGCACGGCGGCGGGCCGGACCGAGAGGTCGAGTTCGCCGCCGACGACATTGACCTCGATGGTGTCGCCCGGATTCGCCCCGTCCTCGAGCAGCAGGGTCGACAGCCGGTCTTCCAGCTCGCGCTGGATGCTGCGCCGCAGTGGCCGTGCCCCGTACTCGGGCTGGTAGCCCCGGTTGGCCAGCCACTGCGTGGCGTCCGGGCTGACCTCAAGGTTGATGTCCTGTGCGTGCAGCCGACGGCGGGTGCGGTCCAGCAGCAGGCCGGTGATCTCGAGGAGTTGGTCCCGGTCCAGGCCGGTAAAGACTATGATCTCGTCGATCCGGTTGAGGAATTCCGGCCGGAACCGCTGCCCCAGCAGCCCCATCAGCTCCTCGCGCTGGTCGCTGACCGGACGCCCTGCCGTCTGCGCGGCCAGAATGCGATCCGCGCCGATGTTGCTCGTCATGATCAGAATGGTGTTGCTGAAATCGACCGTGCGACCCTGCGCGTCGGTGAGGCGACCGTCGTCGAGGACCTGCAGCAGCGCGTTGAACACATCCGCATGCGCCTTCTCCACCTCGTCGAAGAGCAGCACCGAGTATGGCCGACGCCGAACCGCCTCGGTGAGCTGACCGGCCTCCTCGTACCCGACGTAGCCCGGGGGCGCTCCGACCAGCCGGCTGACCGTGTGCTGCTCCTGGAACTCGCTCATGTCGAAGCGGATCATGCTGGACTCGTCGCCGAAGAGCGCCGCGGCGAGGGCTCGGGCCAGTTCAGTCTTGCCGACGCCGGTGGGGCCGAGGAAGAGGAACGACCCGTCGGGTCGCTGGGGGTCACTCAGCCCGGAACGCGACCGGCGTACGGCGGCCGCCACAGCCCGTACGGCCTCGTGCTGGCCGACCACGCGCTCGTGCAGTTGCTCCTCGATGCGCCTCAACCTCTGCTTCTCCACCTCCGTCAGCTGGGTGACGGGAACACCGGTACGGCGGCTGACCACCTCGGCGATGTCGCTCATGTGCACCTCAGGCACCGGAGGCGTGCCCTCCTGCGCCGCCGCCAGGTCCCGCTCGGCCGCACCGATCTCGGCCTTCAGCGCACCCGCGCGCTGATAGTCCTCGTTCGCCACCGCACTGTCCTTCTCCCGGCGCAGCTGGGACAGCCGCTGCTCAATCTCCTTTTTGTCCGGAGCCGGGGTGCGGGAACGCAGCCGGACCCGCGCCCCCGCCTGGTCGAGCAGGTCGATGGCCTTGTCCGGCAGAAACCGGTCGGTGATGTAGCGGTGGGACAGTTCAGCCGCGGCGTCCAGCGCTTCGTCCGTGTAGCGCACCTGATGGTGCGCCTCGTACCGGTCGCGTACACCCTTGAGGATCGCGACCGTGTCCTCCACGCTCGGCTCCGACACCAGGATCGGCTGGAACCGGCGCTCCAGCGCAGGGTCCTTCTCGATGTAGCGACGGTACTCGTTCAGTGTCGTCGCACCGACCACGTGCAGTTCGCCGCGGGCCAGGGCGGGCTTGAGCATGTTGCCGGCATCCATCGCCCCCTCGCCACCGCCGCCCGCGCCGACAACGGTATGCAGTTCGTCGATGAAAAGGATCAGCCCGTCCTCGTCCGCCGTCACCTCCTGGATCACATTCTTCAGGCGCTCTTCGAACTCACCGCGGTACTTGGCACCCGCCACCATCCCGGACAGGTCGAGTGCGACCACACGCCGGTTGGCCAGGGTTTCGGGCACCTCGTCGTTGACGATGCGCTGCGCGATGCCCTCGACGATCGCCGTCTTGCCGACACCCGGCTCGCCGGTGAGCACCGGGTTGTTCTTCGTACGCCGGGATAGCACTTCGATCGTGTCGTCGATCTCGTCATCACGCCCGACGACCGGATCGAGCCGACCGGCCCGGGCGTCCTCGGTGAGGTCCCGCCCGTACTGGTCAAGGGTGGGGGTGCTGCTGGCCCCGCGCCCGCCGGCACCGCCCGCCGGCGGCGTGGGCCCGGTGACAGACCCACCGAGCGCCCGCAACGCCCGGCCCGCGGTCGTCTCCGGGTTCGCAGCGATGCCGAGCAGGAGGTGTTCGGGGCCGATGTACGTCGCGCCGGATCGTCGCGACTCGCGGTGCGCGTCGAGCAGGGCGCGCTTCGCCGCCGGCGCGAGTGGAGGTGTGTCTTCGCGTGGCCTGCCCCTGGGGACGGCCGACTCTACCTGGCGGGCAAGGTCGTCGGGGTCGGCGCCGCTGGCGTCGAGGATCCGGCGGGTGGGGTCGGACTGGGTAGCGGCCCACAGCAGGTGCTCGACGTTTAGGTAGGGACTGCCCCACTCCGTAGCCTGCTCGGCTGCCCGTTGCAGGAGTTGCCGCGATTCGGTGGAGAGCAGCCGGGACAGGTCGACCCGCTCCACCGGACGTCCCGCGAACGGGTCCCCTCCGAAGAACCGACTCATCAGGTCATCCAAGGAGCCGCCAGGGATGCGGAACGCGTCGAGCGACATCTCATACCTTCCTGTCGGCTGGGTGGGTCCTCGGCACAGGCCCACCTGAACGCTACGCACCTTTCGCTAGCCAAGGCGGCTTTTGCGGTTTGTGGGTTTGCGAAGGAGGTCAGGGTTTGCACTCGCTGCGGGGGCGGGTGGACATGGTCGCCGTCGTCACCGATCGCCGTAAACCTTCGGCGTTCTTGTGCCCGAGCACGTCGCCCGGCTGCAGGTCCGTGCGCCGTCGTACATGCGCAGAGGTCGGACTTCGCCCACGGTCGTCATCGTGATGCGTACCAAGGCGTCTGTCGGTCGCTAGATCCTGGCCCATGTCGTGCTGTAGGTCCGGTTGCGAGGAGCCGGTTATCGGGGGCGTCGGTGGGTAGCCACCGGCCGTGAGCAGGCCAACCGACGACCTCGGTACCCGGTCGGACACGAGCCGTGCCATAGCGTTCAGCGACGCGGTTTTGGCCATCATCATCACGCTGCTGGTGGTGGATCTTCGGGTGCCGGAGGTACCGCCCGGTCGCCTGCTGTTCGGGCTGCTGGAGCAGTGGCCGGGCTACGCCGCCTATCTCGCCTCATACGCCTACGTGGCCGTCGTTTGGCTGAACCACAAGAGCACGTTCAATCGCATCAAGGAGAGCGATCGCGGCCTGCACTGGGTGAAT